>CAZWRQ010000177.1:4317-10438 GCA_964636395.1 uncultured Holophagales bacterium
GTCACGGCGAGCTCGAGAAGGTGCCCGCGCTCCTTCTCGCCGACGACGAGGAGCGCGGGCACCTTCTCGAGCTCGCCGTGACGGATCTTGGCGCCGAGCTTCTCGTTCCGCTCGTCCACCGTCACCCGGAGGCCCGCGGCGCGCAGCTCGTCGGCCACGGAACGGGCGTAGGCGAGGAGCTTGTCGGAGACCGGGATGACCCGTGCCTGCTCCGGGGAAAGCCAGAGCGGGAAGTCGCCCCCGGTGTGCTCGACGAGGATCCCGAAGAACCGCTCGAGCGAGCCGAGGACAGCCCGGTGGAGGACGACTGGCCGTTTCTTGGTGCCGTCCTCGGCCGTGTACTCGAGGTCGAACCGCTCCGGGTTCGAGAAATCGACCTGGAGCGTCCCGAGCTGCCAGGCGCGCCCAATCGCGTCGGTGACCTGGAAGTCGAGCTTCGGCCCGTAGAACGCGCCGTCGCCGGCGTTGATCTCGTACGCCCGGCCGCGCCGCTCGAACGCCGCGGCGAGCGCCTTCTCGGCAAGGTCCCAATTCTCGAGCGACCCCATGTACTTCTCGGGGCGGGTCGCCAGCGCGACCTTCACGTCCGTGAAGCCGAACGCGCCGTAGACCTCGTCGATCAGGTCGATGAAGCGGTCCATCTCCGCCGGCATCTCCTCGAGCGAGACGAAGAGGTGCCCGTCGTCCTGGCAGAAGGTCCGCACCCGGGTCAGCCCCTGGGTCACGCCCGAGCGCTCGTAGCGGTGGAGCCTGCCGAAGTCGGCGTACCTGACCGGGAGGTCGCGGTAGGAGAAGGCCTGCTGCGAGAACATCAGGAAGTGGCCCGGACAGTTCATCGGCTTGACGCCGTACTCCCGCTCGTCGGCCACCGTGAAGAACATGTTCTCGTGGTAGTTCTGGTAGTGCCCCGACTTCTTGAAGAGCTCCACGTCGTAGACCTGCGGGGTCACGACCTCGGTGTACCCGTACTTCGGGTAGAGGCTCCGCATGTAGTCGACGAGGAGCGTGTAAACCGTCGCCCCCTTCGGGAGGAAGAAGGGCGAGGCGGGCGCCCACGGGTGGAACAGGTAGAGGCCCAGCTCCTTGCCGAGCTTGCGGTGATCGCGGGCCCGGGCCTGCTCCATGCGCAGCAGGTGCTCGTCCAGCTCCTTCTGGGAGAGGAACGAGGCGCCGTAGATCCGCTGGAGCATCGGGTTCTTCTCGTCGCCCTTCCAGTAGGCGCCGGCGGCGTGAGTCAGCTTGAAGACGCCGAGCTTCCCCGTGGAGGGGACGTGCGGCCCGCGGCAGAGGTCGATGAAGTCGGCCTGCCGGTAGCACGAGAGCGAGCCCTCCGGGATACCGGAGACGATCTCCACCTTCAGGTGGTCGCCCTGCTCCTCGAAAACCTTCACGGCCTCGGCCTTCGACATTTCCAGCCTCTCGACCGGGGCGTCCTCCGCCACGATCTTCCGCATCTCGGCCTCGATCCGCTCGAGGTCTTCCGGGGTGAAGGCGCGGCCCGGGTCGAAGTCGTAGTAGTAGCCGTTCTCGATCGCCGGCCCGATCCCGATCTTCACGCCCGGGAAGAGGCGCTTCACGGCGTGGGCGGTCAGGTGGGCGGTGGAGTGGCGATAGACCTCGAGCGCGTCGGGGTGCTTCGGGGTGATCACCTCGAACGGCCCCGACTCGGTGATCGGGCGTTTCAGGTCCAGGACCTTCCCGGCCACCTTGACGGCGAGCGCGTCCTTCGCGAGGCGGGCGCCGATGGAGGCCGCCACCGCCTCGCCCGTCGTGCCCGTAGTCACCTCCCGGACGGAACCGTCGGGAAGGGTCAGGCGGACGACGTTTTCGGCGTTGGCGGACATGGCGACGACCTCCTCCATCTCGTGGTGGCGGGGATTCGAGATCGGATTCTGGGAGGAGGGGGGAGCGGGATGGTAGGCGCTAGCGGACTCGAACCGCTGACCCCTTCCGTGTGAAGGAAGTGCTCTACCGGCTGAGCTAAGCGCCTGCGAACGCAGAGGAAAGCGGAATGGTAGGCGCGAGCAGGATCGAACTGCTGACCCCTACCGTGTCAAGGTAGTGCTCTCCCACTGAGCTACGCGCCTACGTGCTTTCCAGGGCTACCGGCAGGGGACCTCGTGAGAGGTACTTCGGCCCCACCCTCGACCCGGATCTGATTCTCAAAAGACCCGCTCCGGCACACGTGCCGGGACCGCGGAGGATAAGGGGACCGGCCCGAAGGCGTCAAGCGGTCGTATCGCGCGTGTCGAAGCTCCATGGAAATGTCACGGTGCCAGCTCGATAGAAATGTCCGGGCTGGGGGACCGGAATGGAGCATGTGGTGGCGTTGAGCGGCAAGGAGCGGGAGCGGCTGGTGGAGCTCGAGCAGGTCAAGCAGGGCAAGCAGACGGTGAAGGCGGCCGGGGAGCGGCTGGGGATCTGCGAGCGACAGAGCCGGCGAATCTGGAGGCGGTACCAGGCCGAGGGAGCACGGGGCTTGGTGCATCGGAGCCGTGGGCGGCGATCGAATCGGGCGCTGAGCGAGGAAACGAGAGGGCAGTGCTTGGAGATGTATCGCGAGCGTCTGGAGGGGTTCGGGCCGACGCTGGCGGCCGAGAAGCTGGCGGAGGCGGGGCTGAAGATCGATGCCGAGACGTTGCGACGGCTGCTGATCGCCGAAGGGCTCTGGAAGCGCCACCGCAAGAGGGGCCCTCATCGGCGGTGGCGGCCGCGCAAGGAGCACTTCGGCGCTCTGGTCCAGATGGACGGGAGCTTCCATGCGTGGTTCGAGACGGACGAGCGGCCCTGTCTGATCGACATGGTCGACGACGCGACGGGCTGCATGACGGGGCGCTTCTTCGAGCAGGAGACCACCGAAGGGGCGATGAGGGTGCTCTGGAGCTGGATCGAGCGCTACGGGATCCCGCGGGCCCTCTACACGGATCGCAAGACCGTCTACGTCACCCCGCGCGAGCCGAGCCGTGAGGAGCAGCTGGCCGGCCAGCCGGCTCTGACGGCCTTCGGCCGCGCCTGTCACAAGCTGGGGATCGCGATCATCCCGGCCGCCAGCCCCCAGGCCAAGGGGCGCGTGGAGAGGCGGCACGGCGTCTTGCAGGACCGTCTCGTCAAGGAGATGCGTCTGGTCGGCATCCGCGGCATCGAGCAGGCCAACGAGTTCCTGCAGGCGGGCTTCCTGCAGAGCATCAACGAGAAGTTCGCCTCCCCGCCGGCCAGCCCCGTTGATCTGCATCGCCCCGTGCCCAGGGGGGTGCGCCTGGAAGACGTTTTCGCGCTGGAGGACTGGCGCAGCGTCCAGAACGACGGGACGGTCGTCTTCGCGGGACAGTGGTTCCAGCTCACCGGTCCGCTTCGATGGCTGCCACGCCGGGGAGACCGGGTGCTACTACGCCGTCGCCTCGACGGCAGCCGCCAGTTCCTTCACAAAGAGCACCCGCTGGACTTCCACGAGCTGCCCCTCCGGCCACCCCGCCCGACTCCGCCCTCGACGCAGCCGACACCCGGACGCCCGACTCCCCGTACCTCCCCAGCGCTGAATCACCCGTGGAGAGCGCCCATGACCCGCAGCCAGGCCGACGCCCGGCGACAGCTCCTCGCCCACTCTTCCCGGTAGTTTCCCGCGGCGTTGATGCGTGCCGCGCCCGTGGTAAAGCTCCGCTTTCCCACCGGCGCTTGGAAAACGCGGCGCGTTTCCCACACGAATCAACCCCGCTCACCCCCTCGGCAGGCCCCAGACTCCCGGCGAGACGGACACTTCTATCGAGTTCCAGAGGGTGACATTTCTAAGGAGCTATGACAGCGCTGCGATGCGGTAGCAGGCCCGGTGCCCAGACCGGGAGCCGGATCTCGACCTCCAGCCCTCCGCCCGGGCGGTTCCGGGCGTCGACCCGACCGCCGTGGGCCGCGATCGCGCGGCGGGCGATCGCGAGGCCCAGGCCGAAGCCGGGGCCGGAGGAGCCGGCGGCTCCCCGGTAGAAGGGTTCGAAGATCGCGTCGAGGTCGGATTCGGCGACGCCGGGGCCGCGGTCCGCGACGCGGACGAGGAACGAGCCGCCGGGATCTTCGGGTCCGGCCGTCACCTCGACGGCGCTGCTGGGGGCCGTGAACTTCACAGCATTGCGGATGACGTTCTCGACGGCGCGGCCGATGAGCTCGGCGCGGACGTCGGCCACGGTCTCGCCGTGGCTCGAGAAGACGACGTCCTTGCCGCACGACTCGGCCTCGAAGCGGGCGTCGGCGGCGATCGAGGCGACGAGGTCGACGAGGTCGGTCGACTCGAGGCGTGCTCGCGAGGCGTCGGCGACGCCGGCCTCGAGGCGCGAGAGCGTCAGGAGCTGGCCGACGAGGTCGTCGAGCCGTTCGGCTTCCTGCTCGATCCTCTCGAGCGAGCTCTCGAGCTTCTGCGGGTTCTGGCGCGCGAGACCGGTCGCGGCCTGGAGGCGCGCGAGCGGGGAGCGAAGCTCGTGCGAGACCTCGTGGAGGAGGGTGCGTTGTGCGCCGACGAGAGACTGGATCCGCCGGGCCATCTCGTCGAAGTGGCGGCCCAGGTCGGCCACCTCGTCGCGCCTCCGTCCCATCAGCGGGGCGACGCGCGTCTCGAGGTGTCCGGCCGAGAGCGAAGCGAACGCGGCGCGGAGGTGGCGGATCGGCCGCGCGACGTACCACGCGAGCGCGGCGCCGAAGACGAGGCTGACGACGGCGCCGACCACCAGCGGGACCCAGGGTGAAGGGGGGGCGCCTGCGCGGAAGAAGCGCGCGAGACCGGACCGGTGTCCGATCGGGACGAAGAGGATCCACGATTCGCCGCTGGGAAGGTCGACGCGGCGCGCCCCCTTCCACTCCAGGTCGGACTCGGCCCGGGCGCGGGCGCGCTCGAGGACGTCCGGGGAGACGGGGCGGCGGAAGAGATCCCGGCCGGAAGCGTCGACGGCGTAGAGCTCCACGCCCCCGTGCCGGCGCCACTCCTCCATCACGCCGCGGAGCGCGGCGACCCCGCCGTGGCGAAGTGTGGCAGCGGCAGACTCGGCGACGAACGTCGCACGCGGGCCGCTCTCGAGCGACGCGTCCCGGCCCTCGTCGGCGAGCCGATAGAGCCAGGTCGTCAACCCGATTCCGAGGACGACGAGGAGGAGCGCGGCCCAGTACGAGAGGAGGAACTTCCAGAAGAACCGGCCCATCTCCTCACTCCCTCACGAGCTGGTAGCCGAGGCCGCGGACGGTCTGGATGTAGGAGCGGCCGTCGGCGAGCCGGCCGACCTTCTGCCGGAGGCTCGAGATGTGGACGTCGATGCTCCGGTCGAAGCGGGCGAGCGGCCGGCCGAGCCCCTGCTCGGAAAGCTCCGCCTTCGTGACGACGCGGCCCGCGTTCCGCGCGAGGACCTCGAGGAGGTTGAACTCGGTGCTCGTCAGGTCGATCGGCCGTCCTTCCCACTCCGCATGCCGCCGCTCGGGCCAGAGGGAGAGCGGCCCTGTCGTGACGGGCCCGCCCGGGCCGGCCGCGCCCGCCTCCGAGCGACGGAGGATGGCCCTGAGGCGCGCGACGAGCTCGCGCGGCGTGCAGGGCTTCGGGACGTAGTCGTCGGCGCCGAGCTCGAGGCCGACGATCCGGTCGACGTCGTCCCCCTTCGCGGTGAGCATGAGGACCGGTACGCGGCTTTGCGCGCGGATACGGCGGAGCGCCTCGACGCCGCTCAGCCGGGGAAGCATGACGTCGAGGACGACGATCGCGTATCGCCCTGAGAGCGCCTCTTCGACGCCGGCCTCGCCGTCGTGAGCCGTCGTCGCGTCGAAGCCCTCGCCGTGCAGGTACTCACGGAGCATCCCGGCGAGGGCGACGTCATCGTCGACGAGCAGCACGCGCGTCATTCGATCCATCCCCTGGCGTTCATGCCCACGGCGTCCATTCCGATGGCACCCACTGTCGCGATGGTACGGCGGCAGCGGGCTCGCTGCCGCCCGCCGCGCCGGCCTTTGCAGAACTTTGCACTCCGTGAACCGACCCTTACGGAGCGCGCCCGTACCTTCCGATGACGGAGGGAGACCTGATGCGAAGAGAGATCCACGAACGAGGCGGCGTCCTCCTCGCCGCGCTCCTCATGACCGGATGCGCCGGCGCCGGCGC
>CAZWRQ010000178.1:0-10431 GCA_964636395.1 uncultured Holophagales bacterium
CCCACCGCTCGTGCTCGCGCGTGCCGGCCTCCGCCGCCGCCCGGGTCTCCTCCGTCGACGAGTCCTCGCCCCTCGACCGCAGATACTCCTGCATCTCGCATTTCACGAATCCGGCGAGGGCCGTCGGCGTGGCCACCCTCCCCGCGCTCCCTCCTCCCTTTCCTTTCCGAGCCATGCCTCCTCCCTATGTCGTTTCCCCCAGTCTCCCGCGCGTACGCGCGAGAGGCCAGGCCGTCCGTCGGGGGAATAACCCGGTTTCGGACGGACGGATGACTCCCCCTCTTATCTTCGGGAAACGGACGAGGTAGGTTGGACGGAAGGCTTCGGAGGCTAGGGGGAGACTCCGGCCATCGAGGCCGCAACCCAAGAGAAAGGAGACGGAGCATGAAAGGACCCGAAACAGTCATTAAACCCAACCTCGAGATCGCCGCTGAGCTGCGCCGAGCCGTCGTTCCCATCCAAGCCACCCCATGGACTCCTCCCCCCGGATCCGTCCATGAGCCGGAGTACGGGTCGATCGTCTGCGACGCGTGCATGCAGTCGTACCAGCGAGGCTGGTGTTCGGACAGAGTCCCCGGAGCCAGATGCCCCTGACGGAGCGAGGCCGACGAACGCGTCGGAGAAATCATCGAGTCCCCGGGTCTTCCCGGGGATTGTCGCTTTCGGCGAACCCGCGAAATCGACGCTCTCTGCATTCTCCGACGCCCGGTCCTCCCGTGCGACCGCCTCGGCCTCCCGCTCCAGCTCCTCGACCGCAAGCGAGAGGAAGGCCCGAGCCTGCCCGAAGCTCATCCGGCGACGCTCGTCGCGGAACGCGCAGAGCCCCATGTCGGACGTCCGCTCGCGATACTCGGCCACCAGCCGATTCGCGCGCTCGATGACGCGCTCGACCGGGAGGGCGAAACCCTGCGGCAGCTCTATCCGCGTCGCGAACTTCGACGAGGACCTGACCTCCGACGGGGCGACGAAGTCCCCCGCGTAGAAGCCGATGCCGCCCTTCTTCGCGTCCACCCCTCGGAAGGAGATCTCCCCCGTCGGGATGTTGAAGCGAACGCCCAGCGACCGAGCCGGGGACGGCTCCAGAGCGGCCAGAGCGCGAGCCGTGCCGACGAGACGCTCCCCGACGTACACCTCGTGGTCGTCCGTCTCGTCAGGCCCGAACAGGGCCACGCAGGACGGATGCTCCGTGTCGCCGAACAGCCCTTGGCTCATGGCGATCACGGCGACCAAACGGTCGCGGAATCTTCTCGACGTCGCGAAAGACCCCGGCAGGACGGCCAGGACGTACGGACTCTCCCGCAGGGCCCCCTCCAGAGCCACCTCGTAGAGGTCCTCCAGCTCGGTCTCCGGGAAAGGCACCCCGAGACGGCGAGCGCTGACCTTCGACAGGTAGGGCGGATTCATCACCACGACGTCGTAGCCCTTCGGGAAGCGGGCCAGCGAGTCGCGACGACGCACCGGCAGGCCGCACTCCGTCTCGTCCGCCCGACGCGGCACCAGATCGAACATATCGACCTCGGCTCCGGGAACCGCCCGAAGGAACGAACGGGCCAGATGCCCCATCCCCGCGCAAGGCTCGACGACCCGAGGAGTCTCGGGAAGCAGGGCGAGAAGCCGCTCGACCGCCGGATGCCCCGCGAACGGGTCGCCCAGGGTGAAATACCGGCCGTTCGCGCGTTTCTCCGACACCGCTCCGACCTTGCTCGCGTTCTTGGTCTCGCTCATGACCTTCTCCCTCATGGATCTCGTTTCGACGGATTCCATTCTGGAGACAGGCGAGCGCGGAGAATCGCAACGACGAAAAGCGAGCGCGAAGAGACGAAAGAAAGGAGAGCCTCGGCTCTCCTCTCGTCCTTCTCCCCGCCCTAGCTACGCGGCCTTCGCCCCCCTCCGCGCGGCCCTGTATTCCTGGGCCGAGCACTCGGGGACGGCCCGAGCCTCCCGCTCCGCGACGATCAGCCTCTCCGTCTCGGGGTGCTCCCCCAGCCTGGCCGACCTGTCCGGCGTCGCGCCGAAGCGATCCTTGGCATCGATGTCGGCTCCCTTCTCGACCAGAACCCTCGCGCTCTCCGACCTCCCCGAGAAGGCAGCCCAGTGCAGAGGCGTCGCTCCCTTCTGGTCCCTGGCCTCGAGGTCGGCCCCGGCGTCGACCAGCAGACGGACGATCTCGGGATCCGCCCGCCGGGCAGCCTCGTGCAGAGCGGTGCGGCCGCGCTCCCCCGCCGCGTTAGGGTCGGCCCCCGCGTAGAGCAGAACGCGGACGTCTTCGATGCGAGCATCCCCCTTCCCGCAGAGCCTTCTCAGCTCGTCGCTCTGCGACGTCGCCCCGGGAGCCGGAACCCAGCCGAAGCCCCACTCGCTCCCCGTCCTGAACTCGATGTCGGCCCCGAGAGGCGGCCTCGGCCCCTGGAACCACGAACTCGCGAGAACGACGGCCTCGCCGGGACTCGTCTCGACGGCGATCCAGCCCGGCCCGCGATCCATCGTCCGCCCGACCATCCCCACCTCGACCTTCCCTCCGACCCTGTAGCCTTTCTCGTCCATCAGACTCTGCTCCGCGTGGGCCAGCAGATCCCGAACGGCGTCGTCGTGGACGCGCTCCAGAAACCCCCGAGCGGCGAACGACCCGACCTCGCGCTCAAGGTCGTTCCAATCCGTCCCCGGCATCTCGTCGTCGAACGGCGGACGCAGAAGGACCCCGCCGACGGCCTTGGCGGCCTCGAACCCCGCCTCCATCCCCCTGTTGGGCTTGCCGGCCGCCTGGGCCAGCCTGTCGTCGTCCGGGGCCACCGCTATCATCGATCCCGGATACCTCTCGCGCAGGTCCGAGCACACCCTGAGCAGCGACCCGGCGTCGCCCGCCACAGCCACCGCCTCGCCCGAGAGCCTCCGAAGCGTCGCCCCCGTCGCGTAGCCCTCGCACACGATTATCGGAGCGCCGTCCTCGAACTCGCCCAGCCGCACGAACGCCCCCTCCTTCCTCCCTCCCTTCATGTAGAGCTTCGCCCCTCCCTCCCGCGCGGGGATCGTCTGCAGGGTAGAGAGAACCCCGTCGATGTCCCGGTAGGCCAGCACCACGTCCCTTCCGTCGAATCGGACGTCCGGCCCCACGGCGTCCACGCCCTTCCTGTCCAGATAGGTCCCGGCCGGCCGCTCGGCCGAGAGTCCCGCGAACCTGCGCTCGGCCTCCTCCCGCGCGACGGCGAACTCCCTCTCGCGAGCCTCGGCCCTGCGCTCGGCGTCGATCGATGCCTGAAGCCGCATCGCCCTGCGCTGCTCCGCGTCCTCGTCCGTCGCGGGACCCTCGCGCCACTTCCCGGTCATGGTCTCGCCCGACCGATGGTTCTTCATATACCAGCCCGGCCCGTCCGGAGCCTCGATGTAGACGTAGGACGCCGACCGCTCCGCTCCCCTGTCCCCGTCCACCCTCCCCCTATGGAATCTCCCGTCCATAATCGGATCGCTCTCGACTATCCCGAACTCCCTCAGCGCGTCAGCGAACGCCGCCTCGGGCGTCTCGCCCGTCCCCCGGAAGGAGACGACGGGCTTCGGAAGCCAGCGCTCCAGCGCCGCTCCTTCCGCCCCCTCGGGCATGGCCCAGCATTTCGCCTCAGCCACGTAGACCGCACCGGCCCGCTTGGCCTCATCGCGCTCCGCGTAAGGCACCGCCAGAGCTCTCTCAAGTCTCGGCCTGTCTCCCGGCCGGCGAACCGCGTCCCTCGTCTCGTCTCCCATGCTCGTCTCCCTTTTTTCCGGCCGAACGGCCCAAGGACGAGCAACGCTCGAAGCGACGGAGAAGACAAGTCGTATCCGAGGAATCCGCCGGACGGAGGACGCTCGATAGATTCTCGGCGCTCGGGGACTACCTACGCGCGTCCGGCTTCGTCCTCTCCGTCCGATTCGCGTCCCGATCCACACCGGGGACCATCCCCTTCCTGACCCATGCGTTCAGGAGACTCGGACTCACTCTGAGCATGCGAGCGACCTCGACGAAGCCCGCGCCTCTCCGCAGACTCCCAGACGCTCTGGCCAGAGCGGATGTCTCGATCATGGTCGATCCTATCTTCGTCAGGCCGGAGTCGATGCCCGGCAGGAACTCGACCCGCGTTCCCGAGACGGGCAGGCTCGGAAATCTCCGAGCCGAGCGCTCCGCCCGAGAGGCATTCGGCTTCCTCTCCCTCGGAGGAACGATGCTCGGATCCACCAGCCGCGCCCGAATCCATCCGTCGGTCCTCTTTCGCGTCACGCGCAGAAGCGCCTCGGCGGCCTCCCTGGTTCTCCCCTCCCGAAGGAGCTCCGCGAAGCGCTCGGGCAGCCCGAGTCTGGTCTCCTCGCGGGAGAGCTGCCCCTCGGTCCTGTAATCGGGCGCGACGCTAGGGAGCAAGCCCTTCTCGATCCACGAGGCGACTGTGACATGGCTGATTCCGAGTTCCACGGCCACCGAGTTCAGCGATCGCCCCTCGGCCACCATTTCGGCGGCTCTGACTCTCTTCTCCGCCTGCCCCTTTCTCGGTCGGTATTGGCCTCGGTTTCCCATGTCGCGCTCCTTATCGTTTTTTTCATCCTCTCTAAAGGATGGTCGAAAATCCAGGATCGGCCCGACCGACCGTCGGACGAGGACTCCGCGAGATAACGGAACGGTCAGGCATCCTTTACTTCTCGCCTCGGTCGTCCGAAAAGTAAGGAGAAGGCTACCGGCCTCCGCCCTCCGCCGGCCCTCGAACCTCCACGAAATCGACGTCGGCCGGGATGCGCGGAGCCGATCGCCTGGCATGTCTCTCGGACTTAGGCAGGTATCCCTGTTCCACCCACCTCTGGACGTCGTGATACGAGACGCCGGCCATCACGGCTGCCCGCGCTCGAGTCGCCCCCGCGTCCAGAGCCTCCAGAATCCTCCCGAGAGCCTCCTCGGACGGCGGGAGACCCGTCCTCCGCTCCCCCCTCCCCGAACTCATCTCACGAACCCCATGCCCGCCCGAGCCGTTCCCTCATCGGGCAGATCCCCCGCCCTCGGCCGCCGGCTGCCCGCCGAGCAGGCTCCGAACGCTCGCAGAAGCCTGCGCTTCGCCTCCCGGGGGGACGCACCTATCAGAGCCTCGATCAGCCCCTCGTCGGGCTCTTCGTCGAAAAGCCTGCCCCAGGCGTTCTCCCGCAGGATGCCTCGATAGACCTGAATCAGCGTGGCCCGCGCCTGCTCCGCCGTCGGCTCGGGAATCGAGAAGACCTCGAAGCGCGAGAGAAGCGCGTCCGGCACGCGCCCAAGATCGTTCGCCGTCGCCACCCACGACACCGCCGAGGCGTCTATCGGGAAGCCAGCGAACTCGTCCACGAACCGCGCCGCCCCGTCCCTCTCGAGCAGCGCGTAGAGCGCTCCGTCGGGCCTGTATCTCCCGTCCCCGCTCATCTTGTCGATCTCGTCCAGCAGCAGAATCGGATTCGCCCTGCCCCCGGTCACCTCGTCGAATACCAGCCCCGCCTTCGACGACGACCACGACGGGTCTCCCCCCGCAAGCACGAAGCCGGCCGTCATGCTCCCCATCTGGATCTCCCTGAACGGCGTGCCGAGAAGCTCGGCTAAGCGCCTCACGTAGGTCGTCTTCCCGTAGCCCGGCCGACCCTCGATCAGAATCGGACGAAAATGGGCCGGCTGCTCCGCGCCGTCCGCCTCCCGCAGCCTCCACGACAGACCCGCCTGCTCCGTCACGGATCGCGTCACGTCCCGGAAGAGCGGGAACTCGTCGTCGAGCACCGACAGGAAGGCCGGGTCCGGCAGCGCGGCGAGCGTCCGCGCGGTCCTGCGCCCATCGTCGAAGCGCTCGTCGATCAGACGCCTCCACCGCGTCCCCGCCTCCTTGTCCATGCTCTCCGATCGGGCGATGGCCCGGACTATCTCGTCCTCGGAGGCTATCTCCATCGTCAGCGGCCGCTCCGCGCGGACGGCGGCCTCCCTCTCGCTCTCCCTCAGCCGTCGGTCCAGAAGGGCCGCCTCCGCGCGCTTGGCCCTAGCATTCGCCCGAACCTGCTCCTTGGTGAGTTCGCGGGCCAGCTCGGCGACCGCTCCGGCCGCGCGTCTCCTACCCTCCTCCATCTCGGCGATGACCCGCTCGGTCCTAGCCTCGTCGGGATCCAGCTCCCTCTCCGAATCGTCTCTCGCTCCCATGTCGGCCCCCTTACGCGCCGTCGCGCTTCTCCGCGCGTCTCGTGCCCAGAACATCCCTCGCGAATCCGGCCGCGTCGTCCCCGAACCCCTTCTCCTTGGCCACGATCCCGACGATCTCGTCGACGCGCTCCCTCGACACGAGTCCCTTCTCGATCAGCCTCTCCACCTTCCTCTTTCCCTTCTCCAGGGCTCTTCTCGCGGCTCTTCCCAGCATGGCTCTCTCCTTTCTCGTTGGTTTCGTCTCGCGCCGACCGTCGGCTCACGGACACCATCTCCGATCCGAACCCGAATGTCCGGCCCTCTCGTCGGATTTCCGACGACCGGCGGCCGCAACCCTGGACTCTCGGGATTTATTCCGGGACGCTGGATATGGCTATTAAAAAAGGAGAAAAGCCATGAACCTCACACTGCTGAAACAGCGCTGCGCCGAGGCCGAGCAGGCCGTGGCCGCCGCGCGATCCTCCGCAGGGGATCCACACGCGGAGTTCGAGGCCGCCTCGCGCATGCGCGGGATCGGCCCCCACGCGGAGAAAGCCTACAAAGCCGCCCTCGCCCTGCAGGTCGCCAATCTCGCCAGAGCCTCCGCTCTCCGCATCCTCTCCGAGGGAGGTCGCATATGAGACACGAATCCGACAGCGCGACCTTCGAACTCGAAAGCCCGGTCCTCCCGGAGAATCCCCACGCCGTCTTCCTCACGGGAGACCACGAGGCCATAATGCTTCTCGCGGGCACGGGCTATAACTTCGGCTCGTCCGACTCCCACGGAACCACCCCCCTCCACAACGCCTGCCTCGCGGGCGACGCCGGAGCGGTCGAGTTCCTGCTTAAAATGGGCGTCGACCCCGAGCCTCGATGCGTCATGGGCAAAACCCCGATGCACATGGCGGCCATCTCCGGCAGCGCGGAAATCATCGAGGCCCTCGCTGCGGCGGGAGCGTCCCCACGGGCGGCCGACCGCGACGGATGGACCCCGCTCCACGACGCGGCGTCCGGCGGGCACGAACTCGCGGCGGAGCTTCTGATCCTCCTCGGAGCCGATCCCAAGGCCAAAACCAAGGACGGACTCGAGCCGCACCACGCGGCGGAGGCGAGCCTCATGGCCCTCGAGATGCGCGAGATGGCCGGCTTCTCGGTCGACCGCTCCGAGGTCTCGCGCCTGAGCTCGTTCATGACGACCCTGCGCGAGGCCGAGGCCGATCCCTACATGCAGGATCTGCTCTCCGAAATCGAGGCCGACCGAGCCATCGAGGCCGTCCTCGAGAGAACGCGCTCCGAGGTCGACCTCGTCCGCGCGGCCGAGCAGGGCGACCTGCGGACCATCGAGCGACTCCTCGTCGCCGGAACGGATCCCGACGCGGCCAACGCCGAGGGCTTCACCGCCCTCATGGTCGCCGCCGCGAACGACCGCTCCGACTGCGTCGAGCTGCTCGCAAGAGCGGGGGCCAACCCCGACGCGATGTCACCGGACGGCATCACCGCCCTCCACTCCGCCTGCGCGAGCTCGTCCCTCGAGACGATCGACGCCCTCCTGCAGTCGGGAGCGTCCATTCACCTGCGCTCGGACGGAGGACTCACGCCGCTCCACTTCGCGGCGGCCGCCGGACGTCCCGACGTCTGCGCGACCCTCTGCTCGGAGGGAGCCGACCCCACCCTGCGCGACGACGCCGGCAGAACGCCGTCGGACTTCGCCAGAGCCGTCGGCAGCGAGGAGGTCATCGACGCGATGGCCGTCGGAACCAAGTCCTACGACCTCGTCAGAGCGGAGCATGCCTTCGCGCCGCTCGCCGGAGCCCTCGAGGAGGAGAGCCGACAGACTCGGAAGGCCGGACGCTCGGTCTGACCTCGCGCTAGGCTAGTCGAAGCACGCCCCCCGGAGAAATCCGGGGGGTTCTCATTCTTTGTCGCGTCACGAATGCTCCCGGAGATTGGCCGACCGATCGACGAGACGTCCGACGAAAGAGGAGAGGCCCTTTCGGGCCTCGTTCCTCGTGCGACGAGTCATTACTTCGCCTTCGCTTTCCTCGTCCGTTTTGCCGGAGCCTCGGCGGGAGCCTCCGAGGGAGACTCCGCCGCAGGCGCCTGCTCGACAACCTCATCGACCTTCTCGGCCGCCTCGCGAGCCTTCTCTATCGCCGACGTAGTCCTCTCGAAGCGCTCCTCCGCCCTAGCCTCGGCCGCCACGAAGTCGCGCTCCGTTCCATCCGCCAGCTTCCCATCGGCCTTCCTGCGCTCCTGCCAGTCGGCGAGCCTCGCGATATCCCCTCTGGCCCTGGCCAGTCCGATCGCGCTCTGGTCCTCGGGCGTAGCCCCGTCGATGTCCCGAGCCGCCGGATCGGCTCCCGCCGCGAGCAGAGCCTCGGCCATCTCCGGCCTGCCGTAGAACGCCGCCTTATGCAGCGGGGATCTCAGCTTGTGGTCCACGGCGTTCGGGTCGGCCCCCGCCGCCAGCAGGATCTCCACGACCTCCTGGTTCCCCGACTCCGCCGCCTTGTGCAGTCCCGTCGATCCCTTGGAGTTCGCCGAGCAGGGATCGGCCCCCATGAGCACGAGCTGCGTCAGATCGCGCTCGGTCGTCCTCTCCCCCGCGCAGGCCTCGAGAAACGCCGCCTGAGCCTTCTTTCCCGTCGCGTCGGCGAATATCTCGTTCGCCCGGATGGCGCTCTCCGACGCCTCGTCGCCCTCCTTCGGATACCACTTCGAGAACTTCGACTGCTCCTTCGTCGTCGCCCCCTCGGGTATCGCCCAGGTCTTCAGCGCGCCGAACCACACGGCTCCCGCCTTCTTGGCCTCGTCCTTGTCGGCGTAGGGCACGGCTATCGCGAATGGTCGCTCCAGCCCGGGCCCCGCGCTCTCCCTCGTCTCCTTTCTTTCGGTCGTCTCGTTCATAGTCGTCTCCTTTTTGGAATCCCCGGGAACGCTCCCGAGGGATTCCGAGCTTCCCTCCGCTCCGCGCGACAAGTCATCTCCGTTCGGCGGAATAATCCCCCGCGCTCCATCCCTCAGGGAGTCGGCCGCTCTTATCCCCTCGTAATGGAGATTCCTCAGGGACCTCCACGAGTGGTTCGGATACTCGAAATCGGGGAAGAGTAAAGAACAGGCTTTCTGCAACGCCGGGTCCGAGTCGTAGACGTCCGCCAGTTTCGTACTGGGATTGACCCTGCACCTATCCCTCAGCACTGTCTCCGCCTCGTCGATGTCGCGCTCGAGCGAAGGAGGCTCCCTCGACACTCCGAAGCCAATGCTCTCCAGCGCGGCCACGGCCCTCTCTATCGCCCGAGCGTCGGCCGCCGTCTCCCCGGCCGGAATCGGAGGCACCGGGCCTCTGCGCTCGAAATCCTGAAGCGTCCCCTCGAAGAACCTGTCCCCGTATCTGCCGTGGACGTCCACCCTCTTCAGGTCGGCGTCGATCCTGTAATACCATTCGACCGTATCTCCTCCGCAGTCGGCCGACGGATTCGCGACCCTCGGCCACGGCCCGCCCTCTATGGCGAAGTCTGGCTTGCCGTCCTTCGGGTCCCGAGTCATCTCCTGAAGTGATTTGGCCCAGTCCGCCGGGGAGGCCGACCGCTCCATCGATCCCGGGAGAATCCGGGCGATGTCGACCAGCGTCTGCGACGGATAGCCGTCGTAGTGCCTGTAGAGTCTCGTCGTCTCCGGTCCGTCGGGTCCCCTCCCCGTGACCAATATCACCGCGCTGGTTCCCATGCTAGTTCCTCCTCTCTTTTAAGGGACGAGGACAAGGTCGCTCGAACGGCCGGACAAGGGAAGTAGATACTCCGGTTTGAAGACGATTTACGCCGGACGGAAAATAGGGAGCCGAAGCTCCCCATGCAATCAAATCGGCACCTTCGCCATAACCCCTTCCACGTCGGGAACATTCACTCGCCGCGTAGTTGTTCAGGACGTCTTCAGATTAAACTGTCTTACCATCTGATTGGCGGTCCAGCCGCTCATCACCCGACGCTGTGCGAATCGCCGCACCGATCATCAACACAGTGGCCAGAATCGGCCCCTCGTCGCCCAGCGCGATCAGTGCGAAAAGCGCCGCCGTTATCGCCGTTGCCGTAAGCACGTCGAAGCTCGTCCGACTTTTCGCCACTCCTCTCTCCCTCGTCGTCTCCCTTTCCATTTCCATAAGTCTCTCCCTTTCCGGACGGAACTTTCCGCCTCGATCCTCAGGTTGCCGGACGAATCGGCGAATGTCCCGACCGATCGTCGGTAAGCGCCCGGCGAACCCAGGTTGATTTCTGATTCAGGCGGCGGTTTCTGGC
>CAZWRQ010000179.1:0-10363 GCA_964636395.1 uncultured Holophagales bacterium
CGAGGGCGAGGTCGGCGAGCTCTCCCGCGGACATCGGCTCCTCTCCGGGACCCGCGAGGCCGCCCGTCGCCGTCGGCTCCAGCCTTCCGGCTGCGAGCGCCTCCCGGAGCGCGGCGGCGACGTCGTCCCGAGTCCGCGTCCCGTCGAGCAGCCGGACGACGAAGCGGTCGAGCGGGTCGAGCTCGCTCGAGCCGTTGAGCAGGTGCGTCACCGGCCCTTCGGCCGCCGCCTCGTACCGGGCGACCGGGGAGACGAAGGGCCTCTCGGGGAGCCGGGCCGCGAGCGGCGGGTCGAGGAGGTGGGCGGAGACGACCTGGCCGAGCACCGCCTGGTAGACCATCCAGTCGAGGAGCTCGGGCGCGGGCGCCTCGCCGCCCGATCTGCGCGTCGCCTCCGAGAGGACGTGGGTGGCCGCCGCGTGGTCGAGGGTCCCGGGCCAGACCCCGTGGAGAGCGTGGAGGAGCGCGCGCAGGCGTGGGTCCGACGACTCGAGGGAGGGCCCGTCGAGCCCCACGAACCGCTCCTTTCCGGGCGAGAGCGGGTCCGCCGAAGTGTCGACGGGCTTCACGCATGTCCGGAATCGGCACGCCGCGAGCCGGCCGGGCGTCGGTCCGGGCGGGAGAGCGCGTCCGGCGCGGCAGAAGAGGCTCCTGCGGAAGCGCCGGTTGCAGGCGAAGTCGACGACCTGCTCCCTTTCGATCCGGTTCGCTGCGAAGCGATCCAGCTGCTCGAGCGCCTCGGGCGCGAGGACCTCGCCCGAGGAGAGGGACCTCTCCTCGGTGACGTACTGGAGCCCGTGCCCCTCGGCTCTCGCGACCATCTCGTGGAAGTAGACGGGGTCGTTCTCGGCCTCGAGGTCGTCGTGGAGGAGGTACCAGTCGTGCCCCTGCTCGAAGTACGACGCGTGCTCGTCCAGCATCGCCGCCCAGATCGTCTCTTTCGGCCGCGCCGCGCCGGCGAGGTAGCGGAGGAAGCTCCTCGCCTCGCGGAGCCGCTCCGCGGGGTCGGCGATTCCCCGGACCCTGTAAAGCACCATTTCCCGGAACATCACCCCCGTGCTCCAGCCCGGCAGGGTGTTGTAGCTGAGGTAGACGATCCCGTTCGGGGAGAGCCTCCGGGCGCAGACCTCGAGGAGAGCCTCCTGGACGTCCCGCGGGACCCACGAGAAGAGGCCGTGGGCGATGACGAAGTCGAACGCGCCAAACGACTCGTCGACGTCCCGCAGGTCCATCGCGTGGAACGTGACGTTGGACGTGCCGGACGCGGAGGCCCGCTCCCGGGCCGCCTCGATCTGCCGGCGGGAGAGGTCGATCCCGACGAGCTCGGCGTCCGGCATCGACCAGGCCATCGGCACGAGGTTCGCGCCGCGCGCGCATCCGAGCTCGAGGACGCGCGCCCCGGCGAGGGGGGGCGCGTCGAGGCCGCGCATCATCGTCGCCACCGCGAGGGCGTCGGGGTACGTATTCGCGAAGGACGGGGCGAGGTACGGGACTTCGTCGTATTCCGATCCTGCTGAGGCCATCGTCGCTCCTTCACGTTCCCGGCCCGGGCTCCAGACGGACGAACGGGGGGCCGAGGCCCCCCGTCCGCCGATCCGTTCGAGGTTTCGTCCCGCTACTCCAGGTCGCCGAAGCTCCCGTTCTCCAGGGTCGCCTTCACGACGCCCATGAAGGCGTCGGCCTCGGCCCCGTCCACCAGCCGGTGGTCGAACGAGAGGGCGAGGTACCCCATCGTCCGGACGGCGATCGTGTCGCTGCCGTCGGGGAGCTCGATCACCTTCGCCCTCTTCTCGATCGTCCCGATGTTCAGGATCGCGACCTGCGGCTGGTTGATGATCGGCGTGCCGAAGAGGGAGCCGTAGACGCCGGGGTTCGTGATCGTGAACGTGCCGCCCTGGACCTCGTCGGGGAGGAGCTTCTTCGTCCGGGCGCGGCCGGCGAGGTCGTTCGCGGCGCGGGCGAGCCCGACGATCGAGAGGTCGTCGGCGTTCTTGATGACGGGGACGATGAGGCCCCAGTCGAGAGCGACGGCCATGCCGAGGTTGATGTCGCGGTGGTAGAGGACGTCGTCGCCGGAGACCGAGGCGTTCACGGCGGGGCGGGCCTTCAGGCCGGCGATGACCGCCTTGAAGATGAACGGCATGTACGAGAGCTTCGTCCCGTACTGCGCGGCGAAACGCTCCTTCACCCGGTCGCGGAGGCGGGCGATGCTCGTGTAGTCGACCTCGAAGACGGTCGCGACGTGAGCCGACGTCTGCTTCGACTCGACCATCCGCTGCGCGATCTTCTTGCGCATCGTCGACATCGGCTCGACGGTCACGTTCGCGCCGGCGGGGAAGGAGATGACGGGCGTGGCCGGGGCGGCCGGGGCCGGCTTCGCGGGCGCGGGAGCCGGGGCCGCAGCGACGGCCGGCGTCGGCGCGGGGACCGCAGCGGCCGGGGTCGGCACGGGCGGCGGGGTCCCGCCCTTCTCGAGGAAGGCTGTGATGTCGGCCTTCGTCACGCGGCCCGAGATGCCGGAGCCGGGGACTTGCGCGAGG
The DNA here is from genome assembly GCA_964636395.1 of uncultured Holophagales bacterium. Classification (GTDB taxonomy): domain Bacteria; phylum Acidobacteriota; class Thermoanaerobaculia; order UBA5066; family UBA5066; genus UBA5066. Next base: position 2,540 of record CAZWRQ010000179.1, read on the forward strand.
TCGACCCCCTTCTCCTCGGCGATGTTCCTCACGACAGGGGAGGAGCGGCGCTTCTGCAGCTCCTCCTTCGTCTCGCCCGGCTGCGGCGGGACGGCGAAGTGCGGCGCGGCCGGCGCGGCGGGGGCCGGAGCGGGAGCTGGAGCCGGGGCCGGTGCAGGGACCGCAGCCGGCGCGTCGGGCGGAGCGGACGCCGCCGCGGTCGGAGCCGGGGCGGGGGCCTCGGAGGCCGAGCTCGCCGCCTCGCCCGCCCCGCCGATCTTCGCGACGACGGTGTTGATCGGGACCGTCGTCCCCTCCGTGACGAGGATCTCGAGGAGGACCCCGGCGGCGGGGGCGGGGATCTCGGCGTCGACCTTGTCGGTCGAGATCTCGAAGAGGGGCTCGTCGCGCTTGACGGTGTCCCCGACCTTCTTCATCCAGCGGGTCAGCGTCCCTTCGGCGATCGACTCGCCCATCTGCGGCATGATCACGTTCGTCGGCATGGTCCGATTCTCCGTCTACCCGTGGTCGGGTCAGTAGGCCGCGAGTTTACGCGCGGCGGCCAGAAGCGTCGCGGGGCCGGGCAGGTACGCGGCCTCCAGGGCGGGGGCGAAGGGAACGGGCGTGTCGGGGGCGGTCACCCGGACGACGGGCGCGTCGAGCCACTCGAACGCCTTTTCCGCGAGGAGGGCCGCGACCTCGGCTCCGACGCCGAGCGTCCGCGACTCCTCGTGGAGGACGAGCGCCTTCGAGGTCTTCCGGACGGACTCGAGGACCGTCTCCTCGTCCATCGGGAGGAGCGTCCGGAGGTCGATCACTTCCGCCTCGACCCCTTCCCGGGAGAGCTCGGCGGCGCCGTCGAGCGCGAGCGGGACCATCGCTCCCCAGGTCACGATCGTCAGGTCGCGGCCTTCCCGCCTCACGGCGGCTCTGCCGATCGGGACGATCCCGTCCCCCTCGGGGAGGACCCCTTTCGCCCGCCGGTAGAGGAGCTTGTGCTCGAGGAAGAGGACCGGGTCCTCGTCCCGGATCGCGGCCTTCAGGAGACCTCGGGCTTCGGCCGGGGTCGACGGGACGACGACCGCGAGGCCGGGCGTCCGCGCGAAGTACCCCTCCGGGCTCTGGGAGTGGAACGGGCCCGCCTGGACGCCGCCTCCCGAGGGGCCCCGAACGACGATGGGGACCCCGAGGCCGGTCCGATAGCGGTGCTTCGCCGCGTAGTTCGTGATCATGTCGAACGCCCGCGAGGCGAAGTCGAAGAACTGCATCTCGACGACGGGGCGGAGGCCCCGGAGCGAGGCGCCGATCGCCGCACCGACGATCGCCTCCTCGACGACGGGCGTGTCGATCACGCGCTCCGGTCCGAAGCGCTCGAGGAGGCCGGCCGTCGCCTTGAACGCGCCGCCGTAGACCCCGATGTCCTCGCCCATGAGGACCACGCGCCCGTCGCGCTCCATCTCCTCGGCGAGCGCGATCCGGACGGCGTCGAGGAGCGTCACCTCGCCGGAAGAGGCCGCGCTCACGCGAGCCCCCCGACGAACGTCTCGCGCCGGCGCCTCACGGCGTCCTCCTCGTCGACCCTCACGTCCCGGAACTCCGGGTCGGGGACGGGGGCAGGGGAGGCCTCCGCCTCGGCCACCGCGGCGTCGAGCTCTGCGTCGACCTCCGCGCGGACGGCCGCCCGGGCCGCGGCGTCCATCACGCCGCTCGCGTCGAGCTGCTTCTCGAAGAGCGCGATCGGGTCGCGCCGCGCCCACTCGGCGAGCTCCTCCGCGTCGACATAACCCTGGCCGTCGTGCTCGGCGTGCCCCTTCCTCCGATATGTCTTGCACTCGAGGAGGAACGGGCCCCGCCCCTCGCGAGCGTGGCCGACGGCGTGCCGCGCCGCCGCGACGACGGCGAGGACGTCGTTCCCGTCGACGATCGCGCTCGAGATGCCGTACCCGGCCGCCTTGTCGGCGAGCGTGGCCGCGGCGCACTGCATCTCGGACGGGGTCGAGTAGGAAAAACGGTTGTACTCGAGGACGACGACGACGGGCAGCCGCTGCACGCCCGCGAAGTTGATCCCCTCGTGGAACGCCCCCGTGGACGTCCCACCCTCGCCGAGATAGGTCATCCCGACGGTTCGCTTCCCGAGGAAGCGGTCGGCGAGGACCATCCCCGCGAGGACGGGCACCGCCGTCCCGAGCATGGCGATCCCGGAGTAGATCCCATTCTCCGGCAGGCAGAAGTGGAGGAAGGCGTCGCGCCCCCGCGAGGGGCCGTCTCCCTTCGCGAGGAGCTGCCGGAGGACGTCCGCCGGCCGCGCTCCCCGCACCAGCACGGCGCCGAGGTCGCGGATCACCGGGATCAGGAGGTCCCGCCCCTCGAGCGCGAACGCGGTCCCGACCGCCGTCGCCTCCTGCCCGAGGCACCGGTAGAGCCCGCCGGTCATCTTCCCCTGACGGTAGAGGCTCACCATCCGCTCCTCGAGGAGGCGGGTGAGCAGGAGATGCCTGTAGAGGAGCCTCTGCTGTTCTGGGGAGACGGTCATACGTCGGGCGGGCGCCCAACCTCTGATTATCGCCACCGTTTTCGCAATGCGTCAAACTCATGGCGAATGCCTCGCCGCCCCCCGAAGACCTCCTCCCTGGGCCGGCTCCTGGAGCTCGGCGGGCTGGCCGTTCGCGCGGGGACGTCCACGGCGGCGTCGTTCGTCTCGAGCCTCGGCCGGCCGGCGGCGCGGAGGGAGGAGCTCCGGATCGAGGAGCTCGTCCGGAACGCGCGGCGGCTCGTCGCGACGCTCGGGGAGATGAAGGGCGCCGCGATGAAGGTGGGGCAGATGCTCAGCCTCCAGGACGCCATCCTCCCGCCGGAGGTCGCGGCCGTCCTGCGGGCGCTGCAGAAGGAGTCGCCGAGCCTCCCTCTCGAGATGGTCGAGGAGCAGCTCGCGGAGGAGCTGGGCGACCCGCTCCAGCTCTTCGTGAGCTTCGAGCCGGAGGCGTTCGCGGCGGCCTCGATCGGCCAGGTGCACCGGGCGGTCCTCCGCGACGGCCGGCGGGTCGCGGTGAAGATCCAGTATCCCGGGATCGACCGGATGGTCGAAGCCGACCTCGGGAACCTGCGGAGGGTCCTGAAGTCGGTCGTCGCGCTCGTCTCGAAGGTCGACTTCGAGCCGATCTGGCAGGAGCTGCGGGCGCGCCTGCGCGAGGAGCTCGACTACCTCCACGAGGCGGAGCGGATGCGGCGGATGGCAGAACTCCATGCGGACGCGCCGGAGATCGTCATCCCGAGGGTCGTCGAGGAGGCCTCCACCGGGCGGATCCTGACGACCGTGTACGAAGAGGGGCTCTCGCCCGACGAGGCGTGCGCGCCGGAGACTCCGCAGGAGCTGAAGGACCGCTGGGGCGCCGTCCTCTTCGACTTCCTCCTTCGGGGCCTCCTCCGCCACCGCCTCCTCCACGCCGACCCGAACCTCGCGAACTTCTCGTTCCGGCCGGACGGCCGCGTCGTCGTCTACGACTTCGGCTGCGTGAAGGAGGTGCCGCTGCGCCTCGCCCGCGGCTACCGCGGCCTCTGCCGTGCGGCGCTCGAGGGACGGACGGACGACCTCCCGGACGTCCTGAAGCGTATGGGGATGCACCGCCTCGACGGCTCCCCGCTCGAGGAGCGGCTGATCACGCCGTGGGCCGCGCTCGTCCTCGAGCTCCTCCGGCCGGCGCCGCCCTACCGGTTCGGCTCGGACGACTCCGTCGCGCGCCGCCTGCTCGACGCCGCCCGTACGAGCCTGGCGGAGGCGGGCGACGTCCGCTTCCCGCGGGACATCGTCTTCGTCAACCGGACGGTCCTCGGTCACTTCGGCAACCTCGCGCGGCTGCGCGCCGAGGGGCCGTGGCGGGATATCCTCGGGCGGTTCACGGAGAAGGAATGACCGAACCGGGCGCCGGCACGGCGTCCGGAGAGTCTTCGTCCCGAGGAGGCCGCGAGATGTCGAACGCCCCCGGCAGCAGCTACGACGAGGTCCCGTACGTCGACACGTGTCACGCCGCGACGCACCCGGACCGCCTCGCCACGCTCGCCACGGTGTACGGCCTCCCGGCGCCTTCCCTCGAGCGCTGCCGGGTCCTCGAGCTCGGCTGCGCCCGGGGCGGGAACCTCCTTCCGATGGCGATGGAGCTGCCGGAGGCGTCTTTCGTCGGGGTCGACCTCTCGGCGCGGCAGGTCGTCGAGGCGCGCGAGCGCGCCGAAGCGCTCGGCCTTCGGAACGTCGCTTTCCATGCGATGGGCCTCGAGGAGATCGACGCCGGCTTCGGGACGTTCGACTTCGTCGTCTGTCACGGGGTCTACTCGTGGGTCCCGGAGACGGTCCGGAAGCGAATCCTCGAGATCTGCGCGACGAACCTCTCCGCGGAGGGTTTCGCCTACGTCTCTTACAACACCTATCCCGGCTGGAGCTCGCGCGGCATGGTCCGCGACCTCGTCCGCTTCCACGCGCGCTCGGAGGAGACGCCGGGGGGACGCCTGGCGCGGGCGCGCGGCTTCCTGGAAGAGATCGCGGGGCACGTCGTCCGTCAGGAGGGGGCGTACGCGAGCGTCCTGAAGGTCGAGGCCTCGCGTTTCCGCGAGGCCGACGACACGTACCTCCTCCACGAGTTCTTCGAGGACGACAACGCCCCCTGCTTCGTCCACGAGTTCCTGCGGCGCGCGGAGGCCGCGGGCCTCGAGTTCGTGGCCGAGGCGCAGGCCCCCGGCCTGTTCGACGGCCTGCCGCAGGCGGCGCGCGAGCTCGTGTCGCGGTGGGCCGGCGACGTCGCGGCCCGCGAGCAGTACCTCGACCTGATGGTCAACCGGACGTTCCGCAGGACGGTCCTCCGGAGGGCCGGCGGACCGCGTGTCGTCGCGCCGGAGCCCGAGGTCGTGGAGCGCCTCGCGGCGCGCGCGGTGGTCGTCCCCGCGCCGGTCGCGTGGGAAGGGGAAGGGACGGACGGGCCGATCGAGTTCGTCCACCCCGGCCGTAGCGGCTCGATTCGGACGAACGACCCGGCGCTCACGGCCGCCCTTCTCGAGCTCTACGAGGCGAGGCCGGCCGCGCTTCCGTTCGAGACGTTGTGGGAGCGGGTCCACGAGAGACTGGACGCCAGCGGAGCGCCGTCGCCGCGCCTCGCAGGGGAGACGCGCGAGGCCCTTCGTTCGTCGCTCCTCCGTCTCTTCCTCGCCGATTTCGTCGAGCTCCACGTCCGCCCGCCGCGGCCCGAGACGGACCCGGGCGAGCGGCCCGTCGGCAGCCCGCTCGCCCGCCGCCAGGCCGTGGACGGGAACCTCGTGACCTGCCTCCTCCGGAAGCGAGTCGAGCTCGACGAGCTCGCCCGCGCGGTGCTCCTCGAGCTCGACGGGACCCGCACCGAGGCGGAGGTCCTGGACGCGGTCGTGGGCCGGGTCTGCTCCGGCGCGCTCGAGCTGAGCGACGAGTCGGGGTCGATCCGGGAAGCGGCCGCTGCGAGAGGTCTTCTCGCGGGGGAGATCCGTCCGGCGATCGAGAGGCTCGCGCGCCTGGCGCTCCTCGCCGGTTGAAGGGTCTTCGGGATCGCGGGGTCCGCGGCTGCGCCGCGAGCACGAGATCGCCCGGTTCCGCCCTTGCCCGGCGAGCCAGGCCTTCCTATGCTCGGAAGATGATCGCCGTCTTCGTCCTCTACATGGTCGCGACGGTCTCGCTCGCCTTCTGGTATTCGCGCGGAGCGCGCTCCCACCGCGACTTCGTCCTCGGCGGCGGCCGCTTCGGCGGAACGGCGCTCGCGCTCTCGGAGCGGGCGACGGGAGAGTCGGCCTGGCTCCTCCTGGGGCTCACGGGCCACGCCTACGCCGACGGGCTCTCGACGATCTGGGTCGCCCTCGGCTGCGTCACCGGCATCCTCTTCATCTGGACGGTCATGGCGCGACGCCTGCGGGACGAGACGGAGCGGACCGGGGCGCTGACGGTCTCGAGCCTCCTCGCGCGCCGGTTCCCGGGTGCCGAGAGACCAATCTCGCTCCTCTCGGCCGCGATCGTGGTCTTCTTCTTCCTCCTCTACATCGCTGCCCAGTTCAGCGGTGCGGGGAAGGTCCTCCAGGAGACGTTCGGACTCGAGCCGCTCTGGGGAATCCTCATCGCCTCGGTCGTCGTGACGGTCTACTGCGGGATCGGCGGCTTCATCGCCGTCGTCGTGACCGACGTCCTGCAGGCGATCCTGATGATCTTCACGCTCGTCGCGTTCCCCGTGATCGCCCTCGTCGCCGCGGGCGGGCGCGGCCTCGACCTCGCGGCGGCGTTCGCCGCGGCCGGTCCCGACTACCTCTCCCTGACGGGCGGGAAGACGGGCGCCGCGGCGGCGATCCTCGTCCTTTCCGGCCTCAGCTGGGCGCTCGGCTATACCGGCCAGCCCCAGCTCCTGACGCGGATGATGGCGATCCGGAGCGCGGGAGACGTGAAACGAGCGGTGCGTGTGGCGACGGTCTGGACGCTCTTCGCCTACGCCGGGGCGATCCTCATCGGGATGCTCGGCGTCGCGTTCGTGAGGAACGGGCTCGTCGGCTCGGGCGGGTCGCTCGCCGACCCGGAGAAGGTCCTGCCCGCGATGGTCCTCACGCTGGTGCACCCGATCCTCGCGGGAATCCTCCTCTCGGGCGTCATCTCCGCGATGATGTCGACCGCCTCATCGGAGGTGACGGTCTCCTCGGCCTCGTTCAGCGAGGACGTCGTCGCCACGCTCCGGAAGAAGGCCGCGACCCCCCGCGGGATGCTCCTCCTGAACCAGGGCGCGACCGTCGCGGTGGGTGCGATCGCCATCGTCCTCGCGCTGACGATGCGCGACACCGTCTACAGCCTCGTCTCCTACGCCTGGTCCGGGATCGGATCGTCGTTCGGGCCGGCGCTCGTCCTGCTCCTCTTCTGGAAGCGCCTCTCGCGGGCCGGAGTCTTCGCCTCGCTCGTCACGGGGACGGTCGGGACGATCGTCTGGAAGACGTTCCTCGAGCAGCCGACGGGCGTCTCCGAACGCCTCGCGAGCTACGTCGTCGCGCTGGCGATGGCGGTGGCCTTCTCCCTGGCGTTCCCCGAGAAGCGGCGGGCCTGACCGGGAACGCTCGAGAGAAGAACGACGATGGCGAACGACACGGGCCGGAGCTACGACGAGGTCCCCTACGGCGAGGGCTGCTTCCGCGTCAGCCAGCCCGACCACCTCGCGGCCCTCGCGGCCGTCCACGGGATCGCGGCGCCCCCCCTCGAGCGCTGCAGAGTCCTCGAGCTGGGCTGCGGCAGCGGCGGGAACCTGCTTCCGATGGCCCTCGAGCTCCCGGAGGCGTCCTTCGTCGGGGTGGACCTGTCGGAAGGGCAGATCGCCTCGGCCCGCGAGTGCGCTTCGGCGCTCGGCGTCCGCAACGCCGACTTCCGAGCGATGGACCTCGCGGCGATCGACGCCTCGTTCGGGACGTTCGACTACGTCGTCTGCCACGGCGTCTACTCATGGGTGCCCGAGGCCGTGCAGGAGCGGATCCTCGCGATCTGCTCGGCGAACCTCGCCCCGGACGGGCTCGCCTTCGTCAGCTACAACACGTTCCCCGGGTGGCACGAGAGGCGAATGGCGCGGGAGCTGATGCTCTACCACGACCGGGCCGACGGGCCGGCGGCGGAGAGGATCGCGAGGGCCCGGAGCTTCCCCGCGGAGCTCGCGCGAGTCGTCCTGAGCCCCGAGAGCGCCTACGGCCGCGTCCTCCGCGCCGAGGCGGAGGCCCTGAAGGGGGAGGAGGACGCCTACGTCTTCCACGAGTTCCTCGAGGACGAGAACCGGCCGACGTACGTCCACGATTTCCTGGCGCGTGCCGCGCGGCACG
>CAZWRQ010000180.1:0-10351 GCA_964636395.1 uncultured Holophagales bacterium
GGGAAGGGCTTCGAGGCCGCCGCCCCGGCGCCGGACGAGAGCCGCAGCTTCGGCCTCTTCAGCATCCAGGAGCGGTTCGACGACCTCGGAGGCAGCGTCGCGATCCGTTCCCGTCCGGGCGAGGGGACGACGGTCGCCCTCGTGCTACCTTACCGGGCGGAGGCGGGGGAGGAGAGCGAATGAGCACGACGATCCTGCTCGCGGACGACCACCGGATCGTCCGCGAGGGCCTCCGGACGCTCCTCTCCCAGCAGCCGGAGATGGAGGTCGTCGGGGAGGCGGCAGACGGCCGCGAGGCGGTCTCGCAGGCGCTTCTCCTCCGGCCCGGCGTCGTCGTCATGGACATCGCGATGCCCGAGCTGAACGGCGTCGAGGCGACGCGGCTGATCCTCGCGGAGCTCCCCGGGACGCGGATCGTCGCGCTGTCGATGTACGCGGACCGGCGGTTCGTCGCCGAGGTCCTCCGGGCGGGCGCGCTCGGTTACGTCCTGAAGGACGGCGCGTTCGAGGAGCTCGCCCTCGCGATCCGGACGACGCTCGCAGGGAAGACGTATCTCAGCCCCTCGATCGCCGGGCTCGTCGTCGAGGAGCTCGTCCGTAAGGCGTCTACGCCCGGCTCTCCGTCGCTCGCGTCGCTCACCCCGAGAGAGCGGCAGGTCCTGAAGCTCCTCGCCGGCGGGAAGCGCCCCCGCGAGATCGCCCAGGAGCTCGAGATCAGCAGCAAGACCGTCGAGGTCCACAAGCAGAACCTCATGAACAAGCTCGAGATCCATTCGGCCGCCGAGCTGACGCGCTTCGCGATCCGCGAGGGACTCGCAACACCCTGACCGAGCCCCGGCTGGTCGCAGTACCCCGCTGCTGTCGTGGTCGTTTTCTCTAGGTACAATCACGCATAAATTGATGTATTTTCATCATTGCACCTAAGTATCCGCCCTCCCATCCTTAGGCCCATCTGGTCGGGATGAGGAGGGGCTGATGTTGACCTGGACCCAGATCTACACGCCGGTGGCGGGAAACCTCCTGCTGTCGGCCCTCGTGGCGGCGCTGCCGGTCGTGGTGCTCCTCGGGCTGCTCGCGTTCTTCCACGTGAAGGCGCACAAGGCGGCGCTCCTGGGGCTCGCGACCTCTCTCGGGGTCGCGATCTTCGTCTACGGGATGCCGACGAAGCTCGCCGTCACGTCGGCCCTGAACGGCGCGGCCTACGGCCTCTTCCCGATCGGCTGGATCGTCCTCTGCGCGATCTTCGTCTACGACCTGACAGTCAAGTCGGGCGACTTCGAGGTCGTCAAGCACACCGTGGCCGGCCTCGCGGACGACCGGCGCATCCAGGCGCTCCTGATCGCCTTTTCGTTCGGCGCCTTCATCGAGGGGGCCGCGGGCTTCGGAACGCCGGTCGCCATCTCGGCCGCGATGCTCATCGGCCTCGGCTTCCGGCCGCTCCTCGCGGCCGGCATCGCGCTGATCGGCAACACGGCGCCCGTCGCCTACGGCGCGCTCGGGACGCCGATCGTCGTCCTCGCCTCCGTCACGGGGCTCGACGTCCAGGCGCTCTCCGCGATGGCCGGGCGGCAGCTGCCGTTCTTCTCCCTCCTCGTCCCGTTCTGGCTCGTCTGGGCGATGTCGGGCCGGAAGGCGATGTGGGAGGTCTGGCCCGCCTGCCTCACCTCGGGCCTCAGCTTCGCGATCACGCAGTTCCTCGTCTCGAACTACCACGGCCCCTGGGTCGTCGACATCGCCGGCGCGATCGTCTCGATGGGGGCGACGGTCCTCCTCCTGAAGTTCTGGCAGCCGAAGAAGACCTGGACATTCGACCACGAGAGCCACGCCGACCGGGCCGCCGAGGCCGCGGCGCGCCCGGTCCACACCCCGAAGCGGGCGCTCATGGCCTGGATGCCTTGGATCCTCCTCTCGGTGTTCGTCTTCGCGTGGGGCCTCCCGCAGGTCAAGGACGTCCTCAACGGCGGCAAGAAGGACTCACCGAACGTCCTCAAGGGCGTCTCGATGCTGAAGTGGGAGGTCCCCGGCCTCCACAAGGCGGTCATCAAGGCTCCGCCCGTCGTCAAGGCGGAGAAGCCCGAGGAAGCGGTCTTCACGTTCAACTGGCTCTCCGCCACCGGGACGAGCCTCCTCCTCTCCGGCATCCTGAGCGGCCTCCTCCTCGGCTTCTCTCTGAAGGAGATCGCAAAGGTCTTCTGGGGGACGCTGATGCGGGTGAGGATCTCGCTCCTCACGATCGGCGCCATGCTCGCGCTCGGCTTCTCGACGCGCTACGCGGGCCTCGACGCGACGATGGGCCTCGCGTTCGCCTCGACGGGAGTCCTGTTCCCCTTCTTCTCGCCGCTCCTCGGCTGGCTCGGCGTGGCGCTCACCGGCAGCGACACCTCCTCGAACGTCCTCTTCGGCGGGCTGCAGATGATCAGCGCCGAGAAGCTCGGCATCAACCCGGTCCTCGCGGCCGCGGCGAACAGCAGCGGCGGCGTCATGGGGAAGATGATCGACGCGCAGAGCATCGTCGTGGCGAGCGTCGCGACGAACCAGCAGGGCCAGGAGGGGACGATCCTGAGGTACGTCTTCTGGCACTCGATCGTCCTCGCCTGCCTCGTCGGCGTCCTCGTCTTCCTTCAGGCCTACGTCTTCCCGTGGATGATCCCGACCGTCTCGGCGGTCGCGAAGTGAGGCGCCCGATGAAGCTCGTTTCGATCTTCGCCCGCACCGCAGCCGCCGCCGCGCTCGCCGCCGCCCTCCTCCCTTCGCCTGCCGCCGCGCAGGCCGTCATCAAGGTCAACGACAACGTGAGCTTCAAGCTCGGCTTCCAGTTCCAGGGCTGGGCCGACTGGAGCCAGAGCGCCGCGACGGGCGGCTACGCCCAGAACCTCTTCGCGCGGCGGGCCCGCCTCCTCGTCGGGGGCCAGGTCGCCAAAGACGTCACGTTCTTCTTCCAGACCGACAGCGGGAACCTCGGGAAGGTGAACCCGGCCGGAGCGAAGCAGACGAACACCGGCTTCGTCATCCAGGACGCCTTCGTCTCCTGGAAGCTGAACGACGCGCTCACCCTCGAGGCGGGGCACTTCCTCGTCCCGCTCAGCCGCAACATCCTCCAGTCGACGCTCTCGTTCTTCACGCTCGACATCAGCCCCGCCTCGACGGTCATGGCCGGTCCGACGCAGACGAACGGCCTGCGCGACAACGGCTTCCAGGCGAAGGGGTACCTCGTCGACGGCGGCCGCCTCGAGTACCGCGCGGCCGTCATGCAGGGCGTCCGCGACTCCGCGTCGCGCAACTCGTTCCGGACGGCGGGGTACCTCCAGTACAACTTCTTCGAGACGGAACGGGGCTACGTCTTCGCGGGGACGAACCTCGGAAAGAAGAAGGTCGTCAACGTGAGCGCCGGCTTCGACGTCCAGAAGGACTACCGGGCCTTCAGCGGCGACGTCTTCGCGGCGATTCCCGTCGCGAGGGGAGACGAGGTCGGCGGACAGGTCCAGCTCATCCGCTACGACGGCGGGGACTTCCTCGCCTCGATCCCGAAGCAGGACGACCTCCTCGTCGAGGCGGCGTACTACCTCTCGTCGGCGAAGGTCCAGCCGTTCCTCAAGTACGAGAGCCAGTCGTTCGCCAACGCCGTCGACGAGGCGAAGGACGTCGAGCGCTTCGGCGGCGGGCTGAACTGGTACGTCTCCGGGCAGAGCTTCAAGCTCACGGCTCAGTACCTCCGGGTCGAGCCGAAGAGCTCGGCCGTGAAGCCGACGAACCAGTTCACGGTCCAGCTCCAGGCGTTCTACTTCTGACACCGAGGGGTGCGGCGCCGGCGGGGGAGAATCCCCCCGGCGCCTCCCACGACGCCCAGGAGGGCCTCGCATGACGACCGCCCCGGATCGCTCCACGGCCCCTGCGCCCGGCTCGTCGCCTGCGGCGGGGAGCCTCCGCTCCGCCCTCGAGCGGATCGCCTCGCCCGAGCGCGTCCTGGATCGTCCGATCGACCGGATCGCGTTCGCCTCGGACGCGAGCTTCTACCGGCTGATCCCGAAGGCCGTCGTCCTGACGAAGAGCGTCGACGAGGTCGCGGAGCTCTTCCGCTTCGCGCGGGAGTCGAAGGTGCCGGTGACGCTCCGCGCCGCGGGGACCTCGCTGTCGGGGCAGGCCGTCACGGACGGCATCCTCGCCGAGGTCGCCCGCCACTGGCGGACGGTGAGGGTCGAGGACGGCGGGCGGCGCTTCCGGACTCAGCCCGGCGTCATCGGCGCCTCCGTGAACGCGGCCCTCCGGCCGTACGGCGCGAAGATGGGGCCCGACCCCGCTTCCATCAACACCTGCACGATGGGCGGGATCCTCTCGAACAACTCGAGCGGCATGTGCTGCGGCGTGACCCAGAACGCCTACCACACGCTCGAGTCGCTCACGTTCCTCCTCCCGTCGGGGACGCGGATCGACACGGCGGCTCCCGACGCCGACGCCCGCTTCCGCGCGGCGGAGCCGGCGCTCTGGCAGGGGCTCCTCGACCTCAAGGCGACGCTCGAGGCGGACCCGGCTCTCGCCCTTCGCATCCGGTCGAAATACCGGATGAAGAACACGACCGGCTACTCCCTCAACGCGTTCCTCGACTTCGAGACGCCCGTCGAGATCTTCCGGAACCTCCTCGTCGGGGCGGAGGGGACGCTCGCGTTCATCGCGGAGGCCGTTCTTTCGACCGTACCGGACCTTCCCGTCAAGTACACCGGCCTCCTCCTCTTCCCTTCGATGCACGCGGCCTGCGCCGCGATCGTCCCGCTCCGCGACTCGGGTGCGAAGGCGCTCGAGCTCCTCGACCGCGCCTCGCTCCGCTCCGTGGAGACTCAGCCGGGGGTCCCGCCCTCCATCCGGACGCTCCCCGAGGGCGCCGCGGCGCTCCTCGTCGAGTACCAGGCGGCGGACGAGGCGGAGCGGACGGGCCTCGAGGCCGTCGCGGCCGCGGCGGTCGCGCCGCTCGCCCTCCTCGAGCCGGCCCGTTTCACGCACGACGCCACGGAGCAGGCGCTCCTCTGGAAAGTGAGGCAGGGGACGTTCCCGTCCGTCGGCGCCGCCCGGAAGAGCGGGACGACGGTCCTCATCGAGGACGTCGCGTTCCCGATCGAGCATCTCGCCGACGCCGCCGTCGACCTGACGAGGCTCTTCGTCAAGCACGGCTACCCGGAGGCGATCCTCTTCGGCCACGCGAAGGACGGGAACCTCCACTTCGTCATCACGCAGTCGTTCAACGACCCGGCGGCCGTGGAGAAGTACGCGCGGCTCATCGACGACGTCGTCGAGCTCGTCGTGAAGAGGTACGACGGGGCGCTGAAGGCCGAGCACGGAACGGGCCGGAACATGGCGCCGTTCGTCGAGACGGAGTGGGGCCCGGGGCCTTATGCCGTCATGAAGCGGCTGAAAGCGCTCTGCGACCCCGAGGGCATCCTGAACCCGGGCGTCATCCTGAACGCCGACCCGCTCTGCCACCTGAAGGACGTCAAGCCGATGCCGACCGTCGAGGAGGAGGTCGACAAGTGCATCGAGTGCGGCTACTGCGAGCCGAAGTGCCCGAGCCGCGAGCTGACGCTGACGCCCCGGCAGCGGATCGTCCTCCGCCGCGAGATGACGCGGCTCGAGGCGGAAGGGACGAACGCGCCGCTCCTGGCGGCACTCGAGGCCGAGTTCCCGTACGCCGCGGTCGACACCTGCGCCGTCGACGGCCTCTGCGCCACCGCCTGCCCCGTCTCGATCGACACGGGCCAGCTGACGAAGCGTCTCCGGAAGGCGCGCCACTCGGAGCGGGCGCGGAGGGCCGCGCTCGCGATCGCCCGCCGCTTCGCGACGGTCGAGCTCCTCCTCCGAGCCGGCCTCCGCGCCGGGCACCTCGTCCAGTCGGCGTTCGGGCCGGGCGCGATGGCGAGGATCACGCGCGCGATCCGGGCGGTCGTCGGAAAGCCGTTCCCCCTCTGGAGCGCCGAGATGCCGCGGGCCGCGAGGGCCGCCCGCCCGGCGACGACGAAGGCGGGCGCGGCCGCGGTCTACTTCCCGGCCTGCATCTCGCGGACGATGGGAGAGCTCCCCGGCGAGCCCTCCGAGACCTCGCTCATGGAGGCGTTCGTCGCGGTCGCGCAGCGGGCCGGGACGCCGGTCTTCATCCCGGAGGACGTCGAAGGCGTCTGCTGCGGCGTCCCCTTCTCCTCGAAGGGGTACACGGAGGCGAACGCGTTCGCCGCGAACCGGGCGATCGAGCGTTTCTGGGCCTGGTCGGACGAGGGGCGCCTGCCGGTCGTCGTCGACACGAGCCCCTGCACGTACGGCGTGAAGGGGAGCCGCCCGAACCTGACGCCCGAGAACCAGGCGCGGTTCGACCGCCTGACGATCCTGGACGGCGTCGCCTTCACGCACGACACGCTCCTGCCGAAGCTCACCGCGAAGCGGAAGGCCGGCTCCGTCGCGCTCCACCCGGTCTGCTCGCTCACGAAGATGAACCTCGGGGCGAAGCTCGAGGGGATCGCACGCTTCTGTAGCGACGACGTCACCGTGCCGCTCTCGGCGGGCTGCTGCGCGTTCGCCGGGGACCGCGGCTTCCTCCACCCCGAGCTGACGGCCTCGGCGACGAGGCACGAGGCGGCCGAGGTGAAGGCGAAAGGCTGCGAGGAGCACCTCTCGAGCAGCCGGACGTGCGAGATCGGGATGACGCGGGCGACCGGCGAGGTCTACCGGTCGTACATGTTCCTCCTCGAGAAGGTGACGCGGGGCTGAAGGACCGCGGGAGCCGGCGCCCGGGCCCCGTCGGCCCGCGGGAGAGCCGGGGGGGGCCCACGGGGCTCCCACCGGCTGCGGGGCTTCAGACGTCGACGACCGTCCCCTCGTAGAAGCCGTCCAGCGTCGCGCGGTACTTGCGCTCGACGTCCTTCCGCTTCAGCTTCATCGAGGGGGTGAGGTCGCCGGTCTCGAGCGTGAGGTCGGCCGGGAGGATCGTCCACTTCTTCACCTGCTCCCAGCTCGCGACGTCCTTGTTGACCTCGTCGATGTAGGGCGCGATCAGGTCGCGGACCTCCTTCGAGGCGACGACCTCGGCGTAGGGCCTCCCGCCGTGACCATGGGCGGCGGCCCACTTCGTGATCGCTTCCGGGTCGAGCGCGACGAGCATCGAGACGAAGTTCCGGTTGTCGCCGTGCGCGAGCGAGTGGCTCACGTAGGGACAGGCGACGGCGAGCTTCCGCTCGAGCATCTGCGGGGCGACGTACTTTCCGGCCGAGGTCTTGATGAGGTCTTTCTTCCGGTCCGTGATCCTCACGAAACCGTCCTCGACGCGACCGATGTCGCCCGTGTGGAGCCAGCCGTCCGCGTCGAGCGCCTCGGCGGTCTGCTCGGGGAGGTTGCGGTAGCCGCGCATGACGCCGCGCCCCTTGATGAGGATCTCGCCGTCCTCGGCGATCTTCACCTGAGTCCCGGGAAGGGGGTGGCCGACCGTGCCGAAGCGAAGGTGCTCGAACGTGTTCACGCAGCTCGCGGCGCTCGTCTCCGTGAGCCCGTACCCTTCGGCGATGAGGACGCCCGCCGCGTGGAAGAACTCGCCGAGGGCCTTTGCGAGCGGCGCGCTCCCCGAGATGAAGAAGCGGAGGCGCCCGCCGAAGAGCGCGCTGAGCTTGCTGAAGACGAGCTTGTTCGCGACCTTGTGCTTCAGGGCGAGGAGCCCGGCCGGCTCCTTCCCGGCGAGCCGGAGCTTCGAGACCTCGCGGCCCACGCCGACGGCCCACGAGAAGATGGCCCACTTCGCGCCGCCGGCCTCCTTCGCGCCGCCGACGATCTTGTTGTAGATCTTCTCGAAGATGCGCGGGACGGCCGCGACGAACGTCGGGCGGACCTGGCCGAGGTTCTCGACGATCTTCTCGACGCGCCCGTCCACGGCAGTCGAGAAGCCGATCCGGAGCTGCGCGGCCTCGAGGACCTTCCCGAAGGAGTGGGCGAGCGGCAGCCAGAGGAACTGCCGGTCGTCCTCGCTCAGGAGGCCGAGCGCGTCGATCCCTTCCGCCTCGTAGACCCAGCAGTCGTGAGTGAGCTCGACCCCCTTCGGGCGGCCCGTCGTCCCGGAGGTGTACATGAGCGTCGCGAGGGCGTCGGGGCGGACGGCCTCGACGAGCGCCTCGAACCGGCCGGGGTTCGCCGCGTCCCACGCCCGTCCCTTCTCCATGAGGGCCTCTGTCGTCAGGACGAAGCCGTCCGGAGTCGCTTCCCCCTCGAGGAGGACGATCGCCTTCAGGCCGGGGACCTTCGAGCGCTCCCGCGCGATCCGCTCCGCCTGCTCCGGGTTCTCCGCGAAGAGGACCCGGGTGTCCGAGTCCTGGAGGATGAAGAGGGCGTCGGGCGTCGTCGTCGAGGGATAGATCGTCGTCGTGGCGCCGCCCGCCGAGAGGATCCCGAGGTCGGCGAGGATCCACTCGAGCCGGGTGCTCGCGAGGATCGAGGCGCGCTCCTCGTCCTCGAGGCCGAGGGCGCGCAGGCCGCACGCGATCGCGCGGACGCGCTCGCCGACCTGGCGCCAGGTCAGAGGCTCCCAGCCGTCCGGAACGGGGCGAAGGTAAGCCTCGCGGTCGGGCGTCTTCGCGACGCGCCGAAGCAGCATCTGCGGGACGGAGCGGAACGTCTCGGGCACGGCACTCCTCCTCGGTTCGTCTTCCGGGCAGAGAAGGTTCTACCACGGGACGGGGGGGGACCGCGCTAGCGCATCGCGGGCGGGCGTTCCGACGCCGGGGCGCCGCCCGGCCCCGTAGACTCCCCGCGCCATGCGCCACCTCCTCCGATATTTCCTCCAGGGGCTCCTCGTCTTCGTCCCCTCGGTCCTGACGATCGCGATCGTCGTCTTCGTCTTCCGGGCGGTCGACGCGTGGATGGGCCTCCCCGTCCCCGGGGCAGGGTTCCTCGCCACGATCGCGCTCATCGTCGTCGTCGGGGCGCTCGCTTCGAACTTCGTCACGAAGCGCGTCTTCGAGCTCGTCGAGGGGATCTTCCGGCGCCTCCCGTTCGTAAAGCTCCTCTACTCGGCGATCCGCGACGTGACGGACGCGTTCGTCGGCGAGCGGAAGGGGTTCGAGCGGCCGGTCTTCGTCACGCTCGACGAGTCGAGCGGCCTGAAGGCGGTCGGCTTCCTCACCCGCGATTCGCTCGACGGCGCCGGACTCCCCGACCACGTGGGCGTCTACCTGCCCCAGTCGTACAACTTCGCCGGGCAGCTCCTCGTCGTCCCGAGACGGCTCGTGGCGCCGCTTTCGGCGCGCGGGGCCGACGCGATGGCCTTCATCGTGTCGGGCGGCGCGGCGGAGCTGCGAGGCCGCTCGCAGAACGAAACGGCCGCCCCGGAGGGGCGGCCGCGTGCGGACCTCGGGATGCCGCCGGGGGGCGCTACTTCGTGACGGTGAACTTCACCGTCGCCGCGAGCTGCTTGCCGAGATAGAGCTCGACGCGGTAGGCGCCGGAGGCCCACTGCGGGTTCGGCTTCGTGTAGGAGAAGGGGATCCAGGTGGCGCCCCCGGGGAACCTCGTCGTCCGCTCGGCGAACTTCGTGTTCGGCGCCTGCCCCTCGCACTTCTCCGCGATCCAGACGGCCCGGACCGGGGTGTCGGGGGCAGCGTCGGCGACCATCGCGAAGACGTAGATCTTCGGCTGCGTCGGGGGGAACGACTCGCGCTCGGCCATCGTCTCGCGGCTGTCGGACGCGATGGCGGTGTCGATGCGCCCTCCCTCCTGTGCGACGAGGGCCGGCGCCAGAACGAGGGCGACGAGGGCGACGAGGAGGAATCGGGTCGGAACTCTCACTTCGGTCTCCTTTCGTGCTTCCGGATCGGGTCGGACGCCGGCACTCTCCGTCTCGCCTTCGGCGGCTCCCTCCGCCGCCGGCCCCGCCGACGCCTCTGCCGCCACGACCTTCTGCCGGTCCTTCGGACGAGCGGCCACCATCGGGAATTTGGAACCCGATCCGGCGTGATGTCAACGGGATACGCGGCTCCGACAGAGCTGTTTCGGAATGATCCGTTCGCATCATTGTGCCGGCCACGGTCCTCCCCTAGCCTTCCCCGGTTGCCGGCCCGCGCTGGTGGTCCGGCTCCGCGGGGGACTAGGTGAAGTCGTCCCCCGGAAACGAGGAGGCCGTCATGGCGATGATGATCACCGAGAACTGCATCAGCTGCGGGACCTGCGAGCCCGAGTGCCCGAACCAGGCGATCAGCCCGGGCGACATGACCTACGTCATCGACGCCGCAAAGTGCACGGAGTGCCAGGGGCACTTCGACTCGCCGAAGTGCGTCGAGGTCTGCCCGACCGAGGGCTCGATCGTTCCGGCCACGGCGTAGGGCCTGGCCATTTC
>CAZWRQ010000181.1:0-10264 GCA_964636395.1 uncultured Holophagales bacterium
TCGCCCGAAGACGCTCTCGGAGCATGCCGCAGAGATGAAGGCGAAGGGGACGCCGGCGAGCCGCGTCTCGTTCGAGGACCTGCCGAGCGTCGAAGGCGATCGGCCGGAAGCGGAACCGGAGCCCGGCGCGCGCTCCGGCACGAAGGGGACCTCGAAGCCGAACGACGGCGCCGCAGAGGCGGGTCAGCGAAGGATGGACCGGGCCGTCGAGCGAGGCCTGGAGGTGCCGGAGCGGACGCGCTCTCCGCGGCGGGACAAGGCCCGAACGGAGTGGGACGACGCGGCGGAAGCCTGCCGGAAGACCCCGGGGTGCGTGCCGGTCTACCGCGACGACCCCCGATGGGGCGACAAGAAGCCTCTCCGGACCGACGCCGAGCTGATCGAGGAGATCCGCAAGCGGGGCTTCTCCGAGCCGCATCCGATCCGGAAGTGAAGGAAGGTGGCGGAAGCGTGTGGGAGTCGAACCCACCCGCCGCCCCTCTCGGAGCGTGCACGCTGGTTTTGAAGACCAGGGGGGCCACCGGACCCCTTGCGCTTCCGCCCGCGATTCTAACCGCGCGACGGCGGGGTGCCGCGTGACGCGGGTCCTCTTCGTCGAGGGGAAAGACGGCGACGCGCTCCGCGCGCTCGCGGAGCGGCTCGACGTCCCATGGCGCCTCCTCGCCCGGCCGGAGCAGGGCCTCTTCCTTCTCGAGGCGACGGACCCGGCGCCCGAGCTCGAGCGCGAGGCCGCCTCGCTCCCGGGCCTCCGCGCCTGGGCGTTCGACGTCCTCGACCAGCGCCCCTCCGACTAGACTCCCTCCCGATGGCCGATCCGCTGCCTCGCCGCGTCGTCGTCGGGATCTCGGGCGCCTCCGGGATCCCCTACGCGCAGGACCTCCTCGAGACGCTGCGCCGGACGGGCGGGCTCGAGGTCCACCTCGTGGCGACGGACGGCGCGCGCCGCGTCGCCGCCGACGAGCTCGGCGCGCCGCTCGACGACTTCGCCGCGCTCGCCGACGTCGTCCATCCGAACAAGGACGTCGGCGCGTCGATCGCCTCCGGGTCGTTCCGGACCCTCGGTATGGTCGTCGTCCCGTGCAGCGCGACGACGCTCTCGAAGGTCGCCTACGGCGTCTGCGACAACCTCCTGACGCGCGCCGCCTACGTCCACCTGAAGGAGCGCCGGCCGCTCGTCCTCGTCCCGCGCGAGGCGCCCCTGCCGCTCCCGACGCTCGAGGCGATGGTGAAGGCCGCGCAGGCGGGGGCGACGATCCTCCCGGCGAGCCCCGGCTTCTACGCACGGCCGAAGACGATCGACGACCTCCTCGGCTTCGTCACGCAGCGCGTCCTCGACCTCCTCGGGATCGAAGGAGGCCGCTCCCCCCGCTGGAAGGAGTGATCCCCCGGACACCCCGGCCCCGTACACTCCACGGCATGGGGGCGAGCCCGCGGCACACGCTCTTCACAGGCGGCTTCGCTTCGCTCGAGGCGCGTTTCCTCGAGGAGCTTCGCGGCCTCAAGGAGGGCGACGCGCTCCGCCCCGTCGACGTCCTCGTCGGCTCGAACCTCCTCGGCGTCTACCTGCGACGCCGGGCCGCGGAGACTCTCGGCGGCGTCGCGAACCTCCGCCTCCTCACGTTCGTCGATCTCGCCCGCGAGCGGGTCCCGGCCGCCGACCCGCGGCCGCCGCTCCCGCCCCTCGCCGAGTCTCTGCTGGCGCGCCGGGCGCTCCTCGAGACGCCGGAAGGAGACGTCTTCGAAGACCTGCGCGGCCGGCCCTCAATGGCGGGCCTCGTCGCGCGGACCGCCGCAGACCTGCGTGGGGCCGGCCTCCCGGCCGACCGTCTCGCGGAGCTCCTCCGCGCCGCCGCCACGACGCCCGACCGCGCCGCGTTCCTCGGCAAGGTCGGCGTCGTCCTGACCCGATTCGAGGAGACGCGATCCGCGTTCGCCGACGCCGACGCCCTCCTCGCGCGAGGCGCCGCGACGACGGCTCCGCCGCGGCCCGAGCCGCTCCTCGTCTACGGCCTTTACGACCTCGGCGGCGTACGCGAGGCGCTCCTCGCGGCCGTCGCCGCCGAGCGGCCCGTCGTCGCGTTCGTCCCAGTCGACGGGGAGCCGGAAGAGACGGGCGAGGGAATCCCCCCAGCGAGAGCGGACCTCTTCGAGCGCCTCCTCGACGCGACGCCCCGCGCGCTGCCCGACGCGGTCCAACGGCCGGAGGTCTCCGTCGTCGTCGCTCCCTCCGAGCTCTCCGAGGCGCGCGAGGTCGTTCGCGAGGTCCTCCGCGCCGTCGACGACGGCGTCCCGCTCTACCGGATCGCCGTCCTCGTGCGCGACCCGGCGCGGCAGGAGCCCGCGCTCGTCGCCGAGCTCGGCGCCCGGGAGATCCCCTTCTTCCGCCCGGCCGGCACCGGCTTCTCCCGCACGCCTCCCGGCCGCGCCGCGCTCGGCACCCTCGCGTTCCCGGCCGGAGGCTTCGCGCCCGACGACCTCGTCGGGCTCGTCGACGTCCTCGAAGGCCTCGCCCTCCTTCCCCCCGGGGCCCGCGCCCGCGTGGAACGGGCGCTCCTCGAGATCCGCTTCCGCGACGGCTGGGCCGCAATCGTCCCTCGGATCGAGGCGCGCCTGGCGCGGCGCCCCCCGGAGGAGTCGGCCGAGGCGGAAGGGCGAATCACGCGGAGAGAGATGCGCGTGAGGCGGGATCTCGCGGCGCTCCGCGAAGTCGTCGCTCTCCTCGCGCCCGTCCTCCCCGACCCGACGCCCGCCTCGTGGAGGACCTGGAGCGAGCGGCTCGCGGCGTCGTTCGACGCGCTCCTCGGACGCCTCCCGGGCGCCGACGCGCTCTCGGACGCGGCGGCGCGCCTCGGCGAGCTCGAGGCGGTCGAGCCGGGAGCATCCGTCGCGGCGATCGACGTCCTCCGGCTCCTCGCCGATTCGCTCGAGGAGACGCCCGTCCGGCAGGGGCGCTTCGAGCGAGACGGGCTTTCGCTCCTCTCCTCGGTCTCGGCGCGCGGCCTCCTCTTCGACGTCGTCCTCGTCCCCGGCCTCGTCGAGCAGTCGTTCCCGCGCGCGGGGCGGCCCGACCCGCTCCTCTTCGACGACGAGCGGGCCGCGCTCTCCCGGGCCACGCGCCGGCCGATCGCCCCGCGCACCGGACCCCGCCACGCCCGCGAGGAGCGTTTCCTCTTTCACCTCGCGCGGAGCGCCGCGCGGCGCCGGCTCGTCCTCCTCGCCGCCCGGCGCGAGGCCGCGACCGATCGGCCGCGCCTCCTCTCGCCGTTCCTCCTCGACCACCTCGAGGAGCGCGCCGGGCGCTCGCTCTCCGAGGCCGAGCTCGCGACGCCCGCGACGGTATCCGCTCTCGCGCTCCGCTGGATCCGCCTCGGCGCACCCCCACATGCCGGGCCTCCTCTCGACGCGGACGAAGCGATCCGGCGCGCGCTCGTTCGCTCGCCGAAGCTCCGATCGGCCCTCCCGCCCGGCCTCGAGCCGCTCGGCCGCGCGCTCCGACGCGGCCGGGCGCGGGCCGAGACGCGGTATTCCGAGTACGAGGGGCGCGTCGCGCGCGCCCCGCTTCGCCTCGGCCTCGGTGGGGGGCGCGCCCTCTCCCCGAGCCGCCTCGAGCGGCTCGCCTCCTGCGCCTACCGCGCCTTCCTCCAGGACGCCCTCGGCCTCTCGGCACCGGAGGACTCGCCCGCCGCGCTCGCCTTCGACGGCCGGACGACGGGCGAGCTCGCCCACGCCGCGCTCGAGGCGGCGGCGAAGTCGGCGCGCGAGAGGGGCGTCCCGCTCGGCGACCGCCTCCTCTCGGGGGCGGACGCCCTCGCCGAACGCACCGTGACGCGCTTCCTCGCGGACTGGGAGATCGATCTCCCGCCCGTCCTCGTCGAGGTCGCGACGGAGCAGCTCGCCCGCCGCGCTCGCCTTCGACGGCCGGACGACGGGCGAGCTCGCCCACGCCGCGCTCGAGGCGGCGGCGAAGTCGGCGCGCGAGAGGGGCGTCCCGCTCGGCGACCGCCTCCTCTCGGGGGCGGACGCCCTCGCCGAACGCACCGTGACGCGCTTCCTCGCGGACTGGGAGATCGATCTCCCGCCCGTCCTCGTCGAGGTCGCGACGGAGCAGCTCGCCGCGCTCCTCCGCGCCGTCGGGGAGCTCGAGCGCGACCGCCCGGACCCTCTTCCCCTCGCGGGGGGCGAGGTCGGCTTCGGCCCCGGCAAGGGGGCCGAGCCCGCGGCGGGAGAGGACCCGCTCCGCGTCCCGCTCACCGGCCGGATCGACCGCCTCGACCGGAGCGGCGCGGCGACCCGCGTCGTCGACTACAAGTTCAGCCGGCCCGATCCCTTCGGCGCGAAGAACAGGAAGGGATGGCGGATCGTCGGAGGAGAGAAGGTCCAGCTCGCGGCCTACGCGCTCGCCGCGCGGGCGCTCGGCGCCGCGGCCGTCTCCTCGGAGTACCTCTTCGTCACCGCGGACCGGAAGGGAGCCGCGCCCGCCGCCCTCTCCGTCGCGTTCGACGCCGCGGGGACCGACGAGGCCGTCGCCTCGTTCCACCGCGCCGTGGGCCTCCTCGACGCGACGATCCGGAAGGGGGACCTCCTCCCGCGGACGGAGTCGCTCTCCAGTCGCGGGAGCCCCTGCTCGTTCTGCGAGGTCGCGGCCGTCTGCGGGCCGGGGCACGCGCGCGTCTACGAGGCCAAGCGCGAGGCCGAGCGGCTCGCCCACCCCGCCGCGCCGCTCTTCGCGCTCGAGGAGATCCCGTGACGGCGCCGCTGGTCGACGACGCCGCCCGCGAGCGCGCGCGGACCGACGTGGGGACCTCGCTCCTCGTGGAGGCCTCCGCCGGCACCGGCAAGACGAAGACCCTCGTCGACCGGATCGTCTGCCTCGTCCTCGACGAGGGGGAACCGCTCTCCACCGTCGCCGCCCTGACGTTCACGGAAAAGGCCGCGGGCGAGATGAAGGCCCGCCTGCGGACGCGCCTCGACGAGGAGGCGCGCGCGGCCACGGACGCGGCCCGGCGCGAGCGGGCCCTCCGCGCGCGGCGCGACCTCGACGGCGCCGAGGTGACGACGATCCACTCGTTCTGCGCCCGGCTCCTGCGCGAGCGGCCCGTCGAGGCGGGCGTCGACCCCGACTTCGTCGTCCCCGAGGAGGGAGTCGCGCGGGAGCTCTTCGAGGAGGTCTTCGCCGCGTGGGTCGACGAGGAGGCCCGGGCCGGCGGCGTCGTGACCGACGCGCTCCGGCGCGGCCTCTCGCCCGACGCCCTCCGCGACCTCGCCTGGACCATCCACGCCGAGCGTTCGCTCGTCCTCGCCGGGACGATTCCCGACGACCCTCTCCCCTACGTCCGCCTCGAGCTCGCGATCCTCGCCGACGCCGGCGACCGCGCCGTCGACGAATTCCCTCCGGACCTCCGGACCGACGCGAAGGCGCTCCTCCTCCGCTCCGCGGTGGAGGAGGTCCGCGCGCTCCTCCCGCTCGACCTCGAAGACCTCGCTGCCGCGCGGCTCGAGACGAAGATCGACTTCCGCGTCGGCAAGCGCGGCGTCTACACGGGCCGGCTGAAGGACCTCGCCGACGCCTTCCGCGAAGGCTGGAAGGAGCTCCCGGATCGCCTCGCGTCCCTCCCCGACGAGAGGCTCCTCGCGCGGGTCGCCGCCTCGATCCGCGGCGGCCTCCTCCCGCGTCTCGAGTCCCGGATGCGCGAGCGCGGCCTCCTCGACTTCGACGGCCTCCTCCTCTCCGCGCGCAAGCTCCTCCGCGAATCGCGGGCCGCCCGCGACCATTTCCAGGCCCGCTTCCCGCACCTCGTCGTCGACGAGTTCCAGGACACCGACCCGGTCCAGGCCGAGATCGTCCTCCGGATCTCCTGCCAGGACGGCGTGCAGGACAAAGAGCGCTGGGACGACCTCGTCCCCGCTCCGTCCGCCCTCTTCCTCGTCGGCGACCCGAAGCAGTCGATCTACCGCTTCCGCCGCGCCGACGTCGAGATCTACCGGCAGGTCGCCGACCGCCTCCCTCCCTCCGACCGCCTCTCGCTCGTCACGAACTTCCGCTCCTCGCCCCGCCTCCTCGACTTCGCGAACGGCCTCTTCGAGAGCGTCTTCGAATCCGCGCCGGGAGAACCCTGGGAGGTCGTCCACGCGCCGTTCGCGCCCGATCC
The DNA here is from genome assembly GCA_964636395.1 of uncultured Holophagales bacterium. Classification (GTDB taxonomy): domain Bacteria; phylum Acidobacteriota; class Thermoanaerobaculia; order UBA5066; family UBA5066; genus UBA5066. Next base: position 6,150 of record CAZWRQ010000181.1, read on the forward strand.
GGCGAAGCTCGCCCGTCCCGACGACGGGAAGGTCCTCTTCCTCGCGGCGCCCGAGGTCCCCGACCTCCACGACGGACTCGAGGACGGGAGGACCGCCCCCGGCTCCGAGGCCGACGACGACGGCCTCGATGCGGAGGTGAAGCTCCAGGAGGCGCGCGCCGTCGCGAACCTCCTCCTCTCGCGCTTCTCGGGGAGCGGCTTCCGAGGGACGGCCGTCCTCCTCGGGTCGAACGACGCGATCGACCTCTACCAGGAAGTCTTCCGAGACGCCGGGATCCCGGCCGTCCTCGAGGGGGGCGTCAGCTTCTACCGGCGCGAGGAGACGGCGGCGGTCGTCGCCGCGCTCCGCGCGATCGACGACCCGGCCGATTCCATCTCCACGGTCGCCGCGCTGAAGTCGTTCCTCTTCGGCCTCACCGACGTCGAGCTCCTCGACGCCTCCGAGGCGGGGACCCTCTTCGACGACCCGGCGACCGCGCCGGCAGGCGGCCCCGTCGCCGAGGCGCTCGGGGCGCTTGGGGCGCTTCGCGCGCGCCGGCACGCGCGCCCGCTCGCGGAGACGCTCCTCGACCTCCTCTCGTCGCGCTCGGCCCTCGCCGCCGTCGAGAACGGGGCCGTCGTCAACCCGCTCCAGGCCGCGGCGAACCTCGACCGCCTCCTCGTCCTCGCCCGCGCGCTCGACGCGGAGGGGCTCCCGTTCCGCGAGGCCGTCGCCCGCCTCGCGCTCCGCCTCGAGGAGAACGTCTCCGAGCCGCGCGCGTTCGAGGAGGACGAGGACGCCGTCCGCCTCATGACGCTCCACAAGGCGAAGGGGCTCGAGTTCGACACGGTCGTCGTCGCGAGCCTCGGCTTCCGCGACCGCGAGCGGACCGCCGGGAGGAGGACGATCGTCCACACCGGTCCCGGCAGGCCGCTCGCGCTCAGCGCCTCGATGCGCGGGCGGACGATCCGGACCCCCGGCTTCGGCTCGATCGCCCGGCTCGACGACGCCCGAGACCTCGCCGAAGAGAAACGGCAGCTCTACGTCGCGCTGACGCGGGCGAAGAGGACGCTCGTCCTCTCCTGGTTCCGCCGGCGCCGCCGGCTGAAGTCCGGGGAGGTGTCCGACACGATCGGCAAGAGCCTCCTCGCGCCGATCGCCTTCGCCGAGACGCTCCCGCCGCGACTCGCCCCCCTCGTCGAGGTGGTCCTCCCGGACGTCTCCGCGCCTCGGACTCCGGAGAGCGCCTCCGCCCGGGCGTCCGACGTCGACCTCGACGCCGAGATGGCGGCCGCAGCGGCGCGCCTCGCGCGGGCCCGGGCGACGGCCTCCCGCCCGCTTCGGCGCTCCGGCGAGAAGGACGCCCCCTGGACGCCGCGTCTGCCGACCGGCGAGGACGCCGGCTCGCCCGAGGACCTCCCGTCGCTCGAGCGCCACGACGAGGTCCACGAAGCCGCCGTCCGGCTCGGCACGGCCGTCCACGAGGCGATGGAGGCCCTCCTCGACCCCACGCACGTGCCCCCCGCCTCCGCGGCCGAGGCCGTCGCGGCCTCGACGCTTCCGCTCGATCCGGCCGCGCGCGCCGAGGCGGTCCGGCTCGTCGAGCGTCTCCTCGCGCATCCCGTCGTCTCCCGCGTTCGCGCCGCGCGCCGCCGCTTCGTCGAGCTGCCGATCCTCTTCCGCGACGACGCGCTCGAGGGGACGCCGCTCGTCGAGGGGAAGATCGACCTCCTGTTCGAGGAGGAGGACGGCTGGGTCGTCGTGGACTGGAAGACCGACCGCCTCCCGACGCCGGCCGTCCGCGCCGAGCGCGAGGCGCTCTACGCGCCCCAGCTCGCGAGCTACGCCCGCGCCCTCGTCGCGCTCCTCGGCCCGGGTACGCGGGTCAAGGAAACGCTCCTCGCGTTCGCCCGCGGCTGACCGGCCCCGCTTTCCCGCTCCGCCGCCCGCTCGCGTCAGCCGTGCGACGACGCGTCGGCGGCCGGCCGGGCCAGGAGACCCGCGAGGAGGGCCAGGAACGGCGAGAGGGCGAGGTGGTGCCTCGAGCCGCTCTCGGTGACGCTCAGCAGCGCGAGAAGGCAGAAGAAGAAGAGCATACCGAGCGCGAGCCGGGGGTCCCGATCGGCCTCGCGTCCCCGCCCGCCGGTCAGCGCCGCGGCCGCGAGCGCGAGGACGCCCACCCACCAACCGTTCGAGACCGCCTTCGCGAGGGCGTAGCGCGCGTCTCCGATCCCGTACGCCCACTTCAGGGCGTGGTAGGCGCCATCGCCGTCGTCACCGAGGAAGACCATCTGCTTCCGTGGGACCAGCGCGAGGAACCGGCCCGGGTTCGCGCGGATCCACTCGAGGGCCTTCCCGAGGGCCAGCCGGTCGTACTCGATCTCGGACATCCCGAGGTACGGCGTCCTCACCGGCTGGAAGCCGCCGTCGGCGCCGTCGTGGTTCCCGACGAGCATCGCGTGGCCGAAGTTCACGGAGACGGGGACGAAACGTCCCAGGAGGAGTGCGTTCCGGATCGTCCAGGGCGAGACGGCGAGAGCCGTCCCCGCGCAGAGGAGGCCGAGGCGGAGAACGGTGACCCGGAGCGGCACCGCGCGGAGGAGCTCGAGCGCCGCGAACGCGGGAAGGAGGGCGAGCGTGTTCGGCTGCGCGAGCGTCGCCGCTCCGACGGCGAGGCCGGCGGCAAGAAGGAGCCCGGCCCGGTCGGCCCCCGTCCCTTCCGTCGCGCGCAGGTAGAGCAGCGCGCCGAGCGGGAGGAGGAACAGGACGAGGAGCTCCTTGCTGACGAGCCCCGAAAGGAGGACGGCATTCGGCCAGAGGGCGACGAGGAGCGTCGCGACCCGCATCGTCCGGCCGTCCGCGACGCGAAGCGCGAGGGCGCCCGTCACGAAGACCGTCCCCGCCGCCAGCGTGACGTTCACGGCGAGAGGGAGGTACGTCTCTGCGCCGAAGAGCTTCACGAACGGCGCGAGGAGGAGCGAGACGCCGGGAGGGCCGAAGACCCGGTCCCCGCCGTGCTCGAAGACGCCCCGCTCGGCGAGGCTCCGTGCGAATGCGTAATAGAGCTCCATGTCGGAGACCTGCCGTGGCGTCAGGAGAGTGCACCAGGCGAGCCGAACCACCGCGGCGGCCGCGATGCATACGGCGATCCATCTCTTCGCGGAGACCTCCTCGGCCCGGACCGCGACGCCGGCGACGAGCCGCGCGAGACGCTCCCGTCCGCCGAGGACCACGGCGAGGACGGCCGTCGCGATCGCCACGCCTGCGGCGAGGGAGACAGGCGCCCCGGCCCGAAACGTCCTCTCCGCCCCCAGATAGCCGGTCGCGAACGAGGCCCAGACGAGGACGACGACGAACGTTCGCCGGAGGAGGGCCGCCGCCACGGGACGTGCCGGACCGGCCGGCACCGTCGCCTCAGCGCGCGTCGGGCTCCTCCGGGCGCGTCCCCTGGTGCTTGATGACGAGCCCCTCGGCGATGAAGATCGTCTCCTCCGCGATGTTCGTCGCGAGGTCGGCCACCCGCTCGAGGTTCCGCGAGATGAGCATGATCTCGATCGACCGGCTGATGAGCGCCGGGTTCTCCGCCATGTAGGTCAGCAGCTCGCGGATGAGCGAGAGGTTCTTCGCGTCGACGACGTCGTCGCGCTCGAGGACCTTCTTGGCGAGCGCCGTGTCGCGCCTCACGAAGGCGTCGAGGGCGTCGCGCAGCATCCCGCGGACGACCTCGGCCATGTGCGGGATGTCGATCCACGGCTTGAACGGCCGGACGCCCGCGAGCCGCTCGGCGGCCTGCGCGATGTTCACGGCGTGGTCGCCGATCCGCTCCAGGTCCGCGTTGATCCGCACCGCCGCCACGAGGAGCCGCAGGTCGCTCGCGACCGGCTGCTGCGTCGCGAGGAGCTGGATGACGGCCTCCTCGTTCCTCACCTCGAGGTCGTTGACCACCGGGTCGCGCTCGCAGACGGATCGCGCCTTCGCGGCGTCTCCCTCCACGAGCGCCTCCACGGCGACGCGGATCTGGCTCTCCACCTCCGCGCCCATCCCGATCAGCTGGCGACGGAGCCGCTCGAGGAGCTCCGAGAAATGTTCCTTCATGAGGCCTCCTTGAGGGCGACGGCGGCGGCGGGGGCGGGGG
>CAZWRQ010000182.1:0-10236 GCA_964636395.1 uncultured Holophagales bacterium
CCTCGGAGCCACGTTCGCCGGGATCTACGCCCTCGTCCTCCGCTCGCGGGCCCTCGCCGCGCCGGCCGCGACGAACCGCGTCCTCCTCTTCGTCCTCACCTACATCGTCGTCGTCCTGATCCTCGCGCTCCTCCTCGTCATCGGGCGGAGCGCCTTCCGGCTCCTCCTCGAATCGCGCCGCGGCGTCTTCGGCTCGCGCTTCCAGGTGAGGATCGTCCTGACGAACGTGGGGCTCGCGCTCCTCCCGATCGCGCTCCTGATCCTTCCGACGACGGGACTGCTGCAGCGGAGCGTCGACGTCTGGTTCGCGCCGCCGGTGACGCAGACGATCGAGTCGGGGCGCGAGGTCGTGGAGATCGTGCGACGGCGCGCGGCCGAGCGCGAGCTCCGTGTCGCCGCGCGCCTCGCGGCCACGCTCCCCGAGGCGCGCGGCGACACGGCGCGCCTCGCCCTCCTCGCGGCCGCGCGCGAGGAGTCGGGCCTCGACTACGTGGAGCTGCGCCCCGCGGGGAACGGGGCGCGCCCCTCCGTCCTCGCCGTGAGCGCTCCGCGCTGGCCGCTGCGCGACGTGCCGGAGCCGTCGTCGGAGTGGGTCTCGGCCGCCCGCGCGCGCGGCTCGGTCCGCCGCGTCGACTCGGTGGACGGCGGCGGCCTCGTCGGCCGGACGGTCATCGCGGACCGCGCCGGGCTCCTCGTCCTCGGCACCTACGAGCCCCCGGCGGAGGCGGCGCCGCTCCGGGCGCTCTCGCGCTCGACGTCGGCGTTCGCGCAGCTGGAGGCCGAGCGGGGCTCGATCCAGGCGGTGCAGGTGCTCCTCTTCCTCCTCCTCGCGCTCCTCGTCCTCCTGGCGGCGGTCTGGGTCGGCCTCGTCCTGGCGCGGCGGGTGACGCGGCCCGTCGCCGCGCTCGCGCGGTCGGTCCGCAGGGTCGGCGCCGGAGACTTCACCGCCCGCGTGGAGGTGGAGGGGGCCGACGAGATCGCGACGCTCGGGAGCGCGTTCAACGCGATGACCGAAGAGCTTCGCGGGAGCCGCGAGCAGCTCGTCTCGGCGAACGCCGCCCTCCGGTCGGCCTACGCGCGGATGGACGAAGAGCGGCTGCGTATCCGGACGATCCTCGCGCACCTCGACGTCGGGGTCCTCGCCTTCGGGCCGGCCCCGGGCGAGGACCCAGGCGCCTCCCGGCTCGGCGGGATGAACGACGCCGCGATGCGGATGCTCCGCACGCCGGACGCGCCGGCCGGGACGTCGCTCACCGAGCTCCTCCCCGGGGACTGGGCCGCTCCGCTCCGAGAGCTCCTCGCGGGGGCCTTCCGCGGGACCGGCCCGCGCGAGGGGACTCTCTCGCTCTCGCCGCCCGGAGCCCGCGAGCCGATGGTCCTCGAGGTGCACGTGACCGGCGTCGCGGGCGAGGGCCCGGAGCGGACGGCGTGGGTCGTGACGCTCGAGGACACGACCGCGCTCGTCCGGGCCGAGCGGGCCGCCGCCTGGGAGGAGGCCGCCCGGCGGATGGCCCACGAGATCAAGAACCCGCTCACGCCGGTGAGGCTCGCCGCCGAGAGGATCCGGAGGAAGGCCCGCGGCTCGGCCGGCTGCGACGCGGAGCTCGCGAAGGTCGTCGAGGAGGGCGCCGACACGATCGTGCAGGAGGTGCGCTCTCTCGCGGCGCTCGTCGACGCGTTCCACCGCTTCGCGCGGCTCCCGGAGACGCGGCTCGGCGAGCTGGACCTCGGCGCGGTCGTCGCGCAGGTCGTGAAGCTGTACGAGGGGACGAAGGCCGGAGTCCGCGTCGCCGTCGAGACGGCTCCGGACCTCCCGGCAGTCCGCGGGGACGCCGAGCAGGTCAAGCGCGCCCTCGTGAACCTCGTCGACAACGCCGTCGCCGCGACACCGCCGGGGGGCGCCGTGGCGGTCCGCGCCTCAGTGGACGGAGGCCTCGCCCGCGTCGTCGTCGCAGACGACGGACCCGGCATTCCGCCCGAGGAGCGGGACCTCGTCTTCGAGCCGACGTTCTCGACGAAGGCGAACGGGTACGGGCTCGGACTCTCGATCACGTCGCGGATCGCTGCGGAGCACCGCGGGCGCGTGATCCTGGAGGAGAATGCCCCCCGGGGATGCCGATTCGTCTTCGAGTGGCCGGCGGCCTGACGACCTTCCCGCGGAGCAGGCAGTGAGCGCCCCCGGGCCGCGGGGAGAGACGGTCCTCGTCTGCGACGACGCCGCCGGGATCCGGAAGACGCTCGCGCAGATCCTGGGCGACGAGGGGTACCGCGTGGAGACGTTCGAGGACGGCGGGTCGGTCCTCGGGCGCCTCGGGGAGCCGAAGCTGCCGCGGCCGGCCGCGCTCTTCCTCGACGTCTGGCTGCCGGACGTCGACGGTCTCTCCGTCCTCGACCAGCTGCGCGCGCGCGGGCACGACCTGCCCGTGGTGATGATCTCCGGCCACGGCACGGTGGAGACGGCGGTGCAGGCGGTCAAGCGCGGCGCCGACGACTTCCTCGAGAAGCCGCTCGCCCTCGAGCGGGTGCTGCTGACGCTCGAGAAGGCGCTCGAGAGGAGCCGGCTCGCCCGTGAGCGCGACGTCCTCGCCCGCGAGGTGGCCCGGCAGAGGGAGCGGCTCGAGGAGGAGGAGACTCTCCTCGGCGAGGGGCCCGCGATGACGCGCCTCCGCGAGGAGCTCCGGCGCGCCGGGGCGTCCGACGCCCGGGTTCTCATCTCGGGCGAGAGCGGCGTCGGCAAGGAGGTCGCGGCGCGGACGCTCCACCGCCTCTCGCCGCGCGCGGGGGGGCCGTTCGTCGAGGTGAACGGCGCCGCGATCCCGGAGGACCTGATCGAGAGCGAGCTCTTCGGGCACGTGAAGGGTTCGTTCACCGGCGCGACCGAGGATCGCAAGGGGAAGTGGGAGGCCGCCGACGGCGGGACGCTCTTCCTCGACGAGATCGGCGACATGTCGCCGCGGACGCAGGCGAAGATCCTCCGTGCGATCCAGGACGGGAAGATCTCGCGCGTCGGAGCGACGCGGACGATCGAGACCGACGTGCGGATCGTCGCCGCCACGAACCGCGACCTGCCGAAGATGATCGCGACCGGGACGTTCCGGGAGGACCTCTACTTCCGCCTCGCCGTCGTCCCGGTCCGCGTCCCGACGCTCGCCGAGCGGCCGGAGGACATCCCGGCCCTCGTCGCCCACTTCGCCGGGAAGCTCGCGCGGCGGCGCGGCCGGCGACCGCCGACGTTCTCGCCCGAGGCGCTCGAGGAGCTGAAGAGGCGCCCCTGGCCGGGGAACGTCCGCGAGCTTCAGAACGTCGTCGAGCGGGCGCTCCTCCTCTCGGACGGCGCCGTCATCGGCCCCGACGACCTCCCCGGCGATGTCCTCCGCCTGCCGCAGACGGGGTCCGACGCGGGCGACGGCCTGACGCCGGGGCAGACGCTCGCCGACGCGCGGGACGCGTTCGAGCGGCGCCTCGTCGTCCGGGTCCTCGAGGAGAGCCGGGGCAACGTCTCCCGCGCCGCGGAGCGCCTCGGCCTCGACCGGACGACGCTCCACCGGCGCCTCCGCGCCTGGGGCCTCACCGACGAGAAGTAGGGGGAGCCGGTCTCGTCTCGAGGCGTTCGCGGATGCCTCGAGACGGGACCGGGCCGACTGCCTCGCTAGCGGCGGACGAGGTAGCGGTCGTAGGCGAGGAGGGCGGCGGTGGAGACGAAGCCGAGGCTGGAGAGGATCGTCCAGGCCTTCGCAGGCTGCATCGTGTCCTTGAGGTAGTGCTGGAGGAGGAAGCCTCCGAGCGGGCCCGCGAGGAGGGCGCCGAGGGCGATCGGGAGGAACGCGAAGCCCATGAAGGTGCCGACCTGCTCCTTCGGGGCGAGGTCCGCGATGTACTCGTAGTAGCGCGGCGCCTGGAGCACCTCGCCGAGGGCGAGGAGGAACATCGCCGCGGCCGCCGCCTGCCACGTCTGCGAGACGACGAGGAGGAGCCAGGAGCAGCTCCCGACCGCGAGGCCGAGCGTCATCTGCGGCACGGCCCGGACCTTCTTCATGAGCGCCGCGACCGGGACGGTCAGGAAGATGACCGAGAAGGACTCGAGCGAGGCGATGAACTCGAAGCGCTCCACCTTCAGGACGTCGCGGACGTAGAACGGGAAGAGGTCGTAGACCTGCCAGAACATCACCCAGAAGCCGGTGAAGATGACGAGGAAGCCGATGAAGCGGCCGTTCGCGAGGACGAGCCCCGCGTCGCGAAGGACCTTCCCGAGCGTCCGCCCCTCGGCGGCGGGGTCGCGCTCGGGCTCCTTGAAGAACGCGAGCGTCGCGAGGAAGAGGAGGAACGAGACGAGCGAGGCCCCGACGAGGACCTGCGCGATGCCGAGGGAGACGCGTACCTGGCTCGCGAGGACCGGCCCGAGCCAGCCGCCGATGTTCACGAGGGTGTAGTAGATCGAGTAGCCGAGCGACTTCGTCTCGTGCGTCGTGGTCCGCGCGACGGTGCCGACGATGCACGGCTTGATGAGCGAGCCGCCAACGGCCGTGATCAGGAGGGCGCAGACGACCCAGGTCTTCGTCCCGACGGCCGTCACGAGCGGCTGCCCCATCGGCATCCCCGAGAGGCCGATGAGGAAGTAGCCGAAGGAGAAGATCGCGAAGCAGGCCGCGAGGCTCCTCTTGAAGCCGAAGCGGTCGACGACGGGTCCGGCGAGGATCGGGAGGAAGTAGACGGCGAACCCGTAGAGCCCGACGAGGCTGACGCCGAACGGCCCGAGGCCGACCGTCTCCGCGAGGAAGACGGCGAGGACGATCTTCGAGCCGTAGAACGAGAAGCGCTCGAAGAGCTCGAGGACGTTCGCGACCCAGAAGGAGCGGGCGAAGCCGGACTTCAGCTCCGAGAACCGAGCGGCGAGGTCCACGCGGCCGTCAGCTGCGGCGGTCGCGGGAGATGAGCCAGCCGACGAGGACGCCGACGGCGAGCGCTCCGGCGGCCATGACGAAGGCGTTCTCGCGGCCGACGCGGTCGACCTGCCTCCACCGCCTCGCGAGCTCTTCCTTCACCTCGCGCTGGAGCCTGCGCCCCTCGGTCCCGGCCTTCTCGAGGGCGTCCTCGATCTTGTCGGCCACGTCCTCAACGGCGTCCTGGGTCTTCTCGCGGACGGCTCCCGCGCCGTCGCGGATGGAACCGACGATTCGGTCGACGTCGACCTGAGGCATGAGTCACCTCCATTGCCCGGTGGGGCCCGGCCCGATTCTCGCAGAGGCGGGGCGCCCCCCGGTTCGCTAGAATTCTCCTCCTTGGATCCCCGCTCCTTCCTCAGGGCTCTCTACCGCGCGGCGGTCTCGGCCGTCGAGCCGGGGCGGCTCGTGTCGGAAGCCCTCTCCCGCCGCGGCAGCGCCGTCGTCGTTCGCTCGGTCGAGGACCCCGGCCGGCGCGAGTTCGTCTTCGTCCCCCGGCGCGTCGTCCTGCTCGCGGTCGGGAAGGCCGCGCCGGCGATGGCCACCGCCGCCCTTCGGGCGATCGGCGACCTCGTGGACGAAGCGGTCGTCGTCGCCCCGGCCGGAGTCCCCCCCGAAGAGCTTCCGCCCGGCGGACGCTTCCTCCCCTCGGCGCACCCCGTGCCGGACGAGAGGAGCCTCGCGGCGGGGCACGAGGCGCTCGCTCTGGCCGCCGGCCTCGGGCGGGACGACCTCCTCGTCGTCCTCCTGTCGGGCGGGGGTTCGAGCCTTCTCGCCCTTCCCCCCGAGGAGGTGCCGCTCGCCGACAAGGTGCGGACCGTCTCCCTCCTCGCCGCCGCGGGGGCGCCGGCCACGGACGTGAACCTCGTGCGCGGCGCGCTCTCGCGCCTGAAGGGGGGGCGGCTCGCCGCCGCGGCCCGGCAGGCCGACGTCGTGACGCTCGTCCTCTCCGACCTCGGCGACGCCGGGTGGCACCTCGTCGCCTCCGGCCCGACCTTCGGGGTCCCGCCCTCGCGGCGCACCGCCGCCGCCCTGCTCGAGACGTGGCGTATCCAGCCGCTCGTTCCCTCCACCGTCCGCTCCTTCCTCGCCTCGCCGTCCGCGAACGAGGAGGTCCGCGACGGGGGCCAGCGCTGGGGCGTCCTCCTCGGCGACGTCCGGACGGCCCTCGAAGGGGCGCGGCGCGAGGCGCTCCGCTTCGGGGCCGACGTTCGCGTCCTTCCCGAGCTCCTCTCGGGCGAGGCGCGCGCCGCCGCCCGCCGACTCGCCGTAGCCGGAGCCTCCGCCGGGAACCTCGTCCGCCGCGCCGGCGCGCCGCCGAGGCGGCTCGTCACGCTCTTCGGAGGAGAGACGACCGTGACCGTCAAGGGACGAGGTCAGGGCGGTCGCTGCCGCGAGCTCGCCCTGGCGACCGCGTTCCACGTCGACGGGATCGTCGGCGCGAACCTCCTCGTGGCAGGGACGGACGGGGTCGACCACACCCCCGACGCCGCCGGCGCCTTCGTCGACGACGCGACCCTGGCCCGCGCCGCCGCGCTCGGCCTCGACCCCGCCGCGGCGCTCGCCGGGAACGACTCGGGCCCGTTCTTCGCCACGCTCGGAGACGCCTTCGCCCCCGGGCCGACCGGGACCGCCGTCGGCGACGTCGCCTTCGTTCTCGCCCCGGGAGGGGAGGACGTCCTCGCGGCCCTCGACGCGGAGGAGGAGGGGATCCCCCTCCCCGACCGGATCTGAACGATGGCCCGACCCGCCTCCCGCTCCGCGTCAGCGCCTTCTCCCCGGGCCACCCTGACGCTCGAGGAAGACGGTGCCCGGCACGCGTTCCACCTCGACCATGCGGCGACCGTGGGGCGCGACCCGGCGTGCGACGTCCTGCTCGCCTCGCCGACGGTCTCCCGCCGCCATGCGCTCGTCTTCCCCGACGGCGAAGGGTGGACCTTGCGGGACCTCGGGAGCGGCAACGGGACGTTTCTCGACGCCCGCCGCGTCGACGAGGCGCCCCTCCCGAACGGCGTCGCGCTCCGGTTCGGCAGCGTCCCCGCCTGGTTCGAGGAAGTGCCGGAGGAGCCGCTCACGCCGAGCCAGAAGCTGCAGCGGGCGCTCACGCAGACGCTCTCGATCCAGCCGGCGAAGCGGGCGCGGAAGAAGGCCGCGGTCGCGGCCCTGGCGGGCGGAGTAGCGCTTCTCCTCGGCGCGACGTTCTGGCACCGCGGCTGCTCGGCGCGCGGCGCCGGCCCGGAGCGGCCAGCCGAGGCCGCCGCCCCGGGCGCCGGCTCCGCGGATCGGCCGGGCTGAGGGCTTTCGGGTCTCCCGCGGCCGGCCGACCGTCGTATAACGGAGCATCACCCGCGGGGAATGCCCCCGGAAGGAGACGCCCAAGATGGCCACGAAAGTCGGAATCAACGGGTTCGGCCGCATCGGCCGGCAGGTCCTCAAGGCGATCCGCGACAAGTACCCCACCGAGCTCGAGGTCGTCGCCGTCAACGACATCGGCGACCTCAAGACCATGGCACACCTCCTGAAGTACGACTCCACCTACGGGCGCTTCGACGGGACGGTCGAGGTCTCGGGCGAAGACCTCCTCGTCGACGGCAAGCACCTGAAGATGCTCAAGGAGACCGACCCGGCCGCCCTGCCCTGGAAGGACCTCGGCGTCGACATCGTCATCGAGTCGACCGGCCTCTTCACGATCAAGTCCGACGGCGTGAACAAGAAGGGGAAGACGGTCAAGGGGGCCGAGAACCACATAACGAAAGGCGGCGCGAAGAAGGTCATCATCTCCGCCCCCGCCGAGGGCGAGGACCTGACGATCGTCCTCGGCGTCAACGAGAAGTCCTACGACCCCGCGAAGCACCACGTCGTCTCGAACGCCTCCTGCACGACGAACTGCCTCGCGCCGGCCGCCAAGGTCGTCCACGACCGCTGGACGATCCAGCGCGGCTTCATGACGACGATCCACGCCTACACGAACGACCAGCGGATCCTGGACCTGCCGCACAGCGACCTGCGCCGCGCGCGCGCCGCCGGGCTGTCGATCATCCCGACGACGACGGGCGCCGCGAAGGCCGTCGCCCTCGTCATCCCCGACCTGAAGGGGAAGTTCGACGGCTACTCGCTCCGCGTGCCGACGCCGACCGTCTCCGTCGTCGACTTCACCGCGCAGCTCGCGACGCCGACGACGACCGACGAGCTCCGCCAGGCGTTCCGCGACGCGGCCGCCGGAGCGATGAAGGGGATCCTCGCCGCCGTCGACGAGCCTCTCGTCTCGGTCGACTTCAAGGGCGACCCGCACTCCTCCTCCGTCGACCTGCCGTTCACGATGGTCCTCGGCAAGGAGAAGAGCGACTTCGTCAAGGTCGTCACCTGGTACGACAACGAGTGGGGCTACAGCATGCGGACGGCGGACCTCGCCGCCCTCATGGCGAAGAAGCTGTAGGGCCTGCGGCCGCCGCCGTACCGGGTTCGGGAAGGGGAGGTCGCGAGGCCTCCCCTCTCTCGTTTCCCTACGCACCCATCTTCATCAGCTCGTCGTACGCCGAGAGCGTCAGGAACTCCGGCAGCTCCTCGCTCCGGATCATCTCGTCGAAGAGCCGCGCGGCGAGCTCGTAGCGCCCCGCGCCGACCCCTTCCTCGGCGAGGCGCGCGCGGACCGCGCCGACCTCCTCGTCGAAGACCTGGCCGTAGAGCTCGGGGGTGAGCGTCCGCCCGTCGGCGAGCGTCACGCGGTTCTTCAGCCATTGCCAGACCTGAGTCCGCGAGATCTCCGAGGTCGCCGCGTCTTCCATGAGGTTGTAGAGCGGGACACAGCCGTTCCCGCGAAGCCACGCCTCGAGGTAGAGGATGCCGACGTTCAGGTTCTGGCGGAGCCCCTTCTCGGTGACCGGCCCCTCGGGGACGGAGAGGAGGTCCTCCGCGGTGATCTCGGCCGTCGGCATCGCCGTCGCGATCTGGTTCGGCTGCGGCATGTGCTCGTCGAAGATCGTCTTCGCGATCGGGACGAGACCCGGGTGGGCGACCCAGGTCCCGTCGTGGCCGGCCTTCACCTCGCGCAGCTTGTCGGCACGCACCTTCGCAAGCGCCGCCTCGTTCGCCTCCGGGTCGTTCTTGATCGGGATCTGCGCCGCCATCCCCCCCATCGCGTGGATGCCGCGCCGGTGGCAGGTCCGGATGAGGAGCGTGACGTAGGAGGCGAGGAAGCGCTTTTCCATCGTCACGAGGCCGCGGTCGGGGAGGACGTAGCCGGGGAGCCGCCCGAGCCTCTTGATGAACGAGAAGATGTAGTCCCAGCGGCCGCAGTTGAGCCCGGCGGAGTGGTCGCGCAGCTCCCAGAGGATCTCGTCCATCTGGAACGAGGCGAGGATCGTCTCGATGAGGACGGTCGCGCGGATCGTCCCGTGCGGGACGCCGAGGTCCTTCTGCGCCTTCGTGAACACGTCGTTCCAGAGGCGCGCCTCGAGGTGGTGCTCGAGCTTCGGGAGATAGAAGGCCGGCGTCTTCCCCTGCGCGATGAGGCGGCGGCCGCCGTGGAAGAGGAAGAGGCCGAAGTCGAAGAGGCTCCCCGAGCAGTGCTTCCCGTCGACGAGGACGTGCTTCTCGAGGAGGTGCCAGCCGCGCGGCCGAACCATCAGGACGGCGGTCTTCTCGTTCAGCCGGTACTCCTTGCCGCTCTCCGGCGCCGTGAACGCGATCGTTCCGTCGATCGCGTCGCGCAGGTTCCGCTGCCCCTCGACGGTGTTCGCCCAGGTCGGGGAGTTCGCGTCCTCGAAGTCGGCCATGAAGACGCTCGCGCCCGAGTTGAGGGCGTTGATCACCATCTTCCGGTCCACGGGGCCGGTGATCTCGACGCGGCGGTCCTGAAGCATCGGCGGGATCGGCGCGACCTTCCATTCGCCGCGCCGGATCTCCTCCGTCTCAGGGAGGAGGTCGGGGAGGACGCCGGAGTCGATCCGCTTCTGGACCTCGACGCGCCGGGCGAGGAGCTCTTCCCGCCGCGCGCCGAAGGCGCGCTGGAGGGAGGCGACGAAGCGAAGCGCGTCGGGGGTGAGGATCTCGTCGTACTGCGGGCCGATCGGACCGAGGACCTCGATCCCTTCGCTCGCGAGGACGGAAAAGGCGTTGCTCTCGGGCACGGGGGCCTCCTCGTTCGATCGTCTCGGGATGACCTCCGCAGTTTACGGTGCCGCGCCGCAACGCGGCACGGTGCCGCAGCGCCCGAGGGGCGCGGATATGCTTCCGGGACTGATGAGGCACCCGCTCCCGTCCTCGCCCTCCGGCCTGCGGCTCCGCCGCGCGGCGG
>CAZWRQ010000183.1:0-559 GCA_964636395.1 uncultured Holophagales bacterium
GCTCTGGGCGTTGGTCCGGTAGAGGATGGCGAAATCGCCGTAGGCCCGGTCGTGGCCCCGTCCGCCCCGGCTCCGGCCGTGGCACCCGCACCCGCTCCGGTCGCCGCCGCGGGCGCGACCGATCCCGTCGCCGAGCGCGTCCTCGCGATCGTGGCCGAGAAGACCGGCTACGCGCAGGAGATGCTCGCGCTCGACCTCGACCTGGAGGCCGATCTCGGGATCGACACCGTCAAGCAGGCCGAGCTCTTCAGCGCCGTGCGCGAGGAGTACGGCATCCCTCGCGACGACAGCCGCAAGCTGCGCGACTACCCGACGCTCGCGCACGTGATCCAGTTCGTCCGCGACGGCCGGCCCGACCTGCCGCCGCCCGGCGCCGGGGTTCCGGTGCCCGCCGCGGCGCCTGTGCCGGCTCCGGCCGCCGCGGTCGCGGTCGTCGCTCCCGCACCGGCCGCTCCCGCCGCCGACCCGGTGCTGACGCGCGTCCTCGCGATCGTGACCGAGAAGACGGGCTACCCGGTCGAGATGCTCGACCCCGAGCTCGACCTCGAGGCGGACCTCG
>CAZWRQ010000183.1:659-10224 GCA_964636395.1 uncultured Holophagales bacterium
GCGTCGACACGGTCAAGCAGGCCGAGCTCTTCAGCGCCGTGCGCGAGGAGTACGGCATCCCTCGGGACGACAGCCGCAAGCTGCGCGACTACCCGACGCTCGCGCACGTCGTCCGCTTCGTCCACGACAACCGGCCCGACCTCGCCGCCGCGGCCGCGAGCGCCGCCTCAGCGACGGTCTCCGCGCCTGCACCGGCGCCCGTCGCCGCGCCCGCCTCAGACCCGGTCCTGGCGCGGGTCCTCGCCATCGTCACCGAGAAGACGGGCTACCCGGCCGAGATGCTCGACCCGGAGCTCGACCTCGAGGCGGACCTCGGCGTCGACACGGTCAAGCAGGCCGAGCTCTTCAGCGCCGTGCGCGAGGAGTACGGAATCCCGCGCGACGACAGCCGCAAGCTCCGCGACTACCCGACGCTCGGCCACGTCGTCCAGTTCGTCTACGACAACCGGCCCGACCTCTCGAGGCCCGCGGCCGCCGGGCCGACCGCGGCGTCGACCGTCCCGACGCCGATCGCCTTCGCGGTCGCGCCGTCTCTCGCACCTGCCCCGCGGCCGCCCGCCGCGGCACCGTCTGCGGTTCCGTCTCCGCAGCCCGCGGGTCCCGCATCCGACGGCGTCCTGGCGCGCGTCCTCGCCATCGTCACCGAGAAGACGGGGTACCCGTCCGAGATGCTCGACCCGGAGCTCGACCTGGAGGCCGACCTCGGCGTCGACACCGTCAAGCAGGCCGAGCTCTTCAGCGCGGTGCGCGAGGAGTACGGCATCCCGCGCGACGACGACCGGAAGCTCCGCGACTACCCGACGCTCGGCCACGTCGTCCGGTTCGTCTACGACAACCGGCCCGACCTCGCCGCCGGAGGGACGGCCGCCGCGCCGGCCGCTCCGGTCCCGGACGGCCCGTCCGCGTCGGTCGCACCCGCCGCGTCCCCATCGCCGCTCGGCTCATTCGCCGAGGCGGCGAAGGTGCCGCGCCGGGTCGTCGTCCCCGTCGTCCGTCCCGCCCTGCCGGCCTGCAAGCCGACGGGCGTCGCGCTCGGCGCCGGCGCGCGCGTCGCCGTCATGTTCGACCGCGGCGGCGCCGCCGAAGCGCTCGTCGAGCGGCTCCGCTCCCGCGGCGTCGACGTCCTCACGCTCCAGCATGGCGCTTCGGCCGAATCGCTCGTCGAGCGGCTCGCCGAGTGGACCGCGGGCGGTCCCGTCCTCGGCCTCTTCTGGCTCCCGGCGCTCGACGCCGAAGGAGACCTTCGCGCGCTGGACCTCGCGGCGTTCCGCGAGGCGCTCCGCGTGAGGGTCAAGAACCTCTACACCTCCGCCCGGGCGCTCTACGGCGCGCTCGGCGCTCCCGGCACGTTCCTCGTCTCCGCGACCCGGCTCGGCGGCCGGCACGGCTACGACTCCGCCGGCGCCGTCGCGCCGCTCGGCGGCGCGGTCTCCGGCTTCACGAAGGCCTTCAAGCGCGAGAAGACCGGGGCGACCGTGAAGGTCGTCGACTTCGGCGTCGACGCCGCGCCTTCCGTCGTCGCGGACCTCCTGATCGAGGAGGCGCTCCGCGACCCGGGCTGTGTCGAGGTCGGCTACGCCGACGGCCTCCGCACCTCCGTCGGCATGCGGGAGCTCCCCGTCGAGGACGGAACTCCCGGGATGCCGCTCGGCAAGGAGAGCGTCTTCCTCGTCACGGGTGCGGCCGGGAGCATCGTCTCGGCCATCACGACCGACCTCGCGGCCGCCGCGGGCGGCACGTTCCACCTCCTCGACCTCCTCCCCGAGCCCGACCGGAACGACCCCGACCTCGCGCGCGTCGCCACCGATCGCGACGGCCTGAAGAAGGACGTCTTCGAGCGGCTGAAGGCGAAGGGCGAGCGCGCCACGCCGGCGCTCGTCGAGAAGGAGCTGACGCGACTCGAGCGGCTCGCGGCCGCCCTCGAGGCGATCCGCGCCGTCGAGGCCGCGGGCGGAACCGTCCACTGGTACGCGGGCGACCTGCGCGACGAGGCGCGGGTTCGGGAGATCGTCTCCGAGCTCCTCGTGCGGAGCCCGCGCGTCGACGTCCTCCTCCACGGGGCGGGGCTCGAAATCAGCCGCTTTCTCGCCGACAAGGAGCCGAAGGAGTTCGACCTCGTCTTCGACGTGAAGGCCGACGGCTTCTTCAACCTCCTCGCGGCCCTCGGCGAGACGCCGATCGGCGCGACCGTCGCGTTCTCCTCGGTCGCCGGGCGCTTCGGAAACGGCGGCCAGACCGACTACAGCTCCGCGAACGACCTCCTCTGCAAGCTCTCCTCGAGCTTCCGGACGACGCGCCCCGGCACGCGCGGAATCGCGCTCGACTGGACCGCCTGGGGCGACATCGGAATGGCGACCCGCGGCTCGATCCCGAAAATGATGGAGCTCGCCGGCATCGACATGCTCCCCGCCGCTTCGGGCATCCCGATCATCCGGCGCGAGCTGACGAGCTCTTCCTTCGCGGGAGAGATCGTCGAAGGGCTCCGGCTCGGCATCCTGACGAGGGAGTGGGACGAGACCGGCGGCCTCGACCCGGCCGCGGCGCCGGTCCTCCCGGCCGGCCCGATGACGGGGCGCCTTGCGGCGTTCCGCCTCCACTCCGGCCTTCTCGTCGAGACGGATCTCGACCCGAAGGCGCAGCCCTTCCTCTTCGACCACCGGATCGACGGCACCGCCGTCCTCCCGGGCGTCATGGGTATCGAGGCGTTCGCCGAGGCGGCCGCCGCGCTCCTCCCCGGCTTCCGCGTCGCCTCCGTCGAGGACGTCGACTTCCTCGCCCCGTTCAAGCTCTACCGCGACGAGCCTCGCTCCGTCGCCGTCGAGGCGGTCCTCCGCCCGGCAGGCGAGGGCGTCGAGGCCGAGTGCCTTCTCGTCGGGCGCCGCGCGCTCCCGGGCCAGGCCGAGCCGCAGGAGACGGTCCACTTCCGGGCGCGTGTCCGCCTCGAGAGGGGTGAGGCGGCGCCCGAGACCTTCGCGGCCGCGCTCGAGAGCCCAGGCGCGCCGCTCGGCGCCCCCGACATCTACTCCGTCTACTTCCACGGTCCGGCCTACCAGGTGCTCGAGAGCGCGTGGAAGAACGGCTCCGGCATCGTCGGTCTCTTCGCCGCCCCGCTCCCGCCGAACCACGTCCCCGACACGCCGACCGTCGTCGCGCCGCGCCTCGTCGAGCTCGCCTTCCAGACGGCCGGCGTCTACGAGCTCGGCACGGCCGGGAGGATGGGGCTCCCGCTCCGCGTGGAGCGCGTCCGGCCGGTTCGGCCCGTCGAGGCCGGGAGCGGCCGGCTCCACGCCGTCGTGACGCCGTCGGCCTCGGGCGACGGGAGCTTCGACGCCCGCGTCGTCGACGCGGACGGGAACGTCCACCTCGTCGTCGAGGGGTACCGGACGGTCGAGCTGCCCGGGGGCGCCCCGGCCGACCGGCTCGCGCCGTTCCGCGCCGCGATGGCCTGAGATTTCCCTTTCTCCCCGGAGGGCGGTCCTCGGACCGCCCTCCGGGGTCCCTGCCTGGAGGAGAGATGAATCCTGATTTCCAGCGGGTCGCCATCGTCAACCGCGGCGAGGCGGCGATGCGCTTCATCAACGCCGTTCGGGAGTTCAACCAGGAGCACGGGACGGCGATCCGGACGGTCGCCCTCTACACCGACCCCGACCGGCGCGCGATGTTCGTGCGCGAGGCCGACGAGGCGTACTCCCTCGGACCGGCCACCGTCTCCTCGGAAGACGGCGAGCGGAAGGTCGGGTACCTCGACTACGCCCGGCTCGAGACCGCTCTCGCCGGAGCGGGGGTGGACGCCGTCTGGACCGGCTGGGGCTTCGTCTCCGAGCACGCCGGCTTCGCGGAGCTCTGCGACCGGCTCGGGATCGTCTTCATCGGCCCGCCGCCGCACGCGATGCGGAGGCTGAGCGACAAGATCGCCGCGAAGACGCTCGCCGCCGAGGCGGGCGTCCCGGTCGTCCCGTGGAGCGGAGCCTCGGTCGCCGGCCCCGCGGAGGCGGCGGAGGCCGCAGCCGCGCTCGGCTACCCGGTCGTCGTCAAGGCCGCTGCCGGCGGGGGAGGGCGCGGGATCCGCGTCGTCGCTTCGCCGGAGGAGATGCCCGCCGCGTTCGAGAGCGCGCGGAACGAGGCGTTCCGTGCCTTCGGCGATGCGACCGTGTTCGTCGAGAAGCTCCTTCTCGGCGTCCGGCACGTCGAGGTGCAGGTCCTCGGCGACTCCTGGGGAACGACCTGGGCCGTCGGCGTGAGGGACTGCACCGTCCAGCGCCGCCACCAGAAGGTCCTCGAGGAATCGCCCGCCCCGACGCTCTCCGACGGTACGGTCGAGGAGCTGAAGACCGCCGCGCTCCGGATCGCCCGCACAGCCGGATACCGGAACGCCGGCACCGTCGAGTTCCTCTTCGACCCGAAGGACGCGACGTTCGCCTTCCTCGAGGTGAACGCGCGCCTGCAGGTCGAGCACACCGTGACCGAGGTGACGACCGGCCTCGACCTCGTCAAGCTCCAGATCCACGTAGCGCGCGGCGGCCGCCTCGTCGGCGACCCGCCCGCTCCGTCGGGCCACGCGATCGAGGTCCGCCTCAACGCCGAGGACCCCGACGCCGGGTTCGCCCCGTCGCCGGGGAAGTTCCTCCACTTCCGGCTCCCGACCGGCCCGGGCCTCCGGATCGACCGCGGCGTGACGGAAGGCGACACCGTGGCGCCCGAGTTCGACCCGATGATCGCGAAGGTGATCGCGCGCGGGGCCGACCGGGCCGAGGCGCTCGCGCGCCTTCGCCGCGCGCTGTCCGAGAGCGCCGTCGTCCTCGACGGCGGTACGACGAACAAGGCGTTCCTCCTCGAGCTGCTCGACCGGCCCGAGGTCCGAAGCGCCGAGGTCGACACGGGCTGGCTCGAGCGCTGGACCTGCGAGCGGGCCGCCCAGACGCGCCCTCATGCCCCGATCGCGCTCCTCGCCGCGGCCGTCGAGGCCTACGACGACGAGCTCCGGGTCGAGGAAGAGAAGTTCTACCAGTCGGCGGCGCGGATGCGCCCGGAGATCCGGAAGGAGGTCGGCCGGACGATCGAGTTCCGGCACCGCGGGCAGAACTACAAGCTCCGCGCCTTCCGCCTCGACCGTCACGACTACCGCGTGGAGCTCGACGGCGCGAAGTGTGAAGTACGCGTCGAGCCGCTCTCGCCCTATGAGCGGTGGCTCCACGTCGGCGGCGTCCGCTACCGCGTCCTCTGCGTCGTCCAGGGGCTGGAGCACCTCGTCGAGGTCGACGGCGTCCCGCATCGCTTCTCGCGCGACGACCTCGGCATCCTCCGCGCGCCGTCCCCGGCCGTGGTCGTCAGCCTCGGCGTCTCGGCTGGGGACCACGTCTCCCGCGGGCAGCGCATCGCCACGCTCGAGGCGATGAAGATGGAGATGCCGATCCCGGCGCCGTTCGAGGGCGTCGTCCGGACGGTCTTCGTCGTCCCGAACGTCCAGGTCGGCCCCGGCACGCCTCTCGTCCAGCTCGACCCGGCCGCACCGGCCGACCAGGATGCGCCCGCCGCCTCCCGCATCGTCCTCCCGAACGGGTCGGGTGCTCCGGCGGAAGCCCGTCCCCGCGCCGTGCTCGGCGAGATCCGCCGGCTCGTCCTCGGATTCGACGTCGACCCTGCCGACGCGCGGAGGATGACGCGCGAGTACGCGGACGCGTGTCCTGCCCTCGAGTCCGACCCGGAGTGCCTCGAGGTCGAGGAGCAGGTCCTCCGCCTCTTCGCCGACGTCTCCGGCCTCTTCCGGCGCCAGACCGGCTCCGAGGACCCCGACGCCGAAGGTGTCGTCTCGACCGGCGAGTACCTCCTCACCTACCTCCGCACCTACGACACGCAGACGCCCGACCTGCCGCCCCGCTTCGTCGACCGGCTCGCCCGGGCCGTGTCGCACTACGGCGTCGAGGGAACGCGCAAGTCCCCCGCGCTCCGCGAGGCGCTTCTCTGGATCTGGAAGTCCCGCCAGCGGGCCGAGCCCCAGGTCGAGCCGTTGATGGCGATCCTCGAGCGCCGCCTCGCCGCGGCGTCCGCGGGGGCCGTCGGCGGATCTCCGGAGCTCCGCTCGCTTCTCGACCGCCTCGTCGCCGTGACCGAGGGGCGCTGGCCCGCGCTCGGCGACGTGGCGCGCGACCTGCGCTACCGCGTCTTCGACCAGCCGGCCTTCGAGGCGACCCGCCGCGCGGTCTACGCCGAGATGGAGCGCGTCTTCGAGCGCCTCGCCGCCGACCCCTCCTCTCCCGAGCGCGCAGACGGCGTCCGCCGCCTCGTGGAGTGCCCGCAGCCGCTCCAGAGCCTCTACATGAGCCGCTTCGAGGGAGCCTCGGCGGCCGTCCAGGGGCTCATGCTCGAGGTCCTCACCCGCCGTTACTACCGCATCCGGACGCTCGAGGGTTTCCGCGAGGTCTCTTTCGAGGGCCGCGCCGGGGCCCTCGCCGAGTATGCGTTCGAAGGGGTCCGTCACCTCGTCGTCACGACCTGGTGCCTGGACGGCGAGCTCGACGCCGCCCTGCGCGACGTCGCCGCCTTCCTCGCCGCGAACCCCTCGGAGCACGACGTCCTCGTCGACGTCTACTCCTGGCGTCCCGGCCCGCTCGGCGACGCCGAGACGAAGGCCGCCGAGGTCAGGCGCGTCGCCGACGCGGCCGGCCTCGGCCCGCGCGTCGTCCGCGTCGTCCTCGCTCTCTCGGCGGCCGGCGCCGGCCTCGGCATGGGCGGCATGCAGCACTTCACGCTCCGGCCCGGCGACGGCGGCTTCGTCGAGGAGAAGCTCTACCGGGCGATGCACCCGATGATCGGCAAGCGCCTCGACCTCTGGCGCCTCGAGGGCTTCGACATCGAGCGCCTCCCGTCGGCGGAGGACGTCTACCTCTTCAAGGGCGTCGCCCGCGAGAACCCGAAGGACGAGCGCCTCTTCGCCCTCGTCGAGGTGCGCGACCTGACGCCCGCCTTCGACGCGCAGGGGCGCTTCGTCGGCCTTCCCCAGATGGAACGGATGCTCCTCGAGGCCTTCGAGGCGATCCGGCACGTCCAGGCTCACCGGCGGCCCGAGGATCGGCTCCAGTGGAACCGGGTCTTCGTCTACGTCTGGCCTCCCTTCACCTACGGCGCCACCGTCGTCCGGGCCTTCGCCAAGCACCTCGCCCCGGCGGCCGAAGGGCTCGGCATGGAGAAGGTCGCCATCCAGGCGCGCATCCCCGACCCGGCGGTCCCCGGCGGCCTCAAGGAAGTCGTCTTCTCCGTCTCGCAGCCGGGCCGGACCGGGATCACCGTGTCCGTCACGCCGCCCAGCCGCAAACCCCTCCGGACCCTCTCCGAGTACGAGCAGAAGGTGGTCCGGCTCCGCCAGCGCGGCCTCACCTACCCTTACGAGATCCTCCGGATGCTGACGCCCCCGAAGGACGACGCCCACGCCGACTTCCCGCCGGGCCACTTCGTCGAGCACGACCTCGACGAGGCGGGCGCGCTCGTCCCGGTGAGCCGGCCCCCGGGGAAGAACGGGGCGAACATCGTCGCCGGCCTCCTGACGAGCTTCACGGCGAAGGTCCCGGAGGGGATGACGCGCGTCGTCCTCCTCGGCGACCCGATGGGGGCGATGGGCTCGCTCGCCGAGCCCGAGTGCCGCCGCATCCTCGCCGGCCTCGACCTCGCCGAGCGGCTGGGCGTGCCCGTCGAGTGGTACGCGCTCTCGGCTGGGGCGAAGATCGCCATGGATTCGGGGACCGAGAACATGGACTGGATCTCCCGCGTCCTCCGCCGCCTCATCACGTTCACCCAGGCGGGGGGCGAGGTGAACGTCGTCGTCTGCGGCATCAACGTCGGCGCCCAGCCGTACTGGAACGCCGAGGCGACGATGCTGATGCACACCCGCGGCATCCTCGTCATGACGAAGGACGGCGCGATGGTCCTGACGGGCAAGACCGCGCTCGACTACTCGGGCTCCGTCTCGGCCGAGGACAACCTCGGCATCGGCGGCTACGAGCGCGTCATGGGGCCGAACGGCCAGGCCCAGTACTGGGCGCGCGACATCCCCGACGCCTGCCGCATCCTCCTCCGCCACTACGACCACACCTACGTCGTCCCGGGGGAGCGCTTCCCGCGCCGCGCCGAGACGGCCGACCCTCTCGACCGCGACGTCTGCCTCTCGCCGCACGGCGGCGAGGAGCCGGGCGCGTTCGCGCTCGTCGGCGAGATCTTCTCCAACGACACGAACCCCGGCCGCAAGCGCCCCTTCGAGATCCGCAAGGTGATGGCGGCCGCGGCCGACCAGGACCACGCGCCGCTCGAGCGCTGGGCGGGCCTGCGCGACGGCGAGAACGGCGTCGTGTGGGACGCCCACATCGGGGGCTGGCCCGTCTGCCTCCTCGGCTTCGAATCGCACCCCGTCAAGCGGATCGGCTTCGTCGCCACGGACGGGCCGGAGAACTGGACCTCGGGGACGCTCTTCCCGCAGGCCTCCAAGAAGATCGCCCGCGCGATCAACGCCGCGAGCGGCAACCGGCCGCTCGTCGTCCTCGCGAACCTCTCCGGCTTCGACGGCTCGCCCGAGTCGATGCGGAAGATCCAGCTCGAGTACGGCGCCGAGATCGGGCGCGCCGTGACGAACTTCGAGGGGCCGATCGTCTTCACCGTCGTCTCGCGCTACCACGGCGGCGCGTTCGTCGTCTTCTCGAAGACGCTGAACGACAACATGGAGGTCGCGGCGCTCGAGGGGACCTACGCCTCCGTCATCGGCGGCGCGCCGGCGGCGGCCGTCGTCTTCGCGCGCGAGGTCGACCAGCGGACGAAGAAGGACCCGCGCGTCGCGGCGCTCGAGAAGGAGATGGCCGCGGCGTCCGACGTCGAGCGGCGCAGGCTCCGCTCCCGGCACGCCGACCTCGTCGCCGCCGTCCGCTCCGAGAAGCTGGGAGAGGTGGCCGACGAGTTCGACCGGACCCACTCGGTCCAGCGGGCCCTCGCGGTCGGCTCGCTCGACCGCATCCTCCCAGCGAAGGAGCTCCGCCCCTACCTCGTCGACGCGATACAGCGCGGCATGGCGAAGGAGATGGAACGGATCGGCCGCTGACCCCCGTCCGCTGGGCGGCCGCGCGGGCGGAGGACCTCCCGGCCGGCGAGGCGTGGCTCGCGCCCGCCGAGCGCCTCGCGCTCTCGCGCCTCACCGTCCCGAAACGACGCGGAGACTGGCTCCTCGGGCGCTTCGCCGCCAAGAAGGCCCTCCTGCTCGCGGGCGTCGTCACCCGCGAGGAGGAGGCGGTCGTCCTCGCGGCGGCCTCCGGTGCGCCCGAGGCGCACGTCGGCGGCCGCCCCGCCCCGTTCGTCCTCTCGATCACCCACAGCCACGGCCACGCCGCCGCGGCCATCGCCCCCGCCGGAGCGAGGCTGGGCCTCGACCTCGAGCGGATCGAGGCACGCGGCGGCTCCTTCCTCGAGGACTGGTTCACGCCCTTCGAGCGGGGGTTCGTCGAGGGAGCCCCGGCGGGGGAGGCGGCGCTCCGCGCGACGCTCGTCTGGTGCTCGAAGGAGGCGGTGATGAAGGCCCTTCGCGAAGGGC
>CAZWRQ010000184.1:0-10218 GCA_964636395.1 uncultured Holophagales bacterium
GCGAGGGGTGGTGAGTGGGGGACGCGGGGAGGGAGCAGCGGCAGATCAGCTGCCGGTAGAACCGTACCTCGCGATGCCCCTTCGCCAGAGAGCGACGTTGAGCAGCGCGAAGAGGACGGCGACGAGCGGGACGGCCCAGAAGTACGAAAGGAACTCCCCCCGCCGGAGCGCGAGGGCGGTCGGGTAGAACGACGCGAAGGCGAACGGGATCACGGTGGAAAGGAGGAGCTTCACCTTCAGGTCGTAGATCGTGATCGGGTAGCGCCCGAACGACATGAGGTTGAAGACGGGCGGCGCGAGGCCGACCCGGTCTTCGACCCAGAAGCTCGCGGCGGTCAGGAGCCCGAAGACCGAGACGTAGATGACCGCCCCGAAGACGGCCCAGAGGGGTAGAAGCGCGAGGCCGAGGGGCGAGACGTCGGGGAGGCGCGACACGGCCCACCCGATCGCCACGGCGCCCGTGGCCACCTCCTGGAGCGACTCGAGGCGGAAGCTCTCGAAGAGGACCTGGAAGAGCGGCGAGACGGGGCGGAGGAGTATGCGGTCGAAGCGTCCCTCCACGAGGTAGCGGTCGGCGAACTCCCACAGGTTCGACGAGACGACGCTGAAGAGCCCGTACGGGAGGAGCGAGAAGCCGTAGAGGAAGACGATCTCGGGGTACGTCCAGCCGGCGAGGTGCGGGAAGCGCGCGAAGAGGAGCAGGACGACGGAGAACGACGCGGCCGTGCCTAGGAACGAGGCGAGGACGGCCGCGGCGAAATCGACCCGGTAGGCGAGGCGCGCCTTCGCGTACTGCGCGAAGTAGAGCGCGAGGAGGCGTGCGTGGAAGCGGACGCGGCGCACCGTCAGCCTCCCTGGACCTCGATCCGGCGCGCGGTCGCCTGCCAGAGGAGGCGCCCCAGAAGGAGGAGCGCGACGACCCACGTGGCCTGGAGGCCGAGGGCGCGCGCGGCGTCGGCGCCGGTCGCGAGGCCGAGCCAGATGCGCCCCGGCGTGTCGTTCATGTGGAGGAATGGGAGCCAGACGAGGACCTTTCGGACGGGCTCCGGAAAGAAGGCCACGGGGACGAGGAGGCCGGAGAGGAGCTCGAGGACGAGGTACTTGGCCCGGAGGACGCCGAGGATCGACGTCGTACGGATCGCGACGAGGCCGACGCAGAAGTTGATCGCCCCGACGAGGAGCGCGGAGAGGAGCCCCGACAGGAGGTAGAGCGCGAGCGCCACGGGCGAGGCTGGCGGGAGGACGGGATAGACGAGGACGAGGAGGAGGCCGATCGGTACGCTGAAGAGGACGAGGCGGAAGGCGCTCTCGCCGAGGGCCTGCGAGAGCGTCATCGCCTGGACGTCGACCGGCTTGACGAGCGTCATCGCGAGACGTCCCTCGCGCACCTGGCTCGCGATGTCGCGGTCGACCTCGTTGAAGTAGAAGCTTCGGAGCGCCCACCCGGTGGCGACGTACGTGAGCATCTGCGGGAACGTGAAGCCGCCGAGCGTGGCGCCGTCCCCCTTCTCGTGGAAGAGCGCGCGCCAGATGTAGTACCAGACGGTCGCGTTGAAGAAGTAGGTGAGCACGCCGACGAAGTAGCGCGTGCGGTAGGCGAGGATGTTCAGGAACGAGGTGCGCGCGAAGGCGAGATAGGGGCGCGCGGAACCGAGGGCGGTCGCGTTCATCGGCGGGGGTGCGTCCTCAGCCCCGCCGCACGCCGCGGTGGGCGACGAGCCCCGGGGCGGCACCTCCGGCCGCGGGCGGGGCGTCGGGCCGCCTCAAAGCGGCATTCTCGCGGTAGATGCGGGCGACGACCTCCTCGATGTCGGGCTCGCTGACGGCGAGATCGACGACGGGGAGGCTCCTCACGACCTCGCGGATCACGTCGGGGGCCGAGGCCTCCCGCTTGTCGACGGCGAGGAGATAGCGGCCCGGTGAAAGCCGGGCGGCGCGCCACGGGCCGACGGCGAGCTCCGCCGGGTCCCCGTCCGGGGGCGCAGGAAGGTCGAAGCGGATCCGCGCCTCGGGGAGGTGCTTGTCACGAAGGCCGCGCAGGCTGCCGTCCCAGAGGACCTGGCCGTGGTCGATGAGGACGACCCGCTCGCAGAGCTCCTCGATGTCGTCGAGGTCGTGCGTCGTGAGGATCACGGTCGTCGAGAGGCGACGGTTCGCCTCCTTGAGGAACGCGCGGACGTTCGCCTTGGCGACGACGTCGAGGCCGATCGTCGGCTCGTCGAGGAAGAGGAGCGGCGGCTCGTGGAGGAGGGAGGCGGCGAGGTCGCAGCGCATCCGCTCCCCGAGCGAGAGCTTCCTGACGGGCTGGGAGAGCAGCCGGCCGATCTCGAGGAGCTCGTCGAAGACGCTCATGCGCCTCTCGTAGTCGGCGGCGGAGACGCCGTAGATCTCGCGGAGGAGCTGGAAGCTCTCGACGACGGCGATGTCCCACCAGAGCTGGGTGCGCTGGCCGAAGACGACGCCGATCGAGCGGGCGTAGGCGCGCCGCTCGCGCCACGGGACGAAGCCGAGGCAGCTCACCTCGCCGGACGTCGGCGTCAGGATGCCGGTGAGCATCTTGATCGTCGTCGACTTCCCGGCTCCGTTCGGGCCGATGTAGCCGACCATCTCGCCCCGGGCGAGATCGAAGGAGACGCGGTCGACGGCGCGGAGAGTCGATTTCTCCGAGCGGAAGAGGCCCTTCAGCGCGCCCGCGAGCCCGGGAGCCTTCCTCGTCACCTCGAACGTCTTGACGAGGTCGCGGACGCGGACGACGGGGTCGCTCATTCGCTCGATGGCGCGGCCGAATCGGGCGGAACCTGGTCGTCGACGGGGCCCTTCGAGCCGTCCGGCGCGCCGGGGATCTCCGGGTCCGACGAGGCGGACGCCGAAGCCTCTCCGCCCGGGGCCGCAGCGATCACGATCTCCCCCTTCACGCCGGGCCGCTTCCCGAGGAGCGTCGCGACGGAGGAGGCCGTGCCACGAACGAGCTCCTCGTGGAGCTTCGTCAGCTCCCGGCCGAGGCAGACCCGCGGATCGCCCCAGGCGCGCGCCAGCTCTTCGAGCGACTCGACGATCCGGAAGGGGGACTCGAAGAGGACGCGCGTCTCCTCGCGCGAGGCGAAGCGTGCGTACCATCGGGCCCGTTCGCCGCGGCGCGAGGGCGGGAAGCCGAGGAAGGAGTATGGAACGGCCGGAAAGCCGCAAACCGAGAGGATCGCGGCGACGGCGGAGGGGCCGGCGACGGGTTCGACGCGGAAGCCCGCCTCGGCGGCGGCTGCCGCGAGGAGGCGGCCGGGGTCGGAGACCGCGGGCGTTCCGGCGTCGGAGACGAGGGCGAGCGTCTCGCCGCGCGCGAGGCGCTCGAGCATCTCGGGGATCCGCCGGAACTCGTTGTGCTCGTGGCAGGAGACGCGTGCGGTCGTCAAGCCGTGCCGCGCGAAGAGGTTCCCGGTCCGGCGCGTGTCCTCGCAGTAGACGAGGTCCGCCTGGCGAAGCGCGGCGAGGGCGCGCGGCGTGAGGTCTTCGAGGTTGCCGATCGGAGTCGCGACGACGAGGAGCCGCCCGACGGCGGAGGAAGGGGAGGTCACGCCGGGATGCTACCAGCGGGGTCTGGCCGCGGCCGCGGCGTCGCGAGCAGGAGCGCGGACGCGAGGGCTGGCCGCCCGACGCCCCGCACGTCTCGTCGAGGAGCCGAGCGCTCTCGCCGTCTCAACGGAAAACGGACCTGACCCCATTGTTTCCGTGGCCCCGTTGTTTCCGTCGTTTCGGTAGGATCGGGGGGATGAGGTGGCTCGCTCTTCTCGCGCTCCTCGCGCTGGGCGCGGCCGGAGAGGCTGCGCCCCGGACGACGGGGCCGGCGGTGACGCTCGAGAGGATCGCGGCGGTCGTCGGCGACGAGATCGTCCTCGAGGGTGAGGTCTCACGCCTCGCGGCGATCGGGTTCCTGCCCCGGCGCGAGGGAGAGGCCGAGCTCGCCTACCGCGACCGGCTCCTCGACCTGCGGGTCGTCGAGCTGCTGCGCGAGAAGGAGCTCCGCCTCCTGACGGGCCTCGAGCCCGACCCTGCCGAAGTCGACGCGCGACTCGACGAGATCGCCGCGCGTTACGAGGCGGGGGCGGGCGAGCCGTTCGAGCGGGCGCTCGAGCGGGCCCGCACGGGCCGCGACGAGGTGAGGAGCTGGATCCGCCGGGGGATGGCGCTCGAGAGCTACGCGCGCGAGAGGCTCCTCCCGACGGTGCGGGTGACCGAGCCTGCGATGCGCGCGTTCTACGACGGCCCCTTCCGGGCGGAGGCCGAGAGCCGGGGCCTGACGACGCTCCCTCCGTTCTCCGAGGTGCAGGACCAGCTGCGCGAGCTCCTCCGCGAGCGCCTCCTGAACGAAGAGGTCGCGAAGTGGACGGAGGGGCTCCGCGAGAAGACGCGGATCCTCGTCTACCGGCGTCCGCCGATCGCCTCGGCCTCGGGCAGCGCGAGCCGGTAGGCGCGACGGTTCGCGAGGACGCGCCGTACGTAGGTCCGGGTCTCGGCGTAGCTGATGGCGGCCAGGAGCGCTTCGGCCGGCCGGTCGCTCCCGCCGCTCCAGAGGACGGTCTGTCCCGCGCCGGCGTTGTAGCCCGAGGCGGCGCGCGTGGCGTCGCCGTCGAAGCGGTCGAGGAGCGTGCGAAGCGTCCGGGCGCCGAGGCGGATCGAGCGGGCCGGGTCGTAGAGGTCGGAATAGGCAGGGGGCTCCTCGTTCAGGTCGCGTGCGGCCTCGCCCGCGGCCGGGAGCGTGAGCTGCATCAGGCCGCGCGCGGCCGCCGGCGAGGCCGCCTCGCGGTCGAACCGGCTCTCCTGGCGCATGACGGCGTAAAGGAGGTCCCGCGGGACGCCGAGCTCGGCGGCCGCTTGCGCGACGAGCCGGTCGAAGGGGCGGGGGGCGAGCCCCCGGCGGATCGTCCGCGGAGCGAGCTCGAGGAGGAAGTCGCGCGGGACTTTCCGCGAGACCGCTTCGGCCGCCTCGAGGGCGGCGGGGCCGGCGCCGGCATCCTCGGCGAGCCGGGCCGCGACGAGGCTGCCGAGGAGCGTGTCGAGGCGGCGGGCCTCGCGGACGATCGGCTCGGCGTCCTCGGCGAGGCCGAGCTGGAGGAGGCGGCAGGCGGCGGCGTCGCCGCAGAGGTCCGGGAGAGACTCGTCGGGAAGCTCCGGCGCGAGGAGGACGTCGGCGTAGCGCGGGAGCGCGCGGTAGGCCTCGCGGAGAGCCTCCTTCGCCTCCGCGTCACCGAGGGCGGCGGCCGGGAGGAGCCGGTCCTTCGCTGCCGCGGCCCTTCCGGTCCGGAGGAGGCGCCGACCGTCGGCCCGGGCCGTCGTGACGAACCTCTCGCGACTCGCGGCAGGAACCTCGGCGATCCGGGCGAGAGCCCGCTCCGCGGCGAAGGAGCCGGGGTCGGCGGCGAGGAGGGCGGCCCACTGCGACAGGGCGGTGGCCACGTCGCTGCGGGTCCGGGCCACGAGGCCGGTCCAGAACGGCAGCTCGGAGAGCCACGGCTCCGGCAGCCGACGCGCCTTCGCGAGGACCGCGACGGGCGCGAGGGCGCGGGCGGCCCCGGCACCGTCGCCCGACTGGGCGCGCCGTTCGACGAGGAGGAGCAGCGCCTCGACTCGGCCCGGCTCGCCGGCGAGCGAGGGGTGGAGCAGCAGCGCCTCGGCCCGGTCGAGGTTCCCGCGCCGGATCTCGAGGCGAGCCCGCTGGAGGACGGACAGGCCGACGGGGCCGGCTCCTCCGGCCTCGACCCGCCGGAACTCCACGACGGCGCCGTCGAGGTCGCCGAGCTTCTCCTTCATCGCTCCGAGGTTGAAGCGAACACGCCCGGCGAAGGCGGCGGTGCCGAAGCCGTCGTCTCCCTTCCGCGCCGGCGGCCGGAAACGTCTCGGCGTCGCGTCGAGGAGAGCCGCGAAGCCGCTCGCCGCCTCGGCGAACCGGCCTCGCGAGCCGCGGAGGCGGGCGAGCTCGAAGCGGGCCGTGGCCGCTTCCGCGGCGTCGGAGCCTGCAACGGCCCGCCTCTCCCGCTCGGCGGCAAGCCTCTCGGCCAGCTCGAGGTCCCTCTGCGACCGGGCGGTGTCGACGAGCAGGCGGAGCGTCGCGTCGGCGTGATCGGCGGGGGTCCGTCCCTCGAGCTCGCGCGCGAGGAGGGCCGCGGCCGCGTCGTCGCGACGCCCCTCGGCGAGGAGGGAGATGCGCAGCGCCGCCGCTTCCGTGGCCGCTCCCTCACGTTCGAGCGCCTCGGCGCGGAGCGCCTGGAGCCGGCGCCGCTCGCGAGGGGGGCTCTGGGGACGGGCCGCGACGAGCCGGGCGAGAGCGGCCGCGTCGAAGCGCGTCTCGAGGGCGTCGAGCGCGGTCCGGAGAGCCCGGCGGGAGATGGCCCCTTCCTTCCTCTGGAGGAGCGGGAGGAGGAGTCCGAGCGCCTCGGTCCCGTCTCCCTTGCCGAAGCGAAGGCGTGCGGCGGCGAGGCGGGCCGGGACGTCGAAGAGGTCGCCCGGCGCGGTGAACCGCTCGAAGCGGACGAGGGCCTCGTCCACCCGTCCGAGGCCGGCGAGGGCGCGCGCCGTCAGGAACTCGAAACGGCCATCCGTGTAGCGGTCCGGCGCTCGCCGGTAGATCTCGTCGAGGTGGGCCAGGACGTCGACCCAGTCCTCGGCGCGAGCCGCCTCGGCCGCCTCGCGCTCGAGGAGGCGGAGCGCCTCGCGCGAGAGCTTCGCCGGCGCGGCGGACGCCGTGGGCTCGAGGCGCGGCCCGGAAGCGGGCGCGGACCCGGAGATGAAGAGCGAGGCGGCGAGCGCCGCAAGCCGGACGCAGCCCCGCACGCGGGTCACCCCGAGACGCGGGCGACCCGGGCGCCGAGCGAGGAGAGCTTCTCCTCCATCGCGGCGTAGCCCCGGTCGAGGTGGTAGATGCGGCGCACGAGCGTCTCCCCCTCGGCGACGAGCGCCGCGAGGACGAGCGCGGCGGAGGCGCGGAGGTCGGAGGCGGTGACGGTGGCGCCCTCGAGGCGCGAAGGACCGGTGACGAGGGCCGTTCGCCCGTCG
The DNA here is from genome assembly GCA_964636395.1 of uncultured Holophagales bacterium. Classification (GTDB taxonomy): domain Bacteria; phylum Acidobacteriota; class Thermoanaerobaculia; order UBA5066; family UBA5066; genus UBA5066. The sequence continues at coordinate 7,045 of CAZWRQ010000184.1, forward strand.
ACGCGGACGTTCGCGCCGAGGCGGACGAGCTCGGCGGCGTGGAGGAACCGGTTCTCGAAGATCGTCTCGACGATCCGCGAGGTCCCCTCGGCCTGCGTCATGAGCGCCATCCACTGCGCCTGCAGGTCGGTCGGATAGCCGGGATGGGGCGCGGTCTCGACGTCGACGGCGCGCAGGGCGCCGCTTCGCCGGACGCGGAGCCCGGCGGCCGTCGTCTCGACCTCGGCGCCGGCCGCGCGGAGCGCCTCGACGAAGGCGGGGAGGTCCGCCTCGCGGGCGCCACCGAGAGTCACGTCGCCTCCGGTGATCGCGGCGGCGGCGGCGTAGGTCCCCGCCTCGATCCGGTCGGCGAGGACGGCGTGGGGAGCAGGCGTCCCCGAGAGAGCGTCGACTCCCTCGATGACGACCGTCTCCGTCCCCGCCCCGGAGACGCGCGCGCCCATCGAGACGAGGAGCTCCGCGAGGTCGGTGACCTCCGGCTCGCGGGCGGCGTTCTCGATCGTCGTCGTGCCCCGCGCGAGCGTCGCAGCGAGGAGGACGTTCTCGGTGCCGGTGACGGTGACCTGCGGGAAGCGGACGGTCGTGCCGACGAGCCGTCCGCGCCCCGGGCCGAGGCGCGAGACGTGGGCGTGGATGTAGCCCTTCTCGACGGCGACGCGGGCCCCCATCGCCTCGAAGGCGGCGATGTGGAGGTCGACGGGGCGGACGCCGATCGCGCAGCCGCCCGGCAGCGAGACGCGCGCCTCGCCGAAGCGGGCGAGGAGCGGGCCGAGGACGAGGATCGAGGCGCGCATCGTCCGGACGAGGTCGTAGGGCGCCTCGGTCGAGACGATGCGCGAGGCGTCGAGCGTAACCGTCCCCGGGGCCTCGCCGGAGATCGCGACGCCCATGCCGGCGAGGAGCTTCTTCATCGTCCGGATGTCGGCGACGGGCGGGAGGCGGTCGAGGGCGACGGGGCGCTCGGCCAGGAGAGCGGCCGCGACGTCGGGGAGGGCGGCGTTCTTCGCGCCGGAAACGGCGAGAGTGCCCGACAGGCGGGACGGGCCGGAGACGAGGAAGGCGTCCAAAGCGGCGGGAGTTTAGTACGCGCTCGGGGCCGGCCACGCGAGGTGCGGGAGCGCCTGGCGCGGCGGCCCGCAAGCGCCCTCCATCGGGCTCCCTCAGCGACGTCGGGCGACGACGGTGCGCGGTATCCCGGCCGCGTCGAGGCGGACGTCCTCGAGCGCGAAATCGGGGCACGCCTCGACGAGGCCGCTCACCTCGCGCGCCTGGCCGTAGCCGATCTCGAAGCAGAACGGCGCGCCCGGGAGGAGGCGCGGCGGGAGCTCTGCCAGCAGGACGCGGACGGCGTCGAGACCGTCGTCGCCGCCGAAGAGGGCGAGGTGCGGCTCGTGATCGGAGACGGTCTTCTCGACGTGGGGTGCGTCGACGCGCGGGACGTACGGGGGGTTCGCGACCGCGAGGTCGAAGAGCGGGCGCGGCGCGAGGGCCGAGAGCCAGTCGGAGGCGAGGAAGGAGACTCGCGCGGCGACGCCGTGGAGCGCGGCGTTCGCGTGCGCGAGGGCGAGGGCCGCCTCGGAGCGGTCCACCGCGACGACGCGCGCGTCCGGCCGCTCGAGCGCGAGCGAGACGGCGAGGATGCCGCTCCCGGTCCCGGCGTCGAGGATCACGCGGGCCGCGGGGGCCGCCTCGCGCGCGAGCTCGACGATCACCTCGGTCTCGCCGCGCGGGATGAGGGCGCGCGGGTCGACCCGGAACGTCCGCCCCAGGAACTCCCACTCGCCGAGGAGGTACTGGAGCGGCTCGCCCGCGGCGCGGCGCGCGACGAGGCCGCGGAAGCGGGCTGCGTCGCCGTCGTCGGCCTCGTCGCGGCGCCGGGCGTGGAACCACCCGCGCGGACGCCCGGCGGCCGAGGCGAGGAGCTCCTCGGCCTCGTACGGGGCGAAGAGGGGGGAATCGAGGAGGGAGCGTCCCTCGGCGAGGAGCTGGCCCCAGGTCGGCACGCGCCGATCTTGCCATCGCCCGGGAGAAGCCTCGCCCGCCAGGCGTCGCGCGGGGCTCCGGGCGATTCCGCGACGGGCCGCGCGGCCGCCTCAGAAGCCCATGCGATAGAGCATCAGGTAGATGACGACGCCGGTGACGGAGACGTAGAGCCAGATCGGGAGCGTCACGCGCGCGAGGCGCCGGTGCGTCTCGAAGCGCCCCTTCCGCGCGAGGACGATCGTGGTCACGGCGAGGAACGGGACGACGGCGGCGAGGACGGTGTGCGTCAGGAGGACCGTCAGGTAGAAGGTCCGGACGCCGCCCGTCCCGCGGAAGCGGACGCTGCCCGCCTCGAAGTGGTAGACGAGGTAGGAGACGAGGAAGAGGACGGAGCAGGCGAAGGCGGCGGTCATCGCCCGCCGGTGCGCCTCGCGCCGGCCCGCGCGGATCAGGACGAAGCCGGCGACGAGGAGCGACGCCGAGGCTCCGTTCAGGAGCGCGTTGAAGGTGGGCAGGTCGGTGAAGGTCAACGGCGCTCCGGGAGCGCGGCGGCGAGGGCTCGGGCGTCCTTCTCGAGGACGTCGACGGGAGGCTGCTCCATCCCGTCGTAGTAGCCGCGGATCGTCCCTTCGCCGTCGACGAGGACGAAGCGGGTGGAGTGGAGGATCGGCTCGACGCTGTCGGCGGGGCCGTCCTCGATCGCGAGCTTGAAGCCGTCCTTGATCAGCGTGCGGATCACCGGCCGGTCGCCGTGGAGGAAGCTCCAGCGGGAGAGGTCGGCGCCGAGGTCGCGCGCGTAGGCCTCGAGGACCTCGGGCGTGTCGTACTCGGGGTCGACGCCGATCGAGACGTACCGGATGGCGGAGACGTCGGCCGTCCTCTTCGAGAGGGCGAGCATCCGGGAGGAGAGGATCGGACAGCTGCCGCCGCAGCGCGTGAAGATGAAGTCGGCGATCCAGACGACGCCGCGGTAGTCGGCGTTCGTCACCGTCTTCCCGCTCTCGGAGACGAGCGAGAAGGCGGGCGCGACGTCGAGGCGGGGGAGGTCGGGTCCGCCCGACGGGCGGTGGAGGACGAGGTAGAGCCCCCCGGCGACGCCCGCGAGGAGGAGGACGACGAGGGCGACGGCGAGGGCGGGCGGGACGCGGCGGGGCATTTCGGCGTTCACGGGCGTCTCCTCCGGGAGGGGCG
>CAZWRQ010000185.1:0-10194 GCA_964636395.1 uncultured Holophagales bacterium
CTGGCGAAGCATCGGCCTGACCTTTCCATAGTCTCGCTCGATGACATCCGGTCGCTCGCCGAGCGGAACTGACACCCGAACGACGGACCGTCACGAGGAAGCGCCCCGGCCCGCCGGGGCGCTTCTACGTTTGGGGAAGGGCCGCGCGCCGTCGTGCCGTGTGCGAGGTGGAACGCGACGGCCCCGGGCCTCAGAGCCCGCGCGGCAGGTCGGCCCGGAGGTCTCGCGGGTAGAGCTTCCCGAGCGCCTCGACGAGCCGGCGCCCCTCCTCGCTCTGGACCGTCGGGGCGATCACCCGGACCCGGTAGTAGTGGTCGCCCGTCGTCCCCGTCCGGAGGTTCTCGATGCCGCGCCCCTTCAGACGGAAGCGCTGGCCCGAGAGGGTCCCGGCGGGGATCCGGGCGCGGACCGGCCCGCGCACCGTCGGGACCTCGATATCGGCGCCGAGGTAGGCCTCCGGCACCGTCACCGGCACCTCCACGACGATGTCGTCGCCGTCCCGCCCGAAGTACGGATGGGGCTCGACGGCGATCGAGAGATAGAGGTCGCCGTTCTCCGTCCGCCCCTTTCCGGCGACGCGGATCCGCGATCCGGTGTCCACACCCGCCGGGACCCGGACGCTGAGGCTCTCGGTCTCGACGAGGGCGCCCGAGCCGTGACAGGCCGGGCAGGCGGCTTTCGCCGCGCGGCCCGTCCCCCGGCAGCGTGCGCATCGGCGCGGAATCCGGGCCGAGAACGACACGGTCCCGCCGAGGACCGCGTCGCGGAACGGGATCGTCAGGTTCGCCGCCGCGTCCTCGTCCTCGCCGACCCCGATCCCGCCGCCGGCGCCCGAGAAGAGATCGGAGAAGAGGTCCGAGAAGTCGCCCGACCAGCGGAATCCTCCTCCAGCTCCTCCTCCCCCTCTCCCGAACGGCGCGGTGCGCGACGCGTCTCCGAACGGACCCGCACCCCAGGCCCCGGGACGGGACGCCCCCGGAGCGGCGTCTGGCGGCTCTCCGGTGTCTCCGAATCGGTCGTAGCGTTCCTTCTTCTTCGGATCTTTCAGGATCTCGTAGGCCGCGGCGATCTCCTGGAACCGCTTGCTCGCAGAGGCGTCGCCGGGATTCACGTCGGGATGGAACTTCCGTGCGAGGCGCCGGTAGGCCTTCTTCACCTCGGCGTCCCCGGCCGTACGCGGAACGCCGAGCACCTCGTAGGGGTCCTTCATCGCCATGCCGGGAAGGATAGAAGAAACGGGTGAAGGCGCGCAGGAACCTTCGGTTCCGAGGCTCCTAGAATGGGCGGAACGAGGTGCTCCGCAGTGAAAATCCTCCAGCACAGGGACGTCCTCTCGATCGTCCTCGCCGGCGGGATGGGGGAACGCCTCTACCCGCTGACCCGTGATCGTGCGAAGCCCGCCGTCCCCTTCGGCGGCCGCTACCGGATCGTCGACTTCGTCCTCAACAACTTCGTCAACTCGGGCCTGATGAAGATCAAGGTCCTCACGCAGTTCAAGTCGAACTCGCTGATCGAGCACCTCGTGAGGTCCTGGAGGCTGAACCCGGAGATCGGGCAGTTCGTCGACCCCGTCCCGGCGCAGATGCGGCGCGGACCGCACTGGTTCCGGGGGACGGCCGACGCCGTCTACCAGAACCTCGACCTGATCTTCGACGAGGAGCCGTCGCAAGTCTGCGTCTTCGGCGGCGACCACGTCTACGTGATGGACGTGAACCCGATGCTCGCGTTCCACGAGGACGGCGGCCACGACCTGACGATCGCGGCCTTTCCGGTGCCCGTCGCCGAGGCGACCCGTTTCGGGGTACTCGAGGTCGACGACCGAGGGCGGGTGACCGGCTTCGAGGAGAAGCCGCGCGAGCCGCGGGAGATCCCCGGCGCGCCCGGCTTCGCGCTCGCCTCGATGGGGAACTACATCTTTCGGCCGAAGGTCCTCCGCGAGGCGCTGGAGAACGACGCTCTGCAGGACACGTCGCACGACTTCGGCCGGACGATCATCCCGGCTCTGCTCGACGGCGCGGCGTCCGTCTTCGCCTACGACTTCTCTCTCAGCCGCGTCCCGGGCGACGAGGAGCTCGCGCCGTACTGGCGCGACATCGGGACCGTCGACTCCTACTGGGAGGCGTCGATGGACCTCATCTCCGTCAGCCCCCCGCTGAACCTCTACAACCCCCGCTGGTCGCTGAAGAGCAGCTCCCCGCACCTCCCTCCCGCGAAGTTCGTCTTCGCCGACGCGGCGTCCAACCGGATGGGGATCACGACCGACTCGATGGTGGCGGACGGCTGCATCGTCTCCGGCGGGACGACGCACCGGTCGATCCTCTTCCCGAGGGTGAGGGTCAACTCGTACGCACGAGTGGAGGAAAGCGTCCTGATGGACGGCGTCGACGTCGGCCGACACGTCCGCCTCCGGCGCGTCATCGTGGACAAAGGGGTGAAGATCCCGCCCGGAACCGTCATCGGCTTCGACCCGGAGAGTGATCGGAAACGCTTCCACGTCTCCGAAGGAGGCGTCGTCGTTCTCCCGAAGGGAGTCGAAGTCCCCTCACCCTGAACGAAAGAGCTTGCATTCGCCGACGCTCCTCCATATAAAGTTCGGAGGTTTCGGCCCCTCTCCGAATATTTTATGGATGAGATCGACCGCCAGATCCTCGACATGCTCCAGCGCGACGGGAAGGTCTCCCAGGCGCGGATCGCCGAGAGTGTCGGTCTGACGACTCCGTCGGTGAACGAGCGGATCAAGAAGCTCGAGACGAAGGGGTTCATCCGTCGGTTCGCCGCCCTCCTCGATCCGCGGCAGGTCGGAATGGCCGCGGTCGCGCACGTCGACGTCCAGCTCGAGCACCCGAGCTTCGAGCGGGCCTTCCTGGACGAGATCGAGAACCTGATCCCGGTCCAGGAGTGCTATTCGATCTCCGGGGACTACGGCTACCGCCTCAAAGTGCGGGCGCGCGACCTGGAGCAGCTGGAAGCGCTCCTCCGGGAGCGGATCCAGACGATTCGCGGCGTCGCCCGAACGAGGGTCGACCTCTCTCTGTCCATCAAGAAGGACTCCACCCTCCTGCCCGTCGCCTGAGACGGCCCCGAGTCTCGCTCCGGGTGTCATTTCGGTCGCCGCGGATGCCGAAATGCGTCACGTCCGGGATCGATTTGAGACGGGGCGTGCCGACGCCGCCGAGAACCATTTCGGCAACCCGCATTTCAAGCGGGTTCGCAGTCCCCAGCCTTCTCGGAATCCGGTGGCATTCCGATTGCGTATAGATAGGCAGGAGATCGGAAAACACGTTCCACGCCAGGTGGCGTCAGATCTTCAAAACCTGCCCGATGCCCCGAAGGCTCCCCGCCTCCGGGCCCTCCTAAAAAAACCCCTCTCTTCAGCCCCACCAGGAAAATCCCACCGCCGCACTTCCCGCCCGACCCCCGAGGTCGGGCGGGAACCCCGCCATTCCGGTCAGAACTTCCAGGCCACGGCCGCGGACAGGACGATCGGCTTGCGCCGGTCGTCGTCCCGAATGAGATGGCCGACGGCCTCGAGCCGGAGGTCCGCCTGCCGGCCGAGCGCGAAGATCGCGAGCAGGCCGCCGTGCCACCCGAAGCGGGCGGTGCTCTGCTCGTAGGCCGCCTGACCAGGACCGGGCTCCTTCGGGCCGAGCCAGTAGCCGCCCCCGCCGGCGACGAACCCGGCCTGCCACCAGTCTTCGCGGAACAGGTACGCGACCGAAAGCGTCGCCGCGTCCACGTCGATGTCGGGGCCGTCCGCGGCGCTCGACGGGAGCTTCATCCGCGTGTAGCGCGCCTGGAGGAGGACTCCCGGGTCGAGCGCGATCTCGGCGAAGCCGTAGCCCGCGCCGGTCGAGAAGCTCTTCAGGCTTTCGGCCGAGCCTTCGTCGTTCAGGAGGCCACCGCCCGCGCCGATCGCGAAGGTCTGGGCCGGAGCAGCGGGCGCGGTCGCGAGGAACGCGGCGGAGAGGAGGACGAGGGACACGGCGCGCCACCGACGCGGACGGAACTGGTCATTCATCCGGCCGCAGCATAGAGGGGCGCGAAATCGAGCGTCAACGTGCATGTCCGGCTTACGGAGGCCGATCGGCCGTCGTCTAGAATCCCTTCCCGTGGCGGGTGCCCCGTGGGGCTGGCCCCTGAAGGGCGGGTCGGCGATTCTTCAGCTCGTCCTTCCGTCGTGCTGCGCCGTCTGCGGCACCCCGCGGCGCGGAGTCGGAGGGGGAGGCGTCTGCTCGGCCTGCTGGGCAGCGCTGCCGCTCCTCGACCCCGTAACGGCCTGCGCGACCTGCGCCCTTCCCGGTGCCGCTCCGCTCTGCCGGACCTGCGCGGGCACGCCCCCGCCGGTCGCCCGCACGATCGCCGTCGCGCGCTACGAGGGCTCCGTGCGGCGGGTGGTCCACGCCCTGAAGTTCCGCGGTCACGACATTCTCGCCTCCCGGTGCGGCCTGCTGATGGCGACCGCGGCCCGCTCGGCGCGCCTTCACGAGAGCCTTTCGGCCGTCGTTCCGGTCCCTTCGACCGCGCGACGGACCCGCGATCGCGGCTACGACCCCGGCGCCCTTCTGGCGGAAGAGGTCGGCCGGCGCCTGGGCGCTCCCTTCCGTCCCCTCCTTTCCCGCGTGCGCGAAACGCCGCCCCAGTCGCGAGTCCCCGCAGCCCGAAGGCGCGACAACGTCCGCGGCGCATTCGCGGCCTCTCCCCGCGCACGCGGGGAGAGGCTTCTCGTCGTGGACGACGTCATGACCACCGGCGCGACAGCCTTCGAGGCGGCCCGCGCACTTCGCGACGCCGGGGCCGCAGCCGTCGCCCTTCTCGTCCTGGCCCGGACTCCCGAGGCCGGGCCCGCGCTCCGAGCATCCACGGAGGACGCATGAGCTCCATCTTCGACCGCCTCGTCGTCGGAACGCTCCCCCTGGTGCCGAAGCCCGTCGTCTTCCGATTCGCGCGTCGCTACATCGCCGGGCTCACGCTCGACGACGCGGTCCGAACGGTCCGCGAGCTCGAGGCCGAGGGGGCGATGTCGACGATCGACGTCCTCGGCGAGGCCGTCACCCGCAGGGAGCAGACCGAGGCGACCCGGGACGAGTACCTCCGCGTCCTCGACGTCCTCTCGGCTCAGCGCCTCCCGGCCAACGTCTCGGTCAAGCCGACGGCCCTCGGGCTCTCGATCGACCCGAAGCTCGTCCGGGAGAACTTCCGCGCGATCTGCCGGAAGGCGGCGGAGTCGGAGACGTTCCTCAGGATCGACATGGAGGACTCCCCGTACACCGAGTCGACGCTCGCGCTCGCCCTCGAGCTGAAGCAAGAGTTCCCGAACGTCGGCGTCGTCGTCCAGGCCTATATGCGTCGCACGTTGCGCGACATGGACCGGCTCATCGCGGCCCGGATGAACGTGAGGATCTGCAAGGGGATCTACGTCGAGCCGCGGGCGCTCGCGTACAAGGACCGCCAGGTCGTCATCGAGAGCTTCGCGGCGATCGTCGACAAGCACCTCTCGGCCGGCTGCTACGCCGGCATCGCGACGCACGACGAAGCGTGCGTCCAGCGGGCGCTCGCGACGATCGACCGGCTGAAGCTGACCCCGGACCGCTACGAGTTCCAGATGCTACTCGGCGTCGACCCGCTCCTTCGGAGGACGATCCTGGCGGCCGGGCACCGGCTGCGCGTCTACGTGCCCTACGGCAGGGACTGGTACAAGTACTCGGTCCGCCGCCTGAAGGAGAACCCGTCGATCGCCGGACACACGGCGCGCTCGATCCTCGGAATCGGCCCGGCTCAGTCCTGACCGGCCGCCCCGGCCTTCCCGTCCGGTCCCGCCGGCGCCGGGGCGCCCCTCGGCGGCTCCGAAATCCACGCCGGAGCTGTTGACTCTTCCGGTCCGGGGGGACCATGATTCATCACGACGCCCTGTCGGGAGTCGGAGTCGAACCTGTGTGGCGCTCCGCGCGACCCCTGTGTCCGGCCGTATTCGCAGGCTGCCTCGCGGCACTCGTCGCCGTGGGGGCGGAAGCCGCGCCCGACGGGGCTACGGCGCCCCTTTCCGGCGTCCTCCGGGCCGATGGAGCTCCCCTCGCCGGTGTCTCGCTCGTCGTCCGCGGGCTGACGGGCGCGGCCGCGTCCGTCGTCCGGGTTCTGAAGACCGACGCGGAAGGGACCTTCTGCCTCGCGGACGCCCGCCCGGGCGTCTACTCCGTCCTCGCCGCAGTCCCCGGATTCCGCTCGGCAACGGCCCAGGTCCTCCACCGCGCTTCCGGTGAGAGCCTCTCATTCGTCCGTCTCGACCTGGACAGGGACCGCCGCGGCGTCCTGCCCGCGGGCCCGGCCGGAGCCCTCGATCCCTGGACGGCCCGTGCGGTCCTCGAAGGCGACGTCCTGCGCGACGAAGGGCCCGTCGACGCTCCCGCGCCGTCGACCGGCGACGCCCGAGTGCCGGCCGCCCCGGTCTCCGCCTCCGCGTCGATCCCGCTCCCGCTCCGCGGTACCGTCCGCTCCCTCCAGGGGTTCGGCGCGGAAGGAAGCGAGTCGCTCTCCCAGACGGCGCTCGACGTCCGCGGCAGCCTCGGCGGGGATGCGACCTGGGGCCTGTCGGGCGAGTTCGACCGCCTGACGGCCGCCGGCGGCGAGCAGGTGGGGCGCACGTCCCGCGTCGCCCTCGACGTCCTTCCCGCGCGGGGCCACAGCATCCACGTCTCGAGCCGGATGAGCGAGCTTCCCTCGTTCGACAACCCCGACGCCCGGCTCGACGCGCATTCCGTCGATTGGGCCGCCGAGCCCGGCCGCGGCTCGCGCGCTTCCGTCTCGGCCCGGTTCGTCTCCCATCGGAACCTCGAGCCGGCGCTCCTCCCGACGCCCCTTTTCCGCGGCGAGGGGCGCGCGCTCGCGGTCGACGCCCGATACCGGAGCGACGTCGGCGAAGGAAGGTTCGTCCGCCTCCACGTCGGCTATCGCTCCGAGCTGGCCGAGGCTACCGTCGCCCACGCCGCGCGCAGCGGTCGGGAAGCGCGGGTCGGCGGCGCCGCGGGCGTCCGGCTGCTCGACGCGCTCCTCGTGGAAGCCGGGGGAACGGGAGACTACTCCGACACCTCCCGCGGACTGACGCCCGAGATCACCGTCTCGCTGGAGGCCATCGAGGGCGTGACGGTCTATGGTTTCGCCTCCCGACGGTTCGAGCAGCGGGACCCGAACGTTCCGCTCCACGGGTTCGTCGGAATCGACGCCGCCGATCTCGTGCGGGCGACCCGTTCGCACTACCGGGCCGGCGCCCGGCTCGAATCGGGCGACGGTACGACCCGCCTCGAGCTGGAAACGAGCCGGAGAGAGATCTCCGACGCGTTCCAGCTGCTCCTAGACTCCGAGCTGATCGATCGAGTCGACGCCCTCTACCTCTTCCCCGGCGACGTTGCGGACGAAGCTTCGGGCTCGTTTTCGTTCGTTCTCGGCCCCGGCCTGGCGGCGCGGCTCGCGCTCACGACGGGGCGGGTCCGAGGCGACGGCGCGCTGCTGGGCGCGCTGCGGAACGAAGCCCGGTACCAGGTCTCCAGCGCCCGGATCGACGTGCTCCCGAGCGGGACGGCGGTCTCGATCCGCTACCGGCTGCTCGAGCAGGAGCTCGGGCGGAACGCCTCCTACAGGAACGGCCGCGAATCCGTCGACGTGACGATCGCCCAGGAGGTTCCCATTCCGCTCCTCCGCGCCCTGGGATCACGGTGGCAGGCGCTCTTCTCCATGGCGCTCGAGAACCGAAGCGAAGGGGACTCGCCCGTCCGTCCGAACCGGCAGATGTCCGGCGGTCTCTCGCTCACGTTCTGAACCGTCCCGGGTTTTTTGGATTTCGATTCAATTTTTGCGGCTACGGACGCTACAATTCGTCTCAGCAGCAATCTAAGCCCCTCCCTTGAAGCGGTTTCCGCCGCTCCAACGATTCGAATCTCTGGCACTTCGTTTGCCTGTGCCCGAGCAGGATGAGGAACCTGCGCAGGCGGAGCACGCGAATCCTCCGGTGGGGATTTCTCGGCGTCTTCCTCGCTCTCCTCGTGCCAATCGGCTTCACGGCCGCAAGAAAGATCGCGACCACGGGGCAGACGGGGCTTCTCCTGACCCCCGAAGAGAGCGGCTTCCGCGTCAGGGTCCCCGGGACCGCCGCCGCGGCCGGGCTCCTCCCGGGCGACCTGCTCCTTCTCGTCGACGGGGCCGAGGCCCGGGCGCTGCCCGACCCGGTAAGGTCGATCGAAGGCGACGTCGAGCTGACCGTCCTGCGCGACGGGCAGCTCCTTCGGCTTTCGGGCCGGGTCGACGCCTCGCCCTGGGACACCCGCTACTTCCTCCTGCTCCTCGTCGGGACCGCGTTCGTCGTGGCCGCGGGGCTCGTCCTGCGAACCGCGCCCGACGAGGCCGACCCGGCCGGAGCGTTTCACTTCGCCGGGTTCGCCGCCTGCGCCGCCGCGGTTCTGGTCCTCACCCCCGCCCCACCCTTCGACGCGCTCTTCCGGTTCGGGACCCTCATCGAGGACCTCGCGCGGGCCTTCCTGCCGGCGTTCCTCCTCGCATTCGTGTTCCGGTTCCCTCGCCGCGCGGCTCGTGCGCCTGGTTGGCTCTTTTTCCTCCCGGCCGTCGCCCTGGCCGCGCTCTCCGCCGCGACCTACCTCCACCCGCCCGCCGCGGACACCGACGCCACGGCCCTCGTCCTCCGGCTCGACCGCGCGCAGCAGGCGGCGATGCTGCTCGGCGTCGTCGTCGCGGTCCTCCGCCTCGTCACGCTCGCCGCGCGGCGTCTCGACCTCCTCGCCGAGAAGCAGGTCCGGTTCCTCCTCGCCGGGACGGCCGGGGGCCTCCTGCCCGTCGTACTCCTCGACTTCCTCCCCCGGCTCCTCGGCGCGCCGATCCCGGTCGTCTCGAGCTTCTCGATCGTGCCGCTCGTCCTCGTGCCCGTCGCGTTCGTCGCGGCCCTGACGCGCTACCGCCTCTGGGACGTCGAGATCCTCACGCGGGAGACGGTGGCCCTTCTCGGCGCGGCGTTCCTCGGCGCGGGGCTCTTCTCGCTCGCGCAGGTGGTCGACCTCGGCCGGGTCCTCCCGGGGATGCCCTACGGGCGCGGAATCGTCGAGACGGGAGCCGGCCTCCTGATCGCCCTCACCTTCTTCCCCGTTCGCCGCGGCCTCTCGACCGCGCTCGCGCGCGTCCAGTACGGCGAGCGGTTCGGGGAGCGGCAGGGTCTCCTCGCGCTCGTTCGCGACCTCGCCCGCCCGAGGCGCCTCTTCGAGATCGGCCCCCTCCTCGCGGAGCGCGTCACGAACGGCCTCGGCGTGCCGCGCGCGACGCTCCTCCTCGCTCTCCCCGACGGACGTTTCGACGCCTCCGCGCTCGACGGGGGCGACCCGCTTCCCGCGGCGGAGCTCCCGGCCGACGCGGCGACGCGGACGCTGCGTCTCTCGCGCCTCGCCTTCACGGAACGCCCCACGGCCGCGGTGGCGCGCCTCCGGCACGCCGGCCTCCGGACGATCGCTCCGCTCGCCCTATCCGGCCGGCTCCTCGGCCTCTTCGCCGTCGCGGACCGGGACGGCCGCGACCCGCTGTCGGCCGAGGACGTCGAGCTGCTCGAGACCGTCCTGGCCTCGGCGGCGCTCGCCGTCGACCACGCCCGCCTCTACGGCGAGCTCGAGGCGCAGGCGGATCGCTACCGGAAGCTGAAGGAGTTCCACGAGGACGTCGTCACCGGCTCCCCCGCGGCGATCGCCGCCACGGACGAGTCGGGCCGCATCACGTCGGCGAACCCCGCGTTCCAGGCCCTGTTCGGATCGGGCTCCGGGGACCTCGTCGGGCGACGGGCCGAGGAGGTCCTCCCCGAGGCCGTCCTCGCGGCCCGCGCTCCCGCGCGCGTCGAGGTGACGGTCGGCGGGGAGCCGCGCGCGATCGACGTCGCGGCCTCGCCTTTTCCGGGCGCCTCGGAAGGCTCCGCGGCGCGGGTGTGGGTCCTCAGCGACGCCACCGAGCTCGCGCGCCTCGAGAGGAGCCTCGCCGATCAAGAGCGCCTCTCGGCCCTCTCGAGCCTTTCCGCCGGCGTCGCGCACGAGGTGAACACTCCGCTCACCGGCGTCGCGAGCTACGCCCGCCTCCTCCTCGACGACACGCCCGCCGACGACCCGCGCCGCGCCGTCGTCGAGAAGATCGAGCGCCAGGCCTTCCGCGCCGCGCGCC
>CAZWRQ010000186.1:0-10076 GCA_964636395.1 uncultured Holophagales bacterium
GCTCCGGCGCCCCCGCCCAGCCTGGCCCGGGGGGCGCCGGAGCCGCCTCGAAGCAGGCCGGTCCCGGTATCGCCGAGCCGTCTACCGTCCGGAGGCCCCTGGAGCCCGACCTCTACGACGAAACGGCCGACGCGAAGGCCGACGTCGCCGCAGCGGTGGCGAAGGCGAAGAAGGAGAAGAAGCGGGTCCTCGTGACGCTCGGCGCGAACTGGTGCGGCTGGTGCCGCGCCCTCGACCGGCTCTTTACGAGGAACAAAGCGGTCGCCGCGGAGCTCGCGGCGGGCTACGTCCCGGTCAAGGTGGACGTCGGGAAGATGACGAAGAACCTCGACCTCGCGAAGGGATGGGGAGCCGACCCGAAGACGGGCGTCCCGCTCCTCGTCGTCCTCGACGGCACCGGCAAGGCCGTGAAGGTCCAGGAGACAGGCTCGCTCGAGGCCGGCAAGCGCCACGACCCGGAGAAGGTGATCGCCTTCCTGAAGGCGAACGCCGGGGTCTGACGAACCCGCGGGCCACGTCGCCCGCGCGTCTCTCCCCGGTTTTGCGCGCCTTTCGGCATTGCGGTGTCACGCGACGCCGCCGTGCGACATTACCCTCTCGTGAGCAGCCCTCGTGAAGAGGTCCCCGGAGGGTCGGCGGCTCCCGTCGTCGACGAGGCGCTCCGGATCGGCTCCTCCCTCCGCGCCCTCCTGGAGCGCCGGGGCCACGGCGAGGACGCCCGCGACCTCGTCCAGGACCTCTTCGTCCTTCTCCTGAGCCGGCCGGGACGGTTCGGTGCGCCGGCGCCCGGCCCGCTGCGCTCCCTCCTCTTCGCGATCGCCTGGAGGATCGGGGCGAACGCCTCGCGGCGGCGGCGCGCCTGGGTCGAGGTGACGCGCGGAGAGGAGCTCCGGGCGACGAACGACCTCGATCCCGAGTCGCGCGCCCTCCTGGCCGAGCGCGCGCGGCGGGCCGCGGCGGCGCTCGAGTCGCTCCCCGAGGGGACCCGGCGCGCGCTCCGTCTCGTGGCCGACGACGGGCTTACCCCGACGGAGGCCGCGCGGGCGCTCGGCATCGGCGAGGAGGCGCTCCGCGCGCGGCTCTGCCGAGGCCGCCGCCGCATTGCCGCGATCCTGGAGGAAGAACCGTGAGCTGCCCCGACTTCGACGATCTCGACGACAGCGCGCTCTCCGCCCATCTCGCCGCGTGCTCGGCCTGCGCCCGCGTGGCGCGGCGGGACGCGCTCCTCGCCGACCCGCTCGTCGCCGCGCAGACCGCCGCCGGGAGGTTCCGTCGCGCGCGGCGGACGGCGGCCTCGGGCCTTCTGGCCGCCTCGCTCGTCGCCGTCGCGCTCCTCGCCGTCGCGCTCGCGCGCCGGCCCGAGCCGCCGGTCGTCTACGTTCTGGAAGGGGACGAGACCGGCGTCGTCCTGAGCGGACCCGACCTCGTCCGCCGGGCCGAATCGCTTCCGCCGTCCCGACCGATGAAAGGAGACCGGCTGTGATCCTTCCCGTTCTCGTCGCGGCGGCTCTCGCGGGCGCGCCCGCCGTCGAAGCCGCACCCGCGCCCGTCCCGGTCGAGATGGACACGCAGGACCGCCTCGACGTCCCCATCGCCCTGCAGCTGAAGGACGCTTCCGTCGTCGACGTCCTCGAGAAGCTCGCCGACCTGCTCGGCGTCACGCCGATCCTGGACCCCGGCGTCGGCGGCCGAGTGAGCGTCGAAATCTCGAACGTGCCGCTTCGGAAGGCTCTCGAGATGATCGGCCAAGCCGCGAACGTCGACGTCACGGTCTCGTCGAAGGTCCTCCGCGCACGAGCGAAGGGGGCTTCGAAGGCGACCGGGGCGGCGACGGCCCCCGCGGCGCGGACGTCCGATCCCGTCCCGCTCGGCGGAGTCCTCCGCTTCTGGCTCGACGGCGCCGGCGCCCCCCCGGTCGCGGTCCGCGTCCCCGACTTCGCCGGCCGGGTCGAAGTGCCCGGCTGCGCCGGGCCCGTCACGCTCGGCCGCCTCGGGGCGTACGGGGGAGCGACGGTCGGCGTCGCCCTCGCCGCCGTCGATCCTTCGGGTGGAGGTGCGAAGGGGAGGATCCTCGGCGAGGCCGCCGCCTCCGGGACGAAAGCGTGGCTCGCCGGCTGCGATCCCCGTCTGCTCGTGGAGGTCGGAGATCCGCTGCCCGGAGCGGTGGTGAAAGAGCCCCTCCGCATCCCGAAGCCGGAGCCGCTCGTCCTGACGATGAAGCTCCTCGAGAGGACGGAGGACGCCGAGGAGAGCCTCTCCGAGCCGAGAGTCGCCTTCCGCTCCGACTCCGGCTTCAGCACGAAGTCCGGCTTCGAGGCGGGACCGAAGGACGTCTTCAGCCAGGTCGCCGAGATTCACGGACTGCCGCTGGAGCTGCGCGCGGAGGACGAGAGCCTTCTCTTCGCCGTCTTCGCGGCGGTGACGCGGACGCCGGCAGGGGGCGGCGCCTCCCTCGTGGCGCGCCGGGCGGAGACGTTCCGGCTGCAGATGGGCAAGCCGCTCCGCTGGACGATCGACTCGAGCTGGGACGGCGGGCAGGCGGCGATCGTCCTCGAGCTGCTGGTCGAACGGATGCCGCCGCGGCGCTGAGGAGCGCCGGCGTCCGCCCTGCAGCGAGCTCGACCGGGTCACCGGGAGGGCGCGAGCAGCGCTACTTCAGCCACCTCTCGAGCCACCCGAGCACCTCGCCGTACCAGTGCTTCGCGTTCGTCCCCTTCAGGACCCAGTGGTTCTCGTCGGGGTAGGCGACGAGGCGAGCGGGGACTCCCTTGGCCGTCAGGACGCCGTAGAGCTCGAGCCCCTGGGTGATCGGGACGCGGAAGTCCTTCTCGCCGTGGACGACGAGCATCGGCGTCTTCAGGCTCGCGGCGTAGCGATTCGGGGTCCAGCGCTCGATCGCCGAGGGATTCGTGAAGGGGTAGGCGCCGTAGGAGTGCTGGCGGCCGTAGGCGAGGTCGGAGCCGAACTGGCCGAGGAGGCTGTAGATGCCGGCGTGGCTGACGAGCGCTGCGAAGCGGTCGGTCTGCCCGGCGATCCAGTTCACGAGGTAGCCGCCGTACGATCCGCCGGCCGCCGCGATCCGCTTCGGGTCGACGGAGCCCTCGGCGACGAGGAAGTCGGTCGCGGCCATCACGTCCTGGAACGGCTTGTCGCCCGGGGCGCCCAGGATCGACTCGACGAACGGCTGGCCGAAGCTCGAGGAGCCGTGGAAGTTGACGAGGGCGACGACGTAGCCGGGGGCTGCGAAGGCGTGGGCGTTCCAGCGGAGGTGGAACTCGTCTCCCGAGGTCCCGATCGGGCCGCCGTGGACGACGTGGAGGAGCGGGTACGTCTTCCCCTTCTCGAAGCCGGGCGGATGGACGACGAACATCTGGACGTCGTCGCCGCCGGCTCCCTTGAAGACGATCTCGCGCTCCTCGCCGAAGGCGATCTGCTCCATCAGGGCGTCGTTCCACGACGTGAGGTTGCGGAAGCCCGAGCCGTCGAGCTTCACCGCGGCGAGCTCGGGCGGCCGGCGGAACGTCGTGTAGGTGAAGACGAGTCCGGCCGGCCCTGCGACCTCGAGGGCGTTCGCGCGGCCTCCCTTCCAAACGACCTTCGGCGTCCCGCCTGAGACCGGCAGCGACCAGACGTGCGTCCGGGCACGGTCCTCGGCGAGGAAGACGAGCGTCCGGCCGTCGGGGGTGAAGCTCCAGCCCTGAGGGACGCGATCCCAGCTCTCCGTAAGGACCTTCGTCTTCCCGCTCGCGACGTCCAGGAGGGCGAGACGCGTCCGGTCGGGCCAGCCGTCGCCCTTCGCCTCGCGCCCATAGGCGATCGTCCTCCCGTCGGGGGAGAAGACGGGGGAGGTGTCCTCGGCGGGGTTGTCGGCCGTCAGGTTCCGCGGTGCGCCGCCGCCGGCCGGGACGAGGAAGAGGTCGCCGTTCAGCGCTCGGTACGGGGGCTCAGTCGAGTTCGCGGCGAAGACGACGGAGCCGTCGGGTGCGACGTCGAAATCGAGGCCGCCCTCGAGGCGGCCGAACCGCTTCATCCCGGGCGTCAGGTCGGCGACGGCGCGCGTCTCGACGTCGACGGAGAGGAGGTGCGGCCATTCGTCCTGCTCGAGCCAGCGGTCCCAGTAGCGGACGAGCCGGCGCTCGGAGACGGTCGCGAGGACCCGGGTCCTCTCCTCCTTCTTCCGGCGCGCAAGCTCCGCCCTCGTCGTCTCGAGGCTCTCGCCGAGGACGTTCGCCGAGAAGACGATCCGCTTCCCGTCCGCCGTGAAGCGGGGCGAGCCGGGAGCGGCGGGGAGGTCGGTCAGGCGCTCCGCCTCGCCGCCGTCGAGGCGGAGGACGTAGAGCTGCGCGACCTCGTCGCCGTCGCGCTTCGCGACGAAGGCGACGCGCGAGCCGTCGGGCGAGATCGCGGGGGAGGACTCGCCCGCCTCGTGCGCGGTGAGCCGGCGTCCCGGCCCGCCCGCGACCGGCTGCAGCCAGAGGTCGGAGAGGAGCCGGTTCTTCTCCGCGTCCCAGACGGACCGCGGGTAGACGGCGACCGCGCCGTCCCGCGAGACGACCGGAGCGCCGACGCGGATGGCCGACCAGATGTCGTCGACGGTGAGGGGGCGCTTCGCCGCGGGCTCGGCGGCGAGAGCGAGGCTGGCGAGGAGCGGCAGGGCGAGCAGGGCGGGACGAGGCATCGGGACCTCCGGAGCGGATCGTACGGGACGCTCCGTGACGGGCGCCGATGCCCGCCGGGACGGCCTCGGCGGGGTCCGGCGCCCTCCCCGTTGCCGGATCGTGATCCGGCGCCCGCGAGCTCCCGACCGGCTATGATCACGGGCCGGCCTCTCCGGCCTCGTGAAGGAGACCCCCTCATGACCCACCCCCTCTCCGGTCTCGAGCCGAAGCTGCTCTGGGACCACTTCGCCGCCTTCGCCGCGATCCCCCGCGGCTCCAAGAACGAAGCCGCCGCCTCGGCCCACGTCGTCGCGGTCGCCGCCCGCCTCGGCCTCCCCGCGAAGGTCGACCAGGTCGGGAACGTCGTCATCAGCAAGCCCGGGACGAAGGGGCTCGAGTCGAAGCCCGTCGTCGTCCTCCAGGGCCACGTCGACATGGTCTGCGAGAAGAACTCGGGCACCGCCCACGACTTCACGAAGGACCCGATCCGCCTCATCGTCGACGGAGACGTCGTCAAGGCCGACGGCACGACGCTCGGCGCCGACAACGGGATCGGCTGCGCCGCGGCGCTCGCGATCCTCGAGTCGAACGACCTCGCCCACCCGCCCCTCGAGTGCCTCTTCACGATCGACGAGGAGACGGGGATGACGGGGGCGAACGTCCTCGCGCCCGGCTTCGTCACCGGTCGCCGGATGCTCAACCTCGACACCGAGGAAGAGGGGGCGGTCTACGTCGGCTGCGCCGGCGGGGTCGACACCCTCGCCACGACGAAGGTCGTGCGGACGAAGCCGTCCGCCGCCCTCTCGCCGTACCGGATCTCGGTCACCGGGCTCCGCGGCGGACACTCCGGCTGCGACATCCACGAGGGGCGCGTGAACGCCCTGAAGGTGCTCGCTCGCGCCGTCACCGAGGCGGGAGCGTTCGGCTTCGCGGCCTCGACGCTCGACGGCGGCAGCAAGCGGAATGCGATCGCCCGTGAGGGCTTCGCGCTCGGCTGGCTCGACCCGGCGAAGGAGCCGGAGGTGCGCGCGGCGCTCGCGAAGCTCGAGGCGGACGTCCGCTCCGAGGCGGGGCGCTTCGACAACCCGGTGAACGTCGGCCTGGAGCGGATCGACGCCGCTCCCGATCCGATCGCCGAGGCGGACCTCGCGCGGATCGTCGGCTTCATCCACGCGGCGCCGCACGGCGTCCTGGGGTGGTCCCCCGACATCCCGAACCTCGTCCAGACCTCGACGAACCTGGCGATCGTCGAGACGAAGGACGACGTCGTCAGCTTCTCGACGAGCCAGCGCAGCTCCGTCGAGTCGGCGAAGAAAGACGCCGGCCGGATGATGGCGACCGCGATGGGCCTCGCCGGCTTCGAGGTGGAGCAAGGCGACGGCTACCCCGGGTGGAAGCCGAACGTGACCTCTCCGCTCCTCGGCCTCGCCAAGGAGGTCCACGCCGAGCTGTTCGGGAAGGAGCCCGAGGTCAAGGCGATCCACGCCGGCCTCGAGTGCGGGATCATCGGCGAGAAGTATCCCGGGATGGACACGATCTCCTTCGGCCCGACGATCCGCAACGCCCACTCCCCCGACGAGTGCGTGAGCATCCCGTCGGTGAAGAACTTCTGGACCTACCTGACGGCGTTCCTCCCGCGCCTGTAGGCCCTCCCCTCGGAGACCTCGCCGCCCCGCTCCGGCTTCGGCCGCAGCGGGGCGGCGCTTTGTGAATTGGTCTCAGATTGGGCGATCGGGCGGTGACGCCCGTCAATTGCATCCTGCGCGATCCGGCGGGAGGATGGACGCAGGAGGATCCCATGACCTCGATGAGAACGACCGCACTGTCCGTCCTGGCGGGAGCCTGCCTCCTCGCCGCCTGCGGCAAGCCTGCCGAGAAGCCCGCGGCCCCGGAGGCCGCTCCCGTCGCCGAGGCTCCCGCGCCGGAGGCTCCGGCTCCGGCCGCCCCCGCCGGGGTCACGAAGGTCACGGTGACGTCGACGAACGGCGCCTGGCCGAAGGAGAACGCCCCCGACTTCGCTTCGCCGCGAGCGATCGCGTTCAAGGACTCCTCGGTCGGGGTCGCGTCGGTCACCGTCGTCCTCACGAACTACGACTTCGCCCCGACGACGATGGCCGAGTACCGCAAGAGGACTTCGCCCGAGCCGGGCCAGGGACGGGTCGAGCTCGGTCTGGTGAGGCAGAAGCAGGTGGCGGCGGGCGAGACGCTGGAGTTCGTCGCCGGGATGTACGACCCGACGAAGTCCCAGGGGCAGGCCGAGATGACGGCGAGCGTCTCGATCGCCGTGACGGGCGGGACGTCCCTTTCGCTCTCGCAGCCCACGGGGACGATCGAGGTCACTTCGCTGACCGCCGACTCGATCTCCGGGAAGTTCGACGTCAAGGACAAGTGGACCCAGCTTTCCGGGGAGTTCCACGCGCCGCTGAAGTGAGGCTTCGCGCTGTGGCCGGTCCGGGGTAACGTCTCCGCGTGACGCCCCGCCCCACCGGCCGCGACCGCCTCGAGCCGACGACCGACGGCACGGTCGTCCTCCTCTCGCTCCGGCCGAAAGGATGGTCGGGGCGGGAGGAGGGCGGCCCACGCGCTCCCCTCCGCCCCGGCACGGCCGTCCGGTGGGACGGCGACCTCTGGGAGGTCCTCCGCGTCGAGCCGCGCGCGGGAGGCGGGTGGCGTCACGTCCTCGCCCCGTGGGACGAGCGGAACCTCGTCCGGAGCGTCGTGGAGTACGGCGAGGCGGGCGGGACCGCCGAGAGCGAGGCCGCATTGCCGGCGGCCGACCCCCCAGGGCCTTCCGGCGGAGCGGGCGGGATCGCGGCATCGAGCTCCCCAGGGCCCGCCGCTCCCGGTGTCGCCCAGCCGCCGCCCGCTCCGCCGCCGCCGAGGCCCCGGGCGAGCGGTGCCGAGGGCGTCGCCGCCGCCTGGGCCGCCCTCGCGCCCGGTGTCCGGGCGCTCCTCGTCGCCTTCGTCCCGTCCGTCCTCCTCGGATGGTTCTTCCCGTTCCGCGTGATGGGCGAGGGCATCTCCTTCTTCGTGCACGAGCTCGGGCACACGTTCGTCGCCTGGTTCTTCGGCTGCACGGCCCTGCCGGCGATCGTCATGACCGTCGTCTTCGAGCAGAACCGGGGCGTCGCGGCGCTCGTGTGGGGCGGCCTCGTCTTCCTCGCCGTGAGGTACCGCCGGGCGCCACGGTGGAACCTCGTCTTCGCAGCCGTCGCCCTCCTCTACCCCCTCCTCGCCTTCACGAAGGCGCACGTCACGGCCTTCGACCTCGGCGGACACCTCGCGGAGGCCGCGTTCGCGTCGTGGGCTTTCCGGCGCGTCGCCCGGTCGGAGCGGCCGGAGTGGGAGCGCGTCGTCTGGGCATTCTTCGCGTTCTATCTCGTCGCGCGGAACGTGAAGCTCTTCGGCGGCGTCGCCTTCAGCGCGGCTGCGCGGACCGACTACCTCACGGTCGCGATCACGGGGCAGAACGACCTCGTGAAGGTCGCCGCGACGACGGGCGTCGCACTGACGACGCTCGCGTTCCTCGTGACGCTCC
Organism: uncultured Holophagales bacterium; assembly: GCA_964636395.1. GTDB lineage: Bacteria > Acidobacteriota > Thermoanaerobaculia > UBA5066 > UBA5066 > UBA5066. The sequence goes on from CAZWRQ010000186.1 coordinate 8,197, forward strand.
TCTTCCTCGCCGTTCCGCTCGGCGCGCTCGCCCTGTCCTTCCGCCGGCCGGCGGCCGAGGCGTCCGTCGTCTCCACCTAGCGTCCCGCGGTCGCGTCAGCCCCGCGGCGGGAGGGCGACGCCCACCGGGCCGACGGTCGCGGGCTCCCCGTGGAACCGGACGACGACCCGGACGTCCTCGGGGAGCTCGTAGGCGCGGACGAGCCAGCTCCTGACGAACGCCTCGGTCTCCTTCCGCGCGGTCTCCCGCACGAGCGGGACGTTCTGCCGGGCCCGCGCCCGGAAAACCTCCGTGAGGGAAAGGCGCAGCTCCTCGACGACGCGGTCCTCGTCCCGGAGGATCGACGACTCCGTCTTCACGAGCTCGAGCTTCGAGACGTCGACGGCGGGCGCGTTCGCCACGAGGTCCGGGGCGAGGACGCTCACCGTCCTCCCGGCGAGGTCGAAGTCCCAGCGCGCGTCGAGATCGAGCGTGTAGACGTACGTCACCGGCGCGCGCGCCGAGACGACGACGTCGGGGAGAGGGACGCCGAGGAGGCGTGTCGCGTCGCGCCTCTCGACGACCTCGAGCTGCGTCAGCTCCGCCACCTGGAGCTTCTTCGTCCCGCGCAGGTCGGCGACGGCGCTCCGGAGCTCCGTCGTCACGCTCCGCGTCCGGATCGCCGCGGCCAGCTTCGCGAGGCCGTCCGAGACGGCCGCGGCGGTCTCTCGGATGCCGTGCGGGACCGCCCCGGCCATCTCCCTCGGGAGCCGCGCCACGCGGCCGACGAGGACGGACGCCGCAACGAGGATCGCGAGGACGAGCGCCGCGAACGCGAAGAGGGCCGGGGAGAGGCGCCGGGACCGCTCCATGGCCCGAGAGTACCCCGATCGCCCCCCTGCTACTCTCCGCGGCCGATGGCGCGGATCGCGGTCCTCCCGGACGTCCTCGTCGACCAGATCGCCGCCGGCGAGGTCGTCGAGCGGCCCGCGTCCGTCGTGAAGGAGCTCGTCGAGAATGCGCTCGACGCCGGGGCGCGGCGGGTCGACGTGGAGATCGAGGGGGGCGGAATCGCCCGGATCTCGGTGTCCGACGACGGCTGCGGGATGGACCCGGACGACGCCCGGCTCGCGCTGGAGCGGCATGCGACGTCGAAGGTCCGGACGGCGGAGGACCTCGGGCGGATCGGGAGCCTCGGCTTCCGGGGCGAGGCGCTCCCGTCGATCGCGTCCGTCTCGCGCCTCGTCCTCGTGACCTCGCCGGACGGCTCGGGGCTCGGGACGGAGGTCGTCGCGGACCGGGGCGAGGCGCCGGTCGCGCGGCCCACGCGCCAGACGAAGGGGACGCGCGTCGTCGTGGAGGACCTCTTCGCCAACGTCCCGGCCCGCCGGAAGTACCTGAAGTCGCAGGACGCCGAGCAGCGGGCCGTCGTGAAGGCGCTGACGTCGCTCGCCCTCTCGCGCCCCGACGTGGCGTTCACGCTCCGGAGCGGGGAGCGCGACCTCCTCGCGCTCCCGGCCGTCGCCGTCGCCGGCGCCCTCGACCGCTTCGCGGAGGTGATGGGGCGGGGAACGCTGCCGCGCGTGATCGCCGTCGACTTCGCCCACGCGGGGATGCGGCTCGTCGGCGCCGTCTCTCCGCCGGAGACGACGTTCGCGTCCCGCACGTTCCAGTGGCTCTTCGTGAACGGCCGCGCGGCGCGCGACGGCTCGGTCTCGCACGCGGCGCGCCTCGCGGCCGAGGAGGCGCTCCTCGGCGAGCGGCACCCGGCCTGGGCGCTCTTCGTCTCCTGCCCGCCCGAGAGGGTCGACCCGAACGTCCACCCTCAGAAGAGCGAGGTCCGCTTCCTCGAGCCGGGCGCGGTCCACGCGCTCGTCCACCGGGGGCTCCGCGCCGCGCTG
>CAZWRQ010000187.1:0-10051 GCA_964636395.1 uncultured Holophagales bacterium
TCGCGGAGGGCCTCGGCCGCGCGTCGGGCCGCTTCCGGCTCAGGCGGGACGGAGAGGTCCGAAGACGCCGCGCCGAGGACGTCCAGTCGCATCTCGACCTCGGCGGCGAGGAGCCGGACGCGCTCCTCGACGGTCTCGTCCCCGTCCGGCGGCGGCGCCACCGCGAGCGCGGGGAGCTCGACCTCGAGGATCTCCCGCCGGCGGGCGGCGCGGGCGCGCCCCGCCTCGAGGAAAAGGAGCGACTCCGGAAGCGAGAGCCCCGCAGGGACCTCGAGCCGAGCGAAGAGGACGGTCAGCTCCTCTTCGAGGCGGCGCAGATCCCTCTCTTCCGCCGCCAGGCGCTCGGCCTCCCTCTCCGCAGCCTCGCGGCGCCCCGCGAGGGCCGAGTCCGCCTTCTCGAGGTCGGCGAGCATATGAACGACCCGCGTCGACTCATCGGCCGTCGGCAGGCCCGACGGGAGCCCGAGCGCGCCGCGAAAAGCCTCGAGTCCCTTCGCGGCGGCGGCGAGCCGCTCGCCGGCCGCGAAAAGGCGCACCCGCTTCTCGACGAGCCGCTGCCTTTCCTCGTCCGCGGCGCGCGCCTTCCGCTGCGCCTTCAGGAGACCCGCGGAGTCCTTGAATCCCGCTCCGCGTGCGACCTGCTCGAGCCGCAGGCGAAGCTCGGAGAGGCGCCGCCGCGTCTCCTGGGCCTCGGCGCGGGCGGCGGCCTCCTCCTGCCGGAAGCGGGCTTCCTCCTCCCGACCATAGCGGCTTCCGCGGGCCCAGGCGATCCCGCCGTAGAGCGCGAGGACGAGTGCGAACGCGAAGAGCATCAGGACGAGCGGGTCGTCCGGCCGGCCGCGCCGGATCAGCGTCCCGACGGCGAAAGGCGCGACGAGACCGGCCGCGACGACCAGCGCCCGGGCCCTCCGGACCAGGACCCGGCGTTCGCCCGCGACGATCGAGGCGCGCGCTCCGGCGTCGGCGAACCGGCGATCCAGCTGCACCCCCTCGAGCTCGAACCCCTGCCGGCTCTCCTCCGCCCCGGCGACGAAGTCCCTGTCGGCGGCGCCGAGACCGTCCAGCCGGCGGAGGTCCTCGGCGAGCCCGTCCTTGCGGAGCTCCTGCCACTCGGCCTCGAGAGCCTTCTCGGCCTCCTCCGACTCCGACTCCGCCTCCCGGGCCGCCTCGAGGTGCCTGCGGAGGAGGGTCCGCGCCTCCGGATCGAGCTCGGCGAGCCCCCCCGCCCTCTTCCGCCTCTCACGGTCCTCCGCCTCCGTGGCGGCGCGCTCCGCGGCGAGCGCCGCGCGGGCCGCGACGAGGGCGTCGGGCCGGTTGCCGCGCGCTGAGCGGAGGGCGTCGACCGCGGCGAGCGCTTCGGGCGCGAAGAGGGCCGCCTCCCTCTCGAGCGACCTCGCCTCGGCCTCCAGCTCGCCCCGGCGCCGCTGCTCCGTTCTCCTCCGCTCCAGCTCGGCCGAGAGGCTTCGGCGCTCGCTCTCGACGACGGCCACCTCCGCGAGCGCCGCGGCCCGCCGGGCGGCGTCCCTCTCCGCGGTCCACGCGGCGAGCCTCCCGGCGGCCTCCGCGGCCGCCTCCCGCGCCTTGGCGAGTCGGGCCACCTCGGCCCGCTTCTCTTCCACCCGGCGGCTCGCCCGCACGATCTCGGTCTCGACCGAGACCTGCGCCCCCGTGGTCGCGTCGGGCATCCGGGCGCGCGCCGCCTCGAGAAGCCGGAGCGCTCGAACGACGCTCGCCTCGCCTCCGCCCGAGTCGGCCATTCGCGCGAGCTCGACGGTGAGCGAGGAGTCGAGGGCGTCACCGTCGAGGACGTTCTGCCCGACGTAGGCCGTGGTCCGGAAGAGCGCCTCCGTCAGACCGGTCAGCTTCTCGCCGACGGCGTCCCGGCCGCCCGCGCGGAGGAACTCCGCGGTCCGGTCCTCTCCGCGTTCGCGGTCCACGACGCGCAGCGTCCCCTCGTCGAAGTCCCTCTCGATCGACAAACGTCCGGCCGCCGCCGACACGTCGAGGCGGAGCCGGGTGGGCGCGCCGCTCCTCGGCCGCCGGGACTCGCGCGACCGCCCTCCCGCCGAGCGTCCTTTCGGCAGCCCGTAGAGCGCGGCCGTGATCGCTTCGCAGAGCGTCGACTTCCCGGTCTCGTTCGGCTCGAGGACGAGGAGGAGCTCACCGTCGCCCCACGAGAGGTCGATCCCTTCGAGCGGCCCGAAGCCCTCGACGACGACGCGCTCGATCCTCAGAGATCCTCCTCTGCGGGGGGAGCCGGCACGCGGCCGAGGAGCGCCTCGCGCCCCAGGGAGGACGCGAGCTCGAGGACCCGCCGCGCCCGGGGGTCCTCCGTCGCAGCGAGGCGCGCTTCCAGCTCGAGAGCGAACCGTCCCTCCGCCGTCCCCCGGTCCGGTCGGGCCTCCGCGTCGCCGAGAGTCCGGTCGCGGAGCGCCAGGTGAGCGACGAGCCCCTTCAGGTCGCCCAGGGCCTGGCAGGCCCGGGTCGCGGCCGCGGGCCGGCCCATGACGGTGAGCCGCACGAGGTCGCCCGGCGTCGCTCCGGCCTCGAGGAGGAGCGCGAGGGCGGCTTCCCGCAGACCCTCGCCGTCCCGACCGGCCGCGTCGAGCTCCAGGTCGAGCACCTTCCGGCATTCGGCGGGGAGCGTCTCGACGCGGGCCGGCGATCCCGCCCCGAGCGTGACCTTCAGGAAATGCCTCGGCCCGGTCTCGTCCAGGCCCCGTCCCGTCGGCGAGCCGCTGTAGGCCCCCGCAGGGCTTCCGTCCTCGCGCGCGACGACCTCCAGCCGGTGGTGATGCCCCAGGGCTGCCCAGTCGAAGCCCGCGGAGAGGAGCTCCTCCTTCGAGAACGGTGCGGTCTTCTTCGAGCCGGAAGGGGCGTCCGGACCGCGATAGCTCTCGAGGGAGCCGTGGATCATGAGGATCGCGAGCGCGGACGGCGAACGCGACGGCGGCGGAGCGAGGGGTCGGCCGGTCTCGACGAGGGGCGAAAGGAAGGCCCGCCCGGTGACAGTCGCGTCGTCCCGCCCCGGAACGGCCGCCGTCTCCCACTCGGAGCTCCGGAAGACGCGAACGTTGGCAGGCCAGTCCGGCAGTCCGAGAGCGTCGAGGAAGGCCCCGTCGTAGAAGCCGCACGGGCCGGCGAAGTCGTGATTGCCCGGCGCGATGAAGACCGGCACCGGCGCGAGGCTCTCGAACGCCTCGACGAGCTTCCGGAAGAGGGCGGGGGGGACGCTCTCGGCGTCCCAGAGGTCGCCGGGAAGGAGGACGGCGTCGGGCGCCGTCTCTCGCGCGGCCCGGACGAACCGTTCCGGCGCCTCGTCGACCTCCCGGCGCCGGAGCGCCCGAAGCTCCTCCCCCAGCCCGAGGCCGCGCCCGGTCAGGGGCGAGCCCACGTGCCAGTCGGAGCTCTGGAGGAGGACGAGGGGCGCCACGACGATGGCGCTCGGGCGCCGCGCGGCCTCAGGCCGCCGAGCCCTGGTCCTTGCCGCCCTCGGTGTCCGCGACGACGCCCGTAATGGCGCTCTTGGCCATCTTCACCTTCAGCGTGTCGGCGATCTTCACCCAGACGATCTGGTCCTCGACCTGGGCGACGGTCCCGTAGATCCCGCCGGAGGTCATCACCCGGTCACCCTTCTTCAGCTGGGCGAGCATCTCCTTCGTCTTCTTCTGCTGCTTCCTCATCGGGGCGAGGAGGACGAAGTAGAAGACGACGAAGATGAGGAGGAACGGGACCATCTGAAGCAGGCCGTCCTTCATCGACGGCGTCGCCGGGGCGGCCTGCAGGAGGGCGATCGGATTCATCTCTTGTCCTTCCCGAAATCGAGGCGCCCGGCGGCTTCGACCGCGAACGCCGCGTAGCGTCGTGCCGCCAGAGCCTCCCGGATTCCCCGCATCAAGTCAAGGATGGCGTGGAGGTTGTGGACGGTCACGAGCGTCGCCGCCGTCGGCTCACCGAGCAGGAAGAGGTGCCGCAGGTAGGCGCGCGACGCCGTCGCGCACGTCGGGCAGGAGCAGGCCGGGTCGAGCGGGGCCCGGTCGCTCCGGAAGCGCGCCTGCTTGAGGACGACCGTCCCCTCCGAGGTGTAGGCGAGGCCGTGGCGCGCGGCCCGAGTCGGGAGGACGCAGTCGAAGAGGTCGAACCCGTTCGCGACCGCGTGGAGGAGGTCGCCGGGGTGCCCGACGCCCATGAGGTAGCGCGGCCTCTCCGGCGGCAGGAGCGGCCCGGTCGCCTCGACGATCGCGCGCATCTCCTCCTTCGGCTCCCCCACCGAGACGCCGCCGCACGCGACCCCCTCGAAACCCTCCGCGGCGACGGCGGCGGCGCTCTCGCGGCGGAGGTCCGCGTACATCCCGCCCTGCACGATGCCGAACTGCGCGCCCCGTCCGGTCTCTCCTCGCGCCGCGAGGAACGCCGCTCGCCCGCGGCGCGCCCACCGGTGCGTGAGGGCCATCGATCGGGCCGCCTCGTCCCGCGTCGCCGGGTACGGGGTGCACTCGTCGAGGACCATCGCGACGTCGACCCCGAAGTCGCGAAGCTGGAGCTCGGCGGCCCGCTCCGGGGTGAGGAGGTGCGCGCTGCCGTCGAGGTGGCTCCGGAAGAGGACTCCCTCCTCCGTCAGCTTCCGGTTCGCCGCGAGCGACATCACCTGGAAGCCCCCCGAGTCGGTCAGGATCGGCCGGCCCCAGCCGACGAACGCGTGGAGCCCGCCCATCTCGCGGATCAGGTCCCCTCCGGGGCGGAGCATCAGGTGGTACGTGTTCGCGAGGACGATCTCGGCCCCGGCGGCGGAGACGTCGCTCCAGCGGACCGCCTTCACCGTTCCGGCCGTGCCGACGGGCATGAACGCGGGCGTCTCGACGGTCCCGTGGTCGAGCGTCACGCGGCCGCGCCGCGCGGCCCCGTCCGCGGAGAGGAGCTCGAAGCTCAGCACGTGGGCTCCGCACCGGCGATGCGCCGGGAGAGCGGGAGGAAGGAGCGGCTCACATGGCGAGTGTAAGCGGCGCGCGCCGGGTCTCCGGATCTCGTTGACCGACCTCCGACCCGATGCTATGTTCCGGCGTCTTTTTTGAGGGAACGAATGCCCGATCTCGGCCAGAAACACGAGTGCTTCCGCTGCGGGACGAAGTTCTACGACCTGAAGAGAACTCCCGTCTTCTGCCCGAAGTGCGGAGCCGACCAGAAGGACGCGCCCCCGCGCGACACGTCGCCGGCCGCGCTGATCGCCGCCCGTCGCGCCAAGCGCGACGAGTTCGCCGACCCGGACCTCTTCGAGAGGAACCGCGACGAGGACGACCTCGGCGCGGAGCCCGAGGACCCGAACGCCAAGGCGACCCTCGACGACGAGGAGCTCCCTCTCGGCGAGGGGCCGAGCCTCGAAGCGGGCGACTCGGAGAGCGAAGACGACTATTGACGGGCCGGCCGAGGTCGCGATCGGCCTCGGCGGGAACGTCGGATCCCCCCGGCTCGCGTTCGAGACGGCCCTCGGGGCGCTCGCGCCCTGCGTAGGCGGTCTCGTCCTGTCGCCCGTCTACAGGACCGCCCCCGTCGGCGGACCGCCCCAGCCCGATTTCCTGAACGCCGTCGCCGTCGGGAGGACGAGCCTCGCGCCCGTCGCGCTCCTCGACGTCCTCCATCGGATCGAGGCGGACGCGGGACGCAGGCGTGCCTCCCTGCGCGACGCGCCGCGGCCGCTCGACCTCGACCTCCTCCTCTACGGCGACCTCGTCCTCGAGCTCCCCGGGCTCGTCCTCCCGCACCCGAGGATGGCGAGCCGGCGTTTCGTCCTCGCGCCCCTCGCCGACCTCCGGCCCGACCTCGTCGTGCCGGGCACCGGGCGGACGGTCTCGGCTCTCCTCGCCGCGGCTCCGGCGGCGCGGGTCGAGCGCCTCTCGCCCGGGGAGCGCTGACCCTCAGGCCGGTGCGTCCGGCCCCTTGCCCCGCGCGGGCGGCGTCCGCGGCTCGAACCGGAGCTGCTCCCCCGCGAGCGTCACGCGGGTGAAGGCCGGCACCGAGGTCGTCAGCCAGACGCTCCCGCCGATCACGCTGCCGCGTCCGATCACCGTGGAGCCTCCGAGGATCGTCGCCCCCGCGTAGATGACGACGTCGTCCTCCACGGTCGGGTGGCGCTTGACGCCGCGGATCAGCTCTCCGTGCTCGTTTTTCGGGAACGAGAGCGCCCCGAGCGTCACGCCCTGGTAGATCTTCACCCGGTCCCCGATCGTCGTCGTCTCGCCGATGACGACGCCCGTCCCGTGGTCGATGAAGAACGAGCGTCCGATCGTCGCGCCGGGATGGATGTCGACACCGGTCTCGTTGTGCGCGAACTCCGTCATGACCCGGGGGATCAGCCGCACCCCCATCCGGTGCAGCTCGTGTGCGATCCGGTACGTGAAGATGGCCTTCACCCCCGGGTAAGCGAGGATCAGCTCGTCGAACCCCTGGGCGGCAGGGTCGCCGTCGTACGCGGCCTGGACGTCCTCGGCGACCCGGTCGGCGACCTCCGGGAGCGTCTCGAACAGCTCTGTGACGACCTCGCGCGCGTGGCGGCGCGCCGCCGGCTTCCCCTCGGACGCCTCGAGCGCCTTCTCCACCTCCGTGGAGAGCCGGAGGTGGATCCGGAAGAGGACGTCGCCGAGGTGGTCGCGCAGGTTGTCCCGGTAGAGGATCGTGTCACCGAAGTACCCCGGGTAGACGACCTCCTGGAAGAGCCGGAGGATCTCGATGATCTCCTTCTTCTGGGGCCGGGGAGCGGCCTCGACGGCGGAGAGCTGCGGGCGGCTCTCCGCGGAGGCGACGATGCGCGCCATCGCGCTCCGGATCCGCTCCTTCATCACCGCCCCTTTCCGGCCCATGCGGCGAGAAGGGCCCGTGCGTCCTCCTGGGCTCGCGCGGCCTCCACCTCGAGACCCGGCGTCGGCTCCTCGCGGACGAGCGCCTCGAGCATCCGGCGCGCCTCGTCCCTCCTCCCCTTCTCGTAGTCCCAGATCGCTTCGGCGAGATAGAGGCGGTTCACGAAATTCTGCGGTCCCCTCTCCAGGGCACGCCGAAGGCTCGCGAGCGCCTTGCTCCGGGACGCCCACCCGGTGACGAAGGGGATCGAAGGCGTCTGGTGGTGGAGGCGACCAAGGACGCGGTACCCGCCTCCTTCGTCCCAGGCCGGGTCGAGCGCCACGACGGCCTCGGCGTAGTCTCGGATCTTCGCGGCGGCCCCCTGGCGGGCGGCGGCTCCCTTCCCGAAGACGAGCGCCCACTTCCCCCAGTTCACCCCGGCCCAGAGGAACGCCGGGACCGCGTCCGGCACCGCCGACAGGTGCGGCGCGAGCTCCACAGGCGTGGCGCGCGAGAGGTCTCGCGCCGCAGCCGCGCCGGCCTGCCGCCGCAGGAGACCGAGCGTCTCCTCTCCGACCTTCTTTCCCTCTTCGAATACGGTCCGCTTCGCCGCTTCGCCGGCCGTGGCGTGCTCCCCGAGGAAGTAGAGCGCCCGCATCAGCCGCCACCGCGCCCCGACCGACTCGGGCTCGGCGGAGACTGCGGCGCGGGCCGCCGCGACGACGTCCCGCGCCGCGGCCTCCGAAGCCGTCCCGCCCGTCGCCCCGGCTGCTCTGCGCGACCAGGCGGCATCGGCGGCCGAGATCGCGGAAGGCGTCGCGGCGGACGCCGACGCCCGCCCGAGGAGGAGAGAGACGAGGATCGTGAGGACCGATACACCCCGGGTCGTGCGCTGCATCCGCGGATCTTACGTTCGCCGCCGGCCCGAGGATCCGGTCCGCGTGCGCGCGAGCGGACGGCTAGAATGGCACCCTTCTTGCGCGTCCCCGGACGATGCGCATCGTGAGGTGTCTCAATGGCTGAAGTCCCGCCCAAGGGCGAAGGGGCCGCTCCCCCGGCGCTCCAGTTCTCGATGGACGACTCCGTCGCGAACGGCGTCTACGCGAACTTCGTCAACATCATCCACAACCCGGCCGAGTTCGTCTTCGACTTCGCCCGGGCCGTCCCCGGACGCAACGACGTGAGGATCCTCTCGCGGGTCCTCACGACGCCCGTCCACGCCAAGCAGCTCCTCAACGCCCTCGCGCAGAACATCGCCGTCTACGAGAAGAGCTACGGTCCGATCCGCGTCGACTTCGAGGCTCCGCGCCCCGGGGGCGACGCCCCGGTCCGCCCGAACTGAACTCCGCGCTCGGAAAGGGAACGATGACACCGACCACCCGTCTCGCCGCCGCCTTCCTCCTCGCCGCCGCGCCGCTCGCGCTCGCCGCCGAGCCGCCCGTGCCGGAGGGCCTCCCGATCTACGACACGACGAGCGTCGGCGCCCTGGCGATCGAAGCCGCCTCGAACGCCGCCACCGAGTCCGGCCGGCGCATCCTCGTCAACTTCGGGACGAACGACTGCGCCCCGTGCCGCGTCGTGAACGACGCGATCTACGAGGAGCCGTTCCTCTCGGCGTTCTTCAAGCAGTTCATCCCCGTCTTCGTCGACGTCGCGCCCGGCTCGCCGAACCGGGCGCTTCTCGAGCGCTACGGCATCGACCCGGCGAAGGGGTTCCCGGCGCTCGTCCTCTCCGACGAGTCGCTCAAGGTCTCCGAGGTGACGAAGGCCGGCGAGGCCGCGGCGCTCGGCGCGAAGGGGAAGGACGAGGTCCGCGCCTGGCTGCTGAAACGATTCAAGGCCGACGCGCCGAAGTAGTCTTCCGAGCGGACCGGGAGGCGGCGCCGTCGGGCGCCGGCTCCCGGGCGGGGGCCGCCCGACGGGAAAGCGTTCGGAGGGAGGTGGCCGCGGGGCTCAGCGCCCGGCGGCAGCCAGGGCGCCGAGGCTCGCCTGCTGCGCCTCGAGCTTCGCGATGAGCGCGGCTCGGCGGGCCGCGTCGAGGTTCTCCGAGCCGGCCCGGAGGATCGCGGGGTTCCCGTCGATCGAGCGCCGGAACAGGAAGTCCTGAACGGCCTTCGCGTCGATCTTCGTCGTCGTCCGCAGGAGGCTCGCGACCTCCCGGACCAGGACGGGATGATCCTCGTTCAGGAGGATCTCGCAGAGCTCGAGAGCGAGCGCCGCGTCGCGCCGCCCTTCGGAGACGAGCCCCGCGGCGGCGAGAAGCGCGAGGCGCTTTCGTCCGACGCTCCGGAGCCGTGCCCACTTTCGGATCGTCGTGATCTTCGACGGGTCGAGCGCGAGGACGAACGCCGCCACCTTCTCTCCCAAGGCCTCGGCGACGTCGAGGTCGTCGGCGACGGAGCTCCACTTGTCCATCCGCACGAGCAGCGCCGGCTCGAAATCCTTGCGGAAGCGGTCCAGGAGCTCGACCGCGACGAGGATCTCCTCGCGCACCTTCCGGGAAGCCGCTGCGTCGAGCAGCTCCGCGGCCAGGGGGTAGTCGAGCGTCGCCTTGTGACGCACCGCGATCTCGCGGGCCACGGCCTTGACGCTCCCCGCGCGAACGCCGATCGCCTTCAGCCCTCCCCGGGCGGCGGGGGCGGGGCGCGCCTTATCGTCCACCCTCTCCTCGAGAGCGGCTCGAATGTCCTTGAGGAGGGAGGCGACGGGCGGGGAAGCGGTCTTGGTCATACGCGGACGACGCGAGAGTTTATCACGTCGGCGAGCGATTGGACACCTCCCGCACGGGCCCGCGCACCCGGCGGCCTGCAGCTTCCCCGACCGATGCTACACCGTGCCCCCCTCCGCGCAACCCCGATCGCGGCGCCCGTCGCCCGAATCCATGGCCACCCCCGGTCGGTCGATCCGGCCCCCGCCGAGCAGAAGCTCGGGCCGGTCCGGGGCGTAGAAGACGGCCGACTGGCCTGGCGCGGCCGCGCGGACCGGCTCCTCGAAATGCAGGCGCGCCCGTCCTCCGCGCGGGGTCTCCGCGTCCAGCAGCTCGAGTCGCGCCGGCACGTCCGGATGCCGGGATCGGATCCGGGCGAGGACCGGATACGACGTCCCGGCCGGCGGGACCTGGAGGTTCACGTCCCGCAGCGGGACCACGCGCGAGAGGAGCTCCTCGCCGCTTCCGACGACGAGCCGCCGCTGGGCGGCGCGAACCTCGACGACGTAGAGC
>CAZWRQ010000188.1:0-10002 GCA_964636395.1 uncultured Holophagales bacterium
AAGGCGCTCGAGACGGCGGAGGCGAGGCCCGCGCTCGCGGCGGTGAGCTGCTTGGGGCCGGCCGTGTCGATCGAGAGGTCACTGAAGGTCGCGAGGCCCATGGCGTTCGTGAGCTGGCTCGTGGTGCCCGAGAGGACGCCGGTGCCGCTCGTGAGGCTGATGGTGATCGTCGTCCCGGCGACGGCGACGGGGTTGGCGGCGGCGTCCTGCAGCTGCACCGTCACTGCGGGGGTGATCGTCGCTCCGGGAGCCGCGGGCGTCGGCGGCTGGACGTAGGCGAGCTGGCTGGCCGCGCCGGCCGTGACCGTGAAGCCGCTGGAGACGGCGGAGGTGAGGCCGGGGCTGGCGGCGGTGAGCTGCTTGGCCCCGGCCAGGTCGATCGAAAGGTCGCCGAACGTGGCGAGGCCCGAGGCGTTCGTGACCTGGCTCGTCGTGCCCGAGAGGACGCCCGTGCCGCTCGAGAGCGTGAGCGTGACCGTCGTTCCTGCGATGGCGACGGGGTTGGCGGCGGCATCGCGCAGCTGCACGGTCACAGCGGGGGCGATCGTGGCGGCGGAGAGCGCATCCGTCGGCTGCTGGACGAAAGCGACCTGGGTGGCGGTCGCCGCCGTGATCGAGAAGGCGCTGGAGACGGCGGAGGTGAGGCCGGCGCTGGCGGCCGTGAGCTGCTTGGAGCCGGACGTGTCGATCGAGAGGTCGTTGAAGGTCGCGAGGCCCGCGGCGTCCGTGAGCCGGCTCGTGGTGCCCGAGAGCGAGCCGGTGCCGCTCGTGAGGCTGATCGTGATCGTCGTCCCGGCGACGGCGACGGGGTTCGCGGAGGCGTCCTGCAGCTGAACCGTCACCGCAGGGTTGATCGTCGCCCCCGGCGCGGCAGGTGTCGGCGGCTGGACGTAGGCGAGCCGGGTGGCGGACCCGGCGGTGATCGTGAAGGCGCCGGAAATGGCCGAGGTCAGCCCGGCGCTGGCGGCGACGAGCTGCTTGCCGCCGGCGAGGTCGATCGAGAGGTCGCTGAAGGTGGCGAGGCCCGAGGCGTTCGTGACCTGGCTGGTCGTGCCCGAGAGGACGCCGGTGCCGGTCGCGAGGGCGAGAGTGATGGTCGTTCCGGCGACGGCCACGGGGTTGGCGGCGGCGTCCCGGAGCTGGACCGTCACCGCGGGGGTGATCGTCGCACCGGAGGTCGCGTCCGTGGGCGGCTGGACGAACGCGACCTGGGTGGCGGGGGGCGGGAGCTCCCACTGGACGGTCGCGGCCGCGGGGGCGGCCACGTTGTCCAGCAGCGCCGCGTCCTGCGCGGCCCCGGCGGGGACGCTCAGGGTCACGGCGCCCGTGACGGACATGCCCGCGACGGTGATGGTGTAGACCGCTGGCCCGCCGGTGATGCTGGCCGAGGTCGGAAGGGCCGAGCCCCCGAGGACGAGGTCGGAGGCGGAGTCGGTGAATCCCGTCACGTTCTCGGAGAACGTGACCGTGAACTGGATCTGCGGGTCGGACGTGGGGTCCGCCTGGCCCGCGGCGGGCGTCACGGCGACGGTCGGCGGCGCGTTGTCGAAGTTGATCACCGCGTCTGCCGAGGCCGTGTTCGGGTTGAGGGCCTGGTCGACGAAGGCGCCGGCCAGCAGCTTCGCGGCGACCGTCCCGGTCCCGTTCATCCCGGAGACGGCGACCCGGAACTGCTTGGGCTTCGTGATGTCGGGCCAGCTGACGACCGCCGTCGTGGGGTTCGCCGTCCCGGAGAGGCCGATCTCGCTCCCGACGATGTCGAGCGGCGCGGTGGAGACCGTGTCGCTCACGTCGAGCGTGAACGTGACGGTGGACGCGCTCGTCGGATCGGGCTGCCCGGCCTCGGGGACGATCGTGGCCGTCGGTGCCGTCTGGTCCCACTCGATCTCGTTGTCGGAGTAGACGGGCGCCTCCGAGTCGTAGCCGGCGTCGCACGAGCTGCCGCTGAAGTGCCCGGCGGCGCAGGCGCCGCCCGCGGCCATCGTCAGCGTGAGCGTGCCGTCTCCGGTGGCGGTGACCGGGACCGTGTAGACGAGGCCCGGCGTCACGGGAACGAGCGCGCCGAAAGCCGCTCCGCTCGCGCTGCTCGTCGCGAGGCTGAGATCGCTCGCGTCGAAGCTCGCGGGGTCGATCGGCTCGCCGAACGTGATCCTGAAGCCTGACGGCTTGTTGGGTCCGGCCGGGTCGCCCGCCAGGGACGGGAGGATCTGGTCGACCGTCACGTCGGGGTGGGTGTCTACGACGTTGAACGTCACGGAGATCGCCGAGGCGAGGGCGTTCGGGATCTCGTACTCGCCGACGGGCGGGTTCGGCGGGACCCACTCCTCTGGCATGCCGTTGTTGCCGAGGTCGGCGAACGCGATGTTCAGCGTGCAGCTCGTCTCGGCAGCGGGAGCCATGTAGGTCAGCTGCGAGAGTGCGTATCGGACGTCCGCGATGCTCCCCGCGGTCCCCGCGAAGACCGTCGTGAGGTTGTTGCCGCTCGACTGCCCGGAGAGGTCGATGGTGCCCGCCAATCCGAGGGTGGCGAGAATGGCGTCGGCGGCGGGCTGCTCGAGGTCGAGGCCGGCCGGACTCGTCAGAATGGAGTTGACCGACGGGAACGCGGCCCCGCCGAGGTTCGTGAAGCCGGAGACGCTCCGCAAGGCGAACTGGCCGCAACCCGCCTGAGGGAGCCACGCAACGAGGAGCATCGCGTCGTGGGGCTCGGGAATGAGTGGAGCGGGGGCGGCGTCGTAGGCGCCGTCGCACCGGTTGTTCGGGCTTCTGAGGCAGAGCTCGGGATCGACGACCGAGAAGACGGCCGGGTCCGACGTGCTCGGCGGGAACTTGTTCTCCGCGCCGGCGGCCGCCGTGAGCGCCGAAGCCGGTCCGGCCACCGTCGGGCCTCCGTTGGGCCCCTCGACGCGCAGGATGATCTCCGCCGTGGCGTTCGTCGAGCTGACGGAGCCGTCGTTGACGAGGATGTCGATGTTCGGCGTGCCGGCGCCCGGCGGCGTCTGCTCGTCCCAGGTCCCGTCCTCGTAGTCCGGCGCCGGGATGTACTCGAGGTCGGCGAGCGCTCCGTTCAGCTGGTCGAGCGTGCCGTTCATGTAGACGGTCAGGACCGGGCCACCCCAGACGGCGGGGTCGGTCGGGTTCTCGACGATCGCTCCCGAGGCGGTCTGGTAGACGACGGGAGAGGACTGGACCTGGGTGGTGCCCGCCATGTAGAGGGAGCCGCCGGTACCATCCGTCAGACTGATCTGCACCCGTCCGCAGAGCGAGATCGACCAGCCGTTCCCCGCAGTCGGGTTGCAGGAGCCGGAGATCGACGCGTCCATCGTGAGCACGCGGTTCTCGTTCGAGATCGCGTCGGTGCCCGCGAACTCGATCGTCTGGCCGACGCTCGTGTAGACGATTCGGGGCGCGGTGATGGTGGAGTCGCCGGCTTCGACGGAGGGCGCCGCGGCGATCGCAGCGCCGACGACGGAAAGGGCGACCGCCAGGCAACGGCGCAGGCGCTGGCCCCTGGTCGTGCAGATTCCCGGAATGACGGCCGATCGGCTCAGGTGCGTCATGGGTCGCGTGCCTCCCGCACAAGCAGTCTCGATCTCCCGGTCGTCCCGGCAGGTCGATTCGGGCGAGTGATTTTGAGATCGAGTCTATTGGAGGAAGGGGCGGAGTCAACGACGGAAGTTGTGCGAAGCGTCACGTCCTCGACGCGTGCCGGCCTCGCCGGCTGGTCTCAGCCGGGCGCCGGCTCCTCGCCGGTCCTCCGCGGGGCGCTCGGTGGGGCGCGGCGATCTCCCAACCGGGCAAGGCGGTCGGGAACGGCATTCGCGTCGTCGCGCTGATGCTCCTCTGCCCCTGACGGAGTCGTCGTTCGAACCCAGCGACGGTTCGCTCGGCTCCGGAGCTGCGCGTCCTCTTCGCGGCGTTCCTCTCGCTCGCGCTCGGCGCGAGCCTCGCGTTCGCCAGACGGCGCTCCGTCGCCGGCTGAGGACGGACGGCCCTACCCGCCGATCGAGGCCATCGCGGAGCCGGTCGTCATGTCGTCCGGGGGAGCCTTTCCGCAGAGATAGAGCTTGGCGGCCGCCGCGACGTCGGCCTCGCCCCGGCGGAGGAGGTCGACGAGCGGGAAGGCGTGGTCATCCATGAGGCAGCGCCGGAGCCGCCCGCGCGCGTCGAGGCGGAGACGGTCGCAGTCGTCGCAGAACGCATGGCTGACCGGGTCGATCCAGCCGGTTACGGTGGTCTTCCCGGCCCGCTCGATCGACAAGCGGCGGGCCGGGGCGTTCGGGCGGTCCGGCAGGGGCGTCACGCGCGCCCCCTCGGAGACCAGCCACTCCCGGACGACGGCTCCGGTGACGCGCTCGTCGATCGCCCAGCCGGCCTCGGTGCCGGTTTGCATCAGCTCGATGAAGCGGACCTCGACTCCCTTCTCCGACGCGAGCGAGAGCAGGGCCGGGACGTCGTCGCGGAACGAGCTGCGGCGGAGGACCGTGTTGAGCTTGAGCGGGGTCAGCCCGGCGTCGAGGGCGGCGTCGACCCCTTCGAGCGCCTCCTCGACGCGGCCCCCGCGGGTCAGCTCCCGGAAGCGCTCCGGGTCGAGCGTGTCGAGCGAGACGTTCACGCGACGGAGCCCCGCCTCGGCCAGCTCTCGGGCGGACGCGGCGAGGCGGGTCCCGTTCGTCGTCATCGAGACCTCGCGGACCCCGGGGATCGCGGCGACGGCCGACACGAAGGCAGGGAGGCCGCCGCGAACGAGGGGCTCGCCCCCAGTCACCTTCACCCGGTCGACGGAGAAGCGCTCGACGAGCCACGTTACGGCCCCGGCCAGCTCGGAGAGGCGCGGGATCTCGTTCCGCGGCAGGAGCGGCACCCCGGCCTCCGGCATGCAGTAGGCGCAGCGGAGGTTGCAGCGGTCGGTGACGGAGACGCGAAGCGTCGCGGCGCCTGCGGCGCGAGACTGTTCCACGAGGGGCCCGTCAGCCGGAACGGGTCGCGCGGAGTGTCGGCGAGGGCATCGGGGATCTCCTTTCCAAAGGGGAGGCCGACCCGCTTCCGGAGGCGAACCTCGGGGCGTTGAACCCGGCACCGGGTCCTGCCCGCCGTCCCGGGTCCCGTGGGGACCTCCCTTCAGGGACCGGGGATCGAAGACGCGGAGATTCTATCGCGGGTGGTCGCGCATCTTCGCACCGGAGCGCCCGAACGAGGGCTAGACTGCAAGGTACGCCCGCGGCGAGCGATGCAATCCGGTGGAGGGGGAGCGGTGAGCGATCGGTCCGCGCCCGAATCGGGAGTGAGACGGCCGAGCGGGCTGTCGGCGCCCCGGCGTCCGGCCGCGGACGGGGGGACGGACGATGCCTGAAGGCGCGTTCCTAGCGCTCGTCCACAACGCGAGCCTCCTCCTCGCGCTGGCGCTCGTCTACGACCTCGCGACGACGCGCTGGTGGGGCGACGAGAGCCGCCTCCGGCAGGTCGCGGTCGGCGTGGCGATCGGGGGGATCGGGATCGCGCTCATGCTCTCCTCCTGGGTGCTCGAGCCGGGGATCATCTTCGACACGCGCTCGATCCTCCTCGGCGTCTCCGGCCTTTTCTTCGGGACCCTCCCGACCGTCATCGCGATGGCGATGACGGCGGCCCTCCGGCTCTGGCAGGGAGGCGCCGCGACCCCGATGGGCGTCAGCGTCATCGTGGCCTCCGGCTGTATCGGCCTCGCGTGGCGTTACCGGCGCCGCGCGGCCCTCGCCGACCTCGGGGCGAAGGAGCTCTACGCGCTCGGCGTCGCGGTCCACTTCACGATGCTCGCCCTGACGATGACGCTCCCCAGGGGGG
This sequence comes from uncultured Holophagales bacterium, assembly GCA_964636395.1. Taxonomy (GTDB): domain Bacteria; phylum Acidobacteriota; class Thermoanaerobaculia; order UBA5066; family UBA5066; genus UBA5066. Next base: position 5,821 of record CAZWRQ010000188.1, read on the forward strand.
TAGGGCTCCGTGTCCTGGCCGGAATCGGCCTTCCCGTCCTCGTCATCTACCCGGCCGCGACGGCGGCGCTGGGCCTCCTCATGGTCAACCGGCTGCGCAGGAAACGGGACTCCGACCGACTGCGGGAGAGCGAGGAGCGGATCCGGGCGACCCTCTACGGCATTGGAGACGGCGTGATCGTGACCGACGCGGAGTCCCGCGTCACGCGCCTCAACCGCGTCGCCGAGGTCCTCACCGGCTGGAGCGAGGAGGAGGCGAACGGCGCGTCCGTCCGCGCCGTCCTCCGGCTCCGGCAAGAGGGCCGCGAGAGCGACGCGCCCGACAGCGTCAGCGACGTCATGCGCGCGGGAGACGTCCACCCGATCGCGCGGGGGACGCTCCTCGTCTCCCGTGAGGGCTCGGAGCGGCCGGTACTCGGGAGCGTCGCGCCGATCCACGGACCCGACGGCTCGGTGACGGGCGCCGTGGTCGTCGTTCGCGACCAAACGGCCGAGCGGCTTGGGGAAGCCGCCGCGCGCGAGCGAGAGAGCGTCTTCCGGGCGCTCTTCGAGCAGCGCGCCGTCGGCGTCGCGCACGTGGAGACGCCGACGGGACGATTCCTGAGGGTCAACGACCGGTACGCCGAGATCCTCGGCTACGGCCGCGACGAGCTGGTCGACCGGACCTTTCGCGACGTGACGCACCCCGAGGACGTCCGGGCCAGCTCCGAGCTGGTCGAGGACCTGCTGGAGGGGCGGCGGCGCGAGTACACGATCGACAAGCGCTACGTGAGGAAGGACGGCACGCTCGTCTGGGTGACTCTCTCCGTCTCGCCGATGTGGGCGCCGGGCGAGACGCCCTCGACGCACATCGCGATGGTCCTCGACGTCACGGAGCGCAAGGGGGCCGAAGAGAGGATGGCCGACCTGAACGCCGAGCTGGAGCGCCGCGTGGCCCGGCGGACCGAGCTCCTGACGGAGGCGAACCGGGAGCTGGAGGCCTTCTCTTACTCGGTCTCTCACGACCTGCGCGCCCCGTTGCGGGCGATCGACGGCTTTTCCCGGATCCTCTCAGAGGAGAAGGGGCGCCAGCTCGACGACGAGGGGCGCCGCCTCCTCGGGATCGTGAGCGGGAACGCCCGGAAGATGGGCCAGCTCATCGACGACCTGCTGGCTTTCTCGCGCTCCTCGCGCGCCGAGATGCGGCGGACGCGGGTCGACATGACCGGCCTCGCCCGCGCCGCGTTCGCCGAGGCGCGGCAGACGGTCCCTTCGGGCGAGCGCGTCGAGCTGAAGCTCGCGGACCTGCCGCCGGCCCAGGGCGACCCGGACCTCCTGCGGCAGGTCTGGGCGAACCTCGTCGGGAACGCCGTGAAGTTCTCGGCCCTCGTCGGGGCTCCCGTCGTCGAGATCGAGGGGACCGTCGAGGAGCGCCGGTTCGTCTATCGCGTCCGCGACAACGGGGCCGGCTTCGACATGGCCTACGCCCACAAGCTCTTCGGGGTCTTTCAGCGCCTCCACGCGCCCTCCGAGTTCGGAGGGACGGGCGTCGGGCTGGCCCTCGTCAAGCGGATCGTCGCCCGTCACGGCGGCGACGTCGCGGCCGAAGGGGCCGTGGGGCGGGGGGCGACGTTCTCGTTCTGGCTCCCGCTCGCCGGCCCCCCGTCGGGCGAGGGCCGCGTCGGGCCGCTTCGGCCGGAATAGACGCCGAAGGGCGGCCGCGGGCGGAGTGGTACCTTGCCCGCGATGGCCCGCTCGAGCGCGAACCCGTCCGGCCGCGAGACTCCGATGGCGATCCTCGGCCGCTACCTGCGGCCGCACCGCGGGCTCGTGGCGCTCACCCTCCTCCTGGCCGGGCTTGCGCAGGTCCTGACGCTCGTCGACCCTCTCATCTTCGGACGGATCGTCGACCGCTACGTCCTCGCTCCCGAAGGCCGCCCCGAGGCCGAGCTCGTCCGCGGCGCGCTCTTCTGGCTCCTCGTCGCGGCGGGGGTCGCCCTCGCCGCCCGTCTCGCGTCGGCCCTCCAGGAGTACGTGATGCGGCTCCTCGTCCAGAGCGTCGGGCGGGCCATGTTCGACGACGGCCTCCGCCGGACGCTGAGGCTCGCCTTCGAGGAGACCGAGGAGCGGTCGAGCGGCGAGACGATGGCGCTCCTGACGAAGGTGAGGACGGACACCGAGCGCTTCGTGAACGCGTCCGTCACCGTCCTCTACTCCTCGCTCGTCGGCGTCGGCTTCCTCGTCTGGTACGGCCTCACCCGCCACTGGCTCCTCATCCCGGCGTTCGGGATCGGGGTCCTCGTCCTCGGCTCGCTGACGGGGCTCCTCAGCCGCCGGATCAAGACCGTCCAGCGACAGGTCGTCCGCGAGACGGCGAAGATGTCGGGGGCGATCACCGAGTCGCTCCGGAACATCGAGCTCGTGAGGAGCCTCGGCCTCGCCCGGACCGAGTTCCGGCGCCTCTCCGGCTACACGCAGCGGATCTTCGACCTCGAGATGGCGAAGGTGAGGCGCGTGCGGGGCCTCGCGTTCCTGCAGGCGGCGATCATCAACGTCCTCCGCCAGTCGATCCTGTTCATCCTCCTCTGGCTCATCTTCCGCAAGGCGCTCTCGCCGGGCGAGCTGATCGCGTTCCAGTTCATCCTGAACACGATCTTCGGGCCGCTCCAGCAGATGGGAAACGTCCTCCTGAACCACCGGGAGGCCGAGGCCTCGCTCGCGGCGTTCGGGCGCCTGATGGCGACGCCGGTCGAGGAGCGGCCGGAGGAGCCGGTCGACGTCGGCGAGATCGAGAGCCTCCGCTTCGAGGACGTCTCCTTCCGTTATCGCGGGGCGACGGAAGACGCGCTCGACCACATCGGGTTCGAGGCGAGGCTCGGCGACACGGTCGCGTTCGTCGGCCCGTCGGGCTCCGGGAAGTCGACGCTCGTCAAGCTCCTCGTCGGGCTGTACCGGCCGACCGCGGGGGTGGTCACGATCGACGGCGTGCCGATCCACGAGCTGCGGTACAACCGCGTACGGCGGCAGATCGGTTTCGTCACCCAGGACCCGCAGCTCTTCTCGGGGACGATCCGCGAGAACCTCCAGCTCGTGAAGGAGGACGCGACGGACGAGGAGATGCTCGAGGCCCTCAGGCGAGCCTCGGCAACGCCGCTCCTGACGCGCTCGGGCCAGGGGCTCGACACGCGCCTCGGCGAGTCGGGCCTCAGGGTCTCGGGCGGCGAGCGCCAGCGCCTCTCGATCGCGCGCGCGCTCCTGCGCCGCCCGAGGCTCCTCATCTTCGACGAGGCGACCTCGGCCCTCGACTCGATCACCGAGCGGGAGATCGCCGCGTCGGTCCGCGACGTCTCGGGGAGCCGACAGCACATCGTCATCCTGATCGCGCACCGGCTCAGCACGATCGCCCACGCCGGGACGATCCACGTCCTCGAGCGCGGGCGGATCGTCGAGACGGGAAGCCACGACGAGCTCGTCGAGAAGCGGGGTCTCTACTACGCGATGTGGCGCCAGCAGATCGGCGAGCGCGAGTCGTGGGCGGTGCCGGCGGCGACGACGGGGGAGCCGGAGGAGGCCCCTGCGGGCGACGACACGCTCGCCCCCGACGCCTGAGGCGACTCGTCGGACGGCGGCGACGCCCGGCTTGCCTTACCCGCGCGAGCGTTCCCTGGATCGGGATCGTGAGCCACCGGGAGAGATCCGCCACTCTTCGGCGACCGTTCGGGGCGGCGGCACGTGGCTCCCGACGAGGGAACGTGCACGGAAGCGGGTATTCTCATCGGATGTCCCGCCGCATCGTCACGATCCTCCTCGTCCTCGCCCTGCGCCACGCCGGCTTCGCCCGCGCCGAGGGGGCGCAGGGAAACGACGAGCCCTGGCTCGACAGGCCGCTCGACGCGCCGGCCGCCGACGTCCTCACGGCAGCCGCGAGGGGCTGGAAGCACGGCTCCGCCTCGACGCAGGTCCAGACCCTGCTCGTGGAGGACCGCCACGTCTTCGACGGCGAGGGAAGGCGGACCCTCACGCGGCGACGTGTCGAGAGAGTCCTCACGGACGCGGGCGTCGAGGACGCCGCGACCGTGGAGGCCTACTGGAAGCCCTGGCGCGACGAGCCGCCCCTCCTGCGGGCGCGCGTAATCCGCAAGGACGGCACGGCGATCGTCCTCGACCCGGCGTCCATCAGCGACAAGCCGGTCTCCGAGGACGA
>CAZWRQ010000189.1:0-9991 GCA_964636395.1 uncultured Holophagales bacterium
GGCGGGACGCCCTGCGCCGAGGGGGCGAGGAGGAGGGCGCCGAGGAGGGAGAGGGCGGCGGACCGCGCGAGGTTCTTCATCGTCTTCACCGTCCGGCTCCTCACTTCGCGCCCCCGGCCTTCTCGAGCTCGGCGAGGCGCTCCTTCGCCTTCGCCACGAGGAGGTCGAAGCCCTTCTTCATCTGGGGCGGCACCTGGGCCGCCTGCGTCTCCATCTGTCCGAGGCTCGCCTTCAGCTTCGCGGCGTCCGTTTCGGCGCCGATCTGCTGGAGGGCCTGCTTGATCATCGGGCGGACCTGCTCCGGGACGTCGGCGAGGGCAGCGTCGTCGGCCGAGGGGGCCGTGCCCGCCTTGCGCGAGACGAGGGCCGTCGCCTGGTTCTCCTTCACGAGGTAGGTCTTCGCGACCCTCTGGACGTCCTCGGCCGTGACCGCCTCGAGCTTCTTCGGGCCGGAGTTGATCTCCGTCCAGTCGCCGTAGGCCTCGTTGACCATGAGCTGGAGGAGGATCGGGAAGTTCGAGGAGAGGCGGCGGAACGAGTTCGCCGCGACGTTGTTCTTCACCTTCCGGAGCTCGTCGGCGGGGACGGGCTCCTTCTTCAGGCGCTCGATCTCGGCGAGCGCCTTCGCCGCGACCTCGGCGGGGACCTTCCCGTCCTTCGCCTCGGCGCCGATGCCGAACGAGCCGGCGTACTTCGCCGGGCCGACGAAGCCGTTGTGGACGGCGTAGGCCTGCGTGGCGACGGCGTCGGCGGGGAGGACCAGCGACTTATAGAGGCGTCCCGTCCGGCCGTTCAGGAGCTCGGCGAGGATCGAGAGGGCGTAGGAGTCCTTGTGCTGGAACGGGACGGTGCGCCAGCGGATCTCGGCCGTCGGGTTCGTGTCGGCCTCACCCTCGAAGCGGAGGTCGTACTCCCACTTCGTCGGCAGGGTGATCACCTCGGGCGGGGGCGTCTTGCCGCGCGGGATCCGGCCGAAGTACTCGGTCGCGAGCTTCAGCGCCTCGGCCTTGTCGAAGTCGCCGACGAGGACGGCCGTCAGGTTGTTCGGGGCGTAGTAGGTCGCGAAGTAGTCGTCGGCCTGCTGCTTCGTGATGTTCGCGACGTCGGAGGCGTAGCCGATCACGGGCCAGGTGTAGGGCGTCGAGTGCCAGAAGATCGAGTCGAACGCCTCGTCGAGCTTCCCGGTCGGGGTCGACTCGACGCGCAGCCGGCGCTCCTCGTAGACGACGTCGCGCTCGGCGTAGAACTCGCGGAAGACGGGGTCCTTCAGCCGGTCGGACTCCATCCAGAACCAGAGCTCGAGCTTGTTCTTCGGCACGGTGATGAAGTAGGCCGTCATGTCGTACGACGTGAAGGCGTTCATCCCGGAGGCCCCGTTCTTCGTGTAGATCCGGTCGAACTCGTTCTTGACGAGGAGGTCGCGCTGCTCCTTGACGAGCGCGTCGAACTTCGTCTCGAGCTCCTTGTAGCGCGCGGTCTTGTTCTCGGGCTTCATGAGGTCGTCGACCTCGCCGCGGCGCCACGCTGCGCGCATCTTCGACTCCTCGGCCCGCATCTCGCCGCGGAGCTTCTCCTGCTCCTCGATGATCTCGAGGTCCCGCTTCGGGTCCTTCGAGCCGAGGGTCTTCGTCCCCTTGAACATCATGTGCTCGAAGAGGTGGCTGATGCCGGTCATGCCGACGCGCTCGTTCGCGCTGCCGACCTTCGCGACCCAGCCGGCCGACACCGACGGCTCGTCGGGGCGGTGGACGAGGAGGACCTTCATCCCGTTCGGGAGGACGTGCTCCTCTCCCTTGACTTCCTGGGCCGCGGCGGGTCCCCCGAGGAGGAGGGCCGTCGCGGCGGTGGCGACGAGGATCTGTCTACGGATGGTCATGGACACCTCACCTTGTCGGACGTGTACGGCAGGAGACCGGATCGGGTTTCCGGACCGGCTCCGATGTCGTGTTCTGAGAACGGTTTGCAGGAATGGGTGGCGCCGCGTGGGACGTACCCGAAGGGCCAAGGAGGGGCTTCAGAGGAATCGCCGGACCGCCTCTCGCCAGAACGGCCAGTCGTGGCCGAAGACGCCGGGCCAGAACTCGGCGCGGACGCCGATCCCCTTCCCTTCGAGCAGGCCGGCGAAGTGCCGGTTCTCGCCGACCAGCGTGTCGTCCTCGCCCGTGGCGACGATCCACTCCACCTGGCGAAGCGCCCGGACGGTCTTCTCGTCCGCGTTCGCGACGAACGCCTCGGGGCAGTGGTAGTAGCAGAGGTCGTCCCAGTAGCCGTCGAGGAACCGGCCGACGTGGTAGATCCCCGACAGGAGGACCGCCTTCGTGACGAGGCCGGGATAGCGCCCGGCGAAGCTCGCGGCGTGATAGGCGCCGAACGAGGCGCCGTAGACACCGAGGTCGGGGCGGTCGGCGCGGTGCTGGACGTAGGGGACGAGCTCGTGCCTGAGGTAGCGGTCGTAGTCGTCGTGGCGCCTCACCCGGTAGGCGGGCGGAGCGTTCCGGTTGTACCAGCTCTCGGTGTCGACCGCGTCTACGCAGACGAGCTGGATGTATCCCGCGTCGACCTTGTCGGCGAGGGCGCCGGTGATCCCCATGTCCTCGTTCTGCCAGAAGCGCCCCATCGAAGTGGGAAAGAGAAGGACCGGGTAGCCCCGTTCGCCCAGCCAGAGGAACTCCATCGTCCGGCCGAGGTGGTGGCTCACCCAGGCGTGGTACTCGCGCCTCATGGGCGGAGTCTATCGGGAGCGGAGCTTTGCGGCGCCTCCGGCGTCCGATACGATCCCGGAACGGAAAGCGCCGCATCCGAGGAGGTCCGCATGAGCGCGAAGACGATCGGGGTCCTCTTCGGCATGGAGGACACGTTCCCCTGGGCCCTCTGCCACGAGATCAACGAGCTCGCCCGGCGCCGGGGGCTCGCCGTGAAGGGGGAGCCGGTCCGGGTCGGGCACGTCTCGCAGGAACAGGCGTTCGGCTACGACGTGATCCTCGACCGGATCAGCCACGAGGTGCCGTTCTACCGGACGTTCCTCAAGTGTGCCGCCGCCCGCGGCGTGCAGGTCGTCAACAACCCGTTCTGGTGGTCGGCCGACGACAAGTTCTTCGACAACGTCGTGGCCCGCGCGGTCGGCGTCGCCGTCCCGCGGACGGTCCTCCTGCCTCACAAGCAGCATCCGCCGAACACGACGGACGCCTCGTTCCGGAACATGTCCCTCGTCGACTGGGACGAGGTTTTCCGCTACCTCGGCTTCCCGATCTTCCTCAAGCCGGCCTACGGCGGCGGCTGGAAGGACGTCTGGAAGGTCCACAGCCGCGAGGAGCTCTTCTCGGCCTACGACGAAACGCGGGACCTGACGATGATGGCGCAGGAGGCGATCGAGTTCGAGGACTACTACCGCTGCTGGGTCGCCGGCCGGCGGAAGGTGAGGATCATGCCGTACGCGCCGAAGGAGCCGCACGAGGCGCGCTACTCGGCCGTGGCGGGGAAGGTCGTCCCGGACGACATGGCGCTCCGGGTCACGAAGGACGCGCTCGCCCTCTGCGACGCGCTCGGCTACGACATGAACACCGTCGAGTTCGCCGTGAGGGACGGGATTCCCTACGCGATCGACTTCATGAACTGCGCCCCGGACGCCGACCTCCACTCGGTCGGCGAGGAGAGCTTCCGCTGGATCGTGACGGAGATGGCCGAGACCCTGGTCGGGCGGGCCCTCCACCCCGTCCCGTGGGAGCCGACGGGGAGCTGGCCGAAGGCGCTCGGGCTCCTGCCCCGCTGAGGCCCGGCGGGCCGGCCGCCTCCGGGCTCACTCTTTCGGGAGGGGAGCCCCGGAAAGATAGAGGTCGATGACCGCGAGGCCATCCCGCCGCGGGCCCTCGTTGGGCCAGAGCGCGACGGCCGCCCGGAGCTCGCGCGCCTCCGCTTCGAAGCGCCTCGGGCCGAAGCTCTCGGCGGCGAGGAGGGCGCCCCACGCGAGACCCTTGACGTGGGTGATCCGCCCGATCGACAGGTCCTTCGCCTCGGCCCGGTAGTCGGCCGCGAGCCGGACGAGGGCCGTCCGGACGAGCGGCTCCCAGTCCGGCTCGGGCGTCCCCGCCATCGCGATGAAGTTCAGGACGTGCTCGCGCTCGAGCGGCTCGGGGTGCTCGAGCCGCGCGGCGAGGCGCGCCGTGAGGTTCGGAAGCGCCCGGATCCGCTCGAGGGCCTGCCTGTGGTGCTCCTCGCTCTTGTCGATGAAGAGGTGCGTGAGGAGCTCCTCGACCGGCGCATCGTCCGGGAGCGCGGCCAGCTCGGCGGCCTGCTTCTCGCGGAAGGCTGCCATCTCCCTTCGGTTCCGCGCCTCCCGGTCCTCGTTCGCGTGCCGCGCCTCCTCCACGACCCGGGCCTTCTCCGCCGAAGTCATCGCGAGGAAGACGAGCCCGCCCGCGAACGAGAGGGCCGCGAGACCGGCGAGAGAGCCGCCGGCCGGGCGGGGCCAGCGCGCGGCGGCGACCGCGGCCGGCTCGGACCAGAGGAGGGCGCCGAGGAACGCGACGACCGCCAGCGGGAGGACGAGCCCGCCGGCGAAGCCGAGGACGGTCCGCGAGGAGTACCGCACCTCCAACGAGAAGATCGCCGCGGCCGTCGAGAGGATCCCGAGCCCGACGGTGGTCGCGACGACGGCGAGCGTCGGGACCCCGGGCGACCGGCTCACCCAGTCGAATCCCCCGTGCCCGACGCCGGCAAGCGCCGCGACGAGGACGAGGACCCAGGCCGACACGGGGAGGAAGAGGACGATGACGAGGCCCATCGCATCCGGGCCGCTCGGGGGCCGGAGAGTGAAGAGCTTCGTCGTCAGGGCGAGCGCGAGCGTGAGGAGGACGGCGAGGCCGAGGGCGGCGGTGCCGAGGCCCGGAAGGAGCGTTCTCATGGCGATTGGGCGCGGATGGTAGCCGAGAAGCGCCCGGAAGCGTCAGACGAGCCGCTCGCGGAGGAGCGCCGCGTGCCTCCGGCTCACCTCGACCGGATCGGGCAGTCCCCGCAGCCGGACCCGGAAGCCCGCCTTGAACCACGGCTCGATCCGCTCGACGTGCTCGACGTTCACGATCGTCGAGCGGTGGACCCGGAGGAAGTGCCTCGGCGGGAGGAGCTCCTCCCACTCCTTCAGGCTCCGGCCGACGAGCGTCGTCCGCCCGTCGGCGGTCACCGCCTCCGAGGAGTCGCGCGCGGCCCTCAGGCAGACGATCTGCCTCACCCTCACGACACGGTAGTGCGTCCCCGCGGGGACGATGAGCGGGTCGTCGAGGTGGAGCGGGCGGCCCGGCGCGCTCGCGGCCGGGGTCCCGTCGAGGAGCTTCCTCACGGCGGCCGCGAGCCGCTCGGGCGGGACCGGCTTCATCAGGTAGTCGAGGGCGTTCGCCTCGAAGGCCCGGAGGGCGTACTCGCTGTAGGCCGTCACGAAGACGACGCGCGTCCCGGAGGGGACCTTCTCGACGAGGTCGAAGCCGCTCGCCCCGGGCATCCGGATGTCGAGGAAGACGACGTCGGGCGAAAGCCGCGCGATCGCCGCTTCGGCCTCGGCGACGTCCACCGCTTCACCCGCGACCTCGATCTCGGGGTGTGCGGCGAGCATCCGGCGGAGCTCCGCTCGCGCGAGCCGCTCGTCGTCGACGAGGAGCGCGGTGAGGCGCGCCTTCACGCTCCCTCCGCCGGGACCTCGAGCCTCGCGACGACCCGCTCGCCCTCCTGCGCGATGGAGAATGCGTGCCGGCCGGGGAAGTGGTGGGCGAGCCGCTCGCGGACGTTCGCCAGGCCCGTCCCCGTCCCCTCGCACGTCCCGTTCGGTGCGAGCGTCCCGCTGTTCGTCACCGCGACGACGAGCCTGCCGGCCGCGAGGCGCGCCGAGATCCCGATCCGGAGCGGCATCGGGCTCGTCTCCATCCCGTACTTGACCGCGTTCTCGACGAGCGGATGGACGAGGAAGCCGGGAAGGCGGGCCGCCTTCGCCCCCTCCTCGATCTCCCAGGTGACCGCGAGCCGCTCCTCGAAGCGGATCTCCTGGATCGCGAGGTAGCTCCGGATCGCCTCGAGCTCGGCCTCGAGCGGGATCTCGCCCGAGCGGGCGTGCAGGAGCGAGTAGCGGAAGAACTCGGAGAGCTCGGTCACCATCTGCCGCGCCTTGGCCCGGTCCTCCTCGATGAGCGCGCGGATGGAGTTCAGCGCGTTGAAGAGGAAGTGGGGGTTCACCTGGTAGCGGAGCATCTCCAGCCGCGCCTGGCTTGCGAGGGCGTCGGCGCGCAGGGCCCGCTCCGTCTCGGCGTCGAGCCGCGCGCGGTAGGTGAAGGCGAGGGAGAGGGCGCTCCAGGCCAGGAGCGTGATGCCGTAGTTCGTCGCGCTCTTGAACGCGTACGGCCAGAGGGGCTTCTCGGGCCAGAGGAGGCGCGAGGAGAAGGCCGACCAGACGAGGCCGAAGAGGAGGGAGGAGGTCACGGCGACGAGGACGATCCGGCCGGTCTTCGGCCTCTCCGGGAGGAGCCGCTGGTAGACGGCGAAGAGGCCGAGGCTCGTCAGGAAGCCTCCCGCCGTCGAGACCGCCTTCCCGGGGAGGGACTCGAGGAGGGCCGCGAAGGAGGGCTCGGGGGCGTAGGCGAGGCCGGAGAGCCAGAGGATGAGGAAGTAGCTTCCCCAGCCGGCGAGCTGGGCGATCCAGAAGGGACGGCCGGGAAGCTTCATGGCGCGAAAGGCAGCGGGTGAAGCGCCTTCAGGGGGCCTTCTTCGAGGTCCCGGTGTAGGTCTTCTGGGCGATCTTCCACTCCCCGTCGATCTTCAGGAGGGAGAGGTAGTCGACGAAGAAGACCTTCGGGTAGTCGAGCTCGACCTTCGCGAGGGCGGCGTCGCCCGCCACGTCGATCGAGACGATCCGGCGCCTCCGCTGCGCCTCGTCGGCCGCGGGCTTGCCGGCGGCCCGGGCGACGAAGTCGGGTGCCGACATCGAGACGAGCTTCCCGTCGCGCAGGCCCGTGACCATCGCGGCGGGGTGGAAGGCCTTCCGCCACTCCTCGCCGTCGCCGGTCGCGTGTCCCCGGAGGTAGGCCTCCACGGGCGCCCGGACGGCCGCGTCGGCCTCCTCGGGCGGCGCCGACGTCGCGATGAGCGGGACGAGGAGGAGCGCGAGGAGGACGATGGCGGCGATGAGGGCGAGGGTGCGCTTCATGAATGCCTCCAGCGGCGTCGGCGGCGTCCCGGCGCGTCCCGGCCCGGGCGTCGGTCCGTTCGTCGCGATCATGCGGGAAATCTGCTCCGGGGACGACGGGGCGTCACGGCCGGGCCGGCGAACGGCTCCGCCGGGCGACGAGCGGTCGATTCCGGCGACGGGCGGCGCGGAGGAGAATGCGCCGGTCGCGGGCGGGCGCGACGGAGGTGACGGCGTGAGGAGACTCGCGGGAGTCGTGACGATCCTCCTCGGGGGGGTGCTCGTGGCGGCCACGAGCCAGAAACGGGCGGACCTCGTCCTCCTGAACGGGAAGGTCCTGACGATGGACCCGGCGCGGCCCGAGGCGTCGGCGCTCGCGATCGCGGGCGACCGGGTCCTCGCCGTCGGGTCGGACGCGGAGGTGAGGAAGGTCGCGGGGGACGGGGCGCGCGTCGTCGACCTCGCCGGGAAGACGGCGATGCCGGGCTTCATCGACGGGCACGCCCACCTCGTCGGCATCGGCGACGCCCGGATCGCGCTCGACCTGCGCGGGGCGAAGAGCTGGGACGAGATCGTCTCCCGCGTCGCGGCGACCGCGAAGAAAGCCCGGCCCGGCGAGTGGATCCTCGGTCGCGGCTGGCACCAGAAGGAGTGGGCCTCGCCGCCGGAGCCGAACGTCGAGGGGTTCCCGCTCCACGCCTCCCTCAGCGCGGCGACGCCTGCCAACCCCGTCCTCCTCTCTCACGCGAGCGGGCACGCCGTCTTCGCGAACGCCGCCGCGCTCCGGAGGGGCGGCGTGGGCCGGGAGACGAAGGCGCCAGCCGGCGGCGAGATCCTGAAGGACGCCGCCGGCGAGCCGACAGGCCTCCTCCGCGAGAACGCCGAGGACCTCGTCGATGCCGCCCTCAAGGCCGACCTCGCGAAGCGGACGCCGGCCGAGGTGACCGCCGACCTCGACCGCCGGATCGACCTCGCCGTGGAGGAGTGCCTCTCGAAGGGGGTGACGACGCTCCACGATGCGGGCGTCTCCCTCGACGTCGTCGCCCGCTACCGCGAGCGCGCCGAGGCGGGGACGCTCGGGATCCGCGTCTACGCGATGCTCTCGGCCCCGAACGAGGTCCTCGAGAAGGAGGCCGCGCGCGTCCGCGTCGTCGGCGCGGGGCGGAACCACCTCACCGTCCGGGCGGTCAAGCGGCTCGCCGACGGGGCCCTCGGGTCGCGCGGGGCCTGGCTCCTCGCGCCGTACGCCGACGCGCCGGGGAGCACCGGGCTCAACACCTACTCGATGAAGGAGCTCGAGCGGACCGCCGAGATCGCCGTCGCGAACGGCTACCAGCTGGGCGTCCACGCGATCGGAGACCGGGCGAACCGCGAGGTCCTGGACGTCTACGCGCGCGTCCTCGCGCGGCACCCGAAGGAAGACCTCCGCTTCCGGATCGAGCACGCCCAGCACCTCGACCCGGCCGACGTGCCGCGCTTCGCGAAGCTCCCGGTCCTGGCGATGATGCAGGGGATCCACTGCCCGTCCGACGCCCCGTTCGTCGCCGCGCGCCTCGGCGAGAAGAGGGCCCGCGAGGGGGCGTACGCCTGGCGGCGGGTCCTCGACGCCGGCGCGCGGATCGGCAACGGAACCGACGCCCCGGTCGAGGACGTCGACCCGATCGCCTCGATCCACGCCTCCGTGACGCGACAGCCGCGGGCGGGGCCGGCCTTCTTCCCGGAGCAGCGGATGACGCGGACGGAGGCGCTCCGTTCGTACACCGTCGCGAACGCGTACGCCGCCTTCGAGGAGGGGATCAAGGGGACGCTCGCGCCGGGGATGCTCGCCGACGTCGTCGTCCTCTCGAAGGACCTCTCGACGGTGCCGGACGCCGAGATCCCCGCGACGCGCGTCCTCGCTACGGTCGTCGGGGGGAAGGTCGTCTTCGAAGCGGCGCGATGAAGCGTCTCCGCGCGGCGTGGGCCGCGGCCCGGGCCCGGGCGAAGGCGCGTGCCTTTCCGCCGGGAAGCGTGACCTTCCACCTCGGTGCCTGGTCGCGCGGCGCCCTCCTCGAGGGGGAAGCGGCGGATGCCCGGGCGCTCCTCGAGGCGTTCGGGTTCGGCCGCCTCCTCGTCCTCCACGGCTCCGCGATGAGCGTGCGGGGGGAGACCGTCCTCGTCGTGGGGGCGCGGGGGATCGGGAAGTCGAGCGCCTGCCGCGAGCTCCTCCGGCGGGGCGAGGGGACCTTCCTCGAGGACGGCCTCCTCGTCGTCGGAGAGGCCGGAGGCCGGTGGACCCTCGTCGAGACGGGGACACTCGGGGTCCTCGGCCGGACGGCGCGCCTCGAGGCCGGGATGAGGCGCCTGCTTCCCCGCCCCTCCGGGCCGGCGCGCTCGGCAGGGGAGCGGGCGGGGAGCTTCCGGGCGCGCCTCCACCGCGCCCTCGACGTGCAGGCCTTCCGAGCGGGCCTGCTCCTCGCCCGCCGCGAAGCGGCCGGCACGGCCCGCCGCCCTCATTCCGTCGACCGGGTCGTCGTCGCAGAGGAGGCCGCGTCTCCGTCGGGCTCCTTCGAGACCGACGGCCGCGGCATGCGGGAGATCACCGACACGGCGTCCCTCGTGCCGGCCGGATGCGACCTCCGCGTCGTCGCGACGTCGGGGTCGCTCGGAGAGGTCGTCGCGCGGCTCGTCGCCGCGATGCGCGGCTGAAGCCGCGGAGCCTCAAGCCGGGCGCGCCTCGGCCCGCGCCTCCCGGAACGCCGCGCGGAAGCGGGCCATCTCCTCTTCCGTCCCGACCGTGACGCGCAGGCCGTGCCTCGGATCGCGCGCGGAGACGCGGATGCCGCGCGC
>CAZWRQ010000190.1:0-9720 GCA_964636395.1 uncultured Holophagales bacterium
CGACGAGGACGGCGCGCACACGCAGGATTCTCTCTCGCCGGCGCGGTTGTCGGCCTGTCCAAGAGACGGTAGCCTCGGTCGATGCACGCGGCCTCGCTGTCTCGACCCGCGCCGTGGACAGGCACGTATCGGACGACGGCTCCTGGCGGGTCTGAGCCCGGGAGAGGCCCGCGCCGCGGCCGACGCCACCGCCGGCCGGTCTACCTGTCCTACTGGAGGCCTCCATGACGCGATTCCAGCTGGCCTTGTCGGACTGTCTCCTGCCGCTGTTCCTGGCGATCTTCTCGTTCGCGGCCACAGGCCAGACCCCGGATTCGGCGGGGGAGAGGCCGGAGATCAGGGTGCTGCACACGGCGATCGTCCCGTACCCGCCGATGACCGGCCAGCCCCTGACCCTGATCGTGTCATTCGCCGTCGAGGACGCGCGATCGTCCAGCGTCTTTCCCATGGTCTTCACGGTCTCCGTCGAGCAGGCCGGGCGCGTGCTCGCGAAGTCCCGGCCGCTGCATTTCGACGCGCCCCGCACCGAGGTCAGCGAGGCCCGGAAGCAGTTCACCGCTGCCGGACCCGGCGACTACCAGCTGCGAGCGAGGCTGGAGAGCCGTGGCACGGTCGTCGAAAAGCTCGTCCCCCTCCGGATTCCCGCGTCCTCGGCGGAATCCGCCGCCACTTCTCGCCGCATGGACTGCTCGCATCTTCCGGGAAGCGCCACCGCCCTGGACCCTGTGACCGGCGAGCCGGGGTGCGTGTGCGATCCGGGCAAGGTGGTCAACGCGACGGGAACAGAGTGCGTGAGCTGCGCGGCGGCCGACGGGGCGATCCGCTCGGCGATGGCCCGGAAGGATTTCGCCGTCGCCGAGCGGATCCTCGCCGAGGTGCCGGCTTGCAGCTGGGCGGCTCTGGCACGGTCGACACTCGAGATCCGGCGGCAGATCCACGAGGAGAATCCGCGTCGGCCCGAGGGGCCTTCTGATGCCGAAGCGAGGGGCGGCTGTTTCGTGGCTGCCACCTGGGGCGAGCCTCCTCGCTACGCGGTGGAGTGCGACTCCGGCGACGGACCCGGGGCGTTGAAGCTCGCCAACGGGGGCTACTTCGTGCTCGTCAAGGGGCCCACGACGTGGGACCAGTGCGCCGACTTCATGCGCAGCAATCGCGTTGCGGGCTGGTAGGAGGACACGATGAGGCACGCTGCATGGATTCCTTCACGCTCTCCGCTCGTCGCGATTCTCGGGTTGTGCTGCGTGCTCGGGGCGGAGAGTCTCCGGGCGCGGCAGGCGGGGCTCGGGCAGAACGTTCCTGCGGGCCCCCGACCCGGGGACGGGACCGCACCCACGCCGACGGGCTCCGACCCCTGGGGCATGGACGAAGGCGGCGCGTGGGGCGGCGATGCCGAGACGGCCCGAAACGGGGGGCTCAGCCTGCTCGACGAGAAGTCTCCCGCTCCCTCGTCCCCCGCGCCCGCGACGCCGGCTGGAAGTTCCGGCACAGGCCGCGAGCTCCAGGGCCCGTGGCGGTTGAAGAGTGGACAGCAGATCTCGTTCGACTGCAGAGGCGGAGTCTGCGTCTTCTCCGGTCTTGGGCGAAACGACCCGCCCGTTTCCCTTTCCCCGGCAGGCCCCGGACGATGGACGGGACGGGGCAAGGTCACCGGTCGCTCGGGCTCGGCCGGAATGCCGATGCACGTCACCAGCGTGGACGACGTCGTCTACGAGGTGATCGTGAAGGGAGACACGGGAGTCGTGCGCGTGACCACGAAGCGGGTGAATCACGGTCAGCCCACGGACATCCAGATCACTCGCGGCACGGGCGGGACGGGCCCGTCCAGGCCGAACACGACCGCCCTCGACGGCTCGGGGGCCGGCCCGTACCACGAGTTCGCAGCCCTGTGCCGGGTCGGCTGGGCTTGGGGCCTCGCGAAGACGTCGGTCGGCCCCGCGGACGGCTCGATCGCCGGGCACATGAGGGCGGCAGGCGAGCACATGATGATGGCGAACCGCACGACCTTCGCGCCCGTGAAAGCGTGGCCGAACTGGTCGGCCCGGCGCAATCGCTTCCGCGAGATGGCCGACCGGATGCTCCGCGAGGCGTCGGGCCGCTACCGCGAGCAGCTCGCGTTCGACCTCGGGCTCGGCTGGGGGGAGATGGCCGACGCCCTCGCAATCCAGGTCGCGGGCGAACGCCAGCACCGCGAGAGCTGCGACAGCCATTACGCCCGGCTGGGCTATCACCTCTGTTCCGGACAGCAGCTGCTCCAGGTCGCCGAGGTCGAGGAACGGGTCGGCGACCACGACCGCGCAGTTCGCATCGGGCAGGAGGGCCGCCAGCAGCTCGTCGCCGCGGCCCGGGAGCTGAGCGGGCTCCGCACCGTCCGGCTGGCGTCCGGTTCCTGCATCGACCTCTCCCGTGTGGGTACGTCGCTCTCCGCGGCATCCATCGCGCAGCGACCCGACCAGGCCGTGGCGGGCGCCAACTCTTCCTTCGAGACGGCAATCTCCCTCCTTGCCGGAGTCCCGGCTCCCCCGCCCCGTCACGAGATCCTGGGCCAGTGGTGCTACTCGATGTTCCTGGACCAGAAGGACCTCGATCACCCCGAGGGACTCTGCCGCATCGAGTTCAAGGAGGAGGGAGGGTGGTTCGTGGGTCGGCTGGTCGCGGGCTCGTGTAGCCCGAAGAAGGCCGAGTCCCTCCTCATCACGCCGCCGCCGAGGGGAGGCCAGGAGATCCTGCGCGTGAAGAAGGCCGGCGGACGTCGATACGAAGGGCGGGCGCTGGTCTGGCAGGGCCAGGGCGCGGCGGAGCTCGTGATGAACGGAGACAGGGCGGACATGTACCGCACGGACAAGACGTCGCGAGACCACCGCCGGCTCTTCAGGTGTTCGCCATAGCCCCGAGGGCCATCGGACGGTGAGGGAAGAGGCGGAGCACGCCCGCTCTGCCCTCCCTGTATCCTCCCCGGCCGTGCGCCTCGTCGCCGAGAAGCTCTGCCGCTCCTTCGGGCCGCGCCGCGTCTTCGGCCCGCTCACCTTCGCCACGGAGCCGGGGAGGGTCCTCGGCGTCGCCGGCGCGAACGGCTCCGGCAAGACGACGCTCGTGAAGGTCCTCGCCGGCCTCCTCCGCCCATCCTCGGGGAGCGTGCGGCTCGAGGGCCCGGCCGGCGCGCGGCTCTCCGTACGCGAGGCCGCCGGCGCGATCGGCTGGTGCGCGCCGGACCTCTCCCTCTACGGCGAGCTGACCCCGGCCGAGAACCTCGAGTTCTTCGCCCGGGTGGCGGAGCGCCCGCGGACGCGCGACGAGGTCGACGGGCGCCTCGCTTCCGTCGGCCTCGACCCGAGGCGCCTCCGGGCGATCCGGACGCGCTTCCTCTCCACGGGCCAGCGGCAGCGCCTCAAGCTCGCTTACGCGGTCCTCTCCGACCCCGCGGTCCTCCTCCTCGACGAGCCCGGGTCGAACCTCGACGAGGCGGGGCACCGCGCCGTCGCGGCGATCGTCGCCGGGCAGAGGGAGCGCGGCAGCGTCGTCCTCGCCACGAACGACCCGGCCGAGCTCGCCCTCTCCGACGAGCGGGTGACGCTGTGATCCTCCGCGCCGCGGCGGCGGTCTTCGTGAAGGACCTCCGAACCGAGTGGCGGACGCGCGTCGCGATCAACGCGCTCCTCCTCTTCGCGTTCTCGGTCCTCGTCCTCGTCGGCTACGCCGTCGGCCCGACGCGCCTCACGCTCGAGGACCGTCCCATCGTCAACTCGGTCCTCCTCTGGATCGTCCTCTTCTTCTCGGCGATGACGGGCCTCTCGCGCGCCTTCGTGAACGAGGAGGAGACCGGGACGGCCGCCGCGCTCCGCCTCTCGGCCCCGCCGGCTGCGGTCTTCCTCGGCAAGCTCCTCGGGAACCTCGCCCTCCTCGGCGTCGTCATGGCGGTCGTCGTCCCGCTCTTCCTCGCGCTCATGTCGTTCGGGATCGCAGCCCCCGGCCTGTTCCTCGCGGTCCTCGCTCTCGGCGGCGTGGGCATCGCGGCGGCCTCCACTTTCATCGCGGCGATCGTCTCCAAGACCGCGGCGAAGGGGGCGCTCTTCGCGGTCCTCGCGACCCCGCTCCTCCTCCCGCCCCTCGTCGCCGCCGTCACCGGGACCCAGATCGCCGCCACGGAGCCGGAGCTCGCCGCCGGGCTCGACGCCGTCCGCCTCCTCTTCGCCTACGACGGCCTGATGGTGACCGCCTCCTTCCTCCTCTTCGACGCCGTCTGGCGGGAGTAGCCAGAGCTCGAAGAGGGCGAATCCAGCGTTCGTTCGGGAGGCATTCGGAATCCGATCCCGAAAAGGTCCGGTATTACCCTCCGCTCCCTTATCATCCCGGCCGATGCAGGTTCTCGGCACCGCCGGGAAGATCGGCCTCGGGCTCGGGATGGCGGTCGTCCTCTGGGCCGCCTTCCTCTATGCCCACCCCGCGGAGAGCTTCGTGGGCGAGTCTTCCCGCATCGTCTTCTTCCACGTCCCGACGGCCTGGATCTCCGCCCTGGCCTTCCTCCTGGCCGCGATCCACTCCGGCCTCTACCTGAAGACCCGGAAGATGGAGCGGGACGACGCGGCTGCGGCCGCCGCACGCCTCGGCATCCTCTTCTGCGTCCTGGCCACCGTCACCGGCTCCCTGTTCGCCAAGGTGATGTGGAACTCGTACTGGAACTGGGACCCGAGGCAGACCTCGATCGTCCTCCTCCTCCTCGTCTACGGGGCCTACCTCGGCCTCCGCCAGGCGATCGAGGAGCCCGAACGGCGGGCGACGCTCTCGGCGGCCTACGCCCTGATCGCCTTCGTCTCCGTGCCGTTCCTGATGTTCGCCGTCCCCCGGATGTACGCCTCGCTCCACCCCGACACCGTCATCAACGCGCGGGGCCGGATCGAGATGTCGCCCGACATCAAGCTCGTCTTCTTCTCTTCCATGATCGCGTTCACCGCGCTCTTCGCATGGATGTACGCCCTCGACGTGAAGGCGACCCGGCTCGTCCGGCGCCTCTCGGAAGGGGCCGGAGGCAACGAAGCATGACTCCCGACGCCCCGACCGTCGCCGTCTCGCACGGTGCGCTGTTCTACGTCGCCGCCGTGAACATCATCATCTGGGCGGGGCTGCTCGCCTACCTCGTCCACCTCGACCGCAAGGTCCGCGCGGCGATCGCGCGGCAGACCCCGGAGGACCCGTCGTGAAGAAAGCCTACTGGGCCGGCGCCGCCCTCATCGTCGCCTTTCTCCTCCTCGGCCTGACGACCTTCTCCTCCTCCATGACGCCCTACGTCACGTTCGACGAGGCGCTCTCCTCGCCCCGCGTCTGCCAGGTGATGGGCGGGCTCGAGAAGGGCTCCTCGAAGTACGACACGACGACGCAGACGCTCCGCTTCAACCTCGTCGACCTCGAGACGAAGAAGGTCCTCCCGGTGACCTACCGCGACGTCAAGCCGGCGAACTTCGAGGAGGCCGTCTCCATCGTCGCGATCGGCAAGTACCAGGGTGAAGCGTTCCACGCCGAGAAGCTCCTCGTGAAATGCCCCTCGAAGTACCAGGGCGAGGAGACGGAGAAGCACTACGGCTCCAGGGTCTCGGTGAAGTCCTGATGCCGGCCCTCGGCTACGCCCCGGGGACGCTCGCGCTCTGGTTCGCCCTCGCCTCCGGGATCGCGACGATCGTCGTCTACGCGCGCGCCCTCGCCCTCCAGAGGGTAGGAGGCCCCGCGTACGAGTCGACCCTCCTCCTCGGACGGCGCCTCTACTACGCCCACGCGGCGTCGATCCTCGTCGCCTCGGCGATTCTCATGTCGCGGCTCCTCGCGCACGATTTCCGTCTCTCCTACGTCACGTCGTATTCCTCGCGCGAGCTCCCCCTCCGCTACCTCGTGTCGACGTTCTGGGCCGGCCAGGAGGGTTCGTTCCTCACCTGGCTCTTCTTCGGCGCGATCATCGGGTTCTTCGTCGTCCGCACCGCCCGGGAGCAGGAGCCCCCGGTCATGGCGGTCTACGTCCTCTCCTTCCTCGGCATCGTCGCGATCCTCGTCAAGCAGTCCCCGTTCCGCTTCCTCGCGGAGGTCCCGGCGGACGGGCAGGGGCTGAACCCGCTCCTCCAGGACCCGTGGATGGTCATCCACCCGCCGGTCATGTTCGCCGGCTTCGCGTCGCTCTCGGTGCCGTTCGCGTTCGCCATCGGGGCGCTCTGGACGAAGCGCTGGGACGGCTGGGTCGTCCGCGCGATGCCGTGGGCGCTCTTCACGTTCGTGACGCTGGGCACGGCCATCCTCATGGGAGGCTACTGGGCCTACAAGACGCTCGGATGGGGCGGCTACTGGGCCTGGGACCCGGTCGAGAACACCTCGCTCGTCCCGTGGCTCGCCACGACGGCCCTCGTCCACGGGATGTACCTGCAGAAGGCGCGCGAGAAGCACCGGAAGATCAACGTCATCCTCGCGATCCTCGCGTTCTGCTGCATCCTCTACGGCACGTTCCTCACTCGCTCCGGGGTCCTCGCCGACTTCTCCGTCCACTCCTTCGTCGACCTCGGGATCACCGGCTGGCTCGTCGCCATCATCCTCGTCTTCCTCTTCGGCGGCCTCGCGCTCCTCGCCTACCGCTGGAGGGAGATCCCGGTCGTCAACGAGATCGACCCCGCCACCGGCCTGGAGAAGGAGGAGCCGTTCCTCTCGCGCTCCGTCCTCTTCATCCTCGCGGTCACGCTCTTCTGCGCCTCGGGCCTCGTCATCCTCCTCGGCACGTCGGCCCCGATCCTGACGCGGATCGGCGGCAAGGCCTCGCAGGTCGCGACGAGCTTCTATGACGTCACCCACACTCCGCTCGCCATCGTCATGGCGCTCCTCATCGCGCTCGTGCCGTTCGTCTCCTGGCGCGGCGAGTCGTGGGCGACCGTCGGGAAGAAGGTCGCCCTCTCGGCCCTCGTCGGCCTCCTCGGCGTCGTCCTCTTCCTCTTCCTCGGCGTGAGGAAGCCGGTCGACCTCCTCTTCCTCGGCGCGGCGGTCTTCGGCCTCGCCTCCTCCGCCGAGATCCTCGTCCTCTTCGTGAGACGCAAGGCGATCGCGAGCGCCGGGGGCTACCTCGCCCACGTCGGTACGGCGATCATGCTCGTCGGCATCCTGATCTCCGGCGCCTACGAGGTGAAGACCCAGGTCACGCTCCACCGGAACCGTCCGCTCGTGATCGAGCAGCACGGCCGCCCGATCAGCTTCACGTTCACCGGCCTCTACTTCGTCAACGACGACGGCGTCGTGAAGACGCAGTCCCAGCTCGACATGACGAAGCTCGCCGACCGCCGCGCCAAGCAGGCGATGGAGGTGACCGTCAGCGACGGCAAGGCGACCTGGAAGGCCTACCCGAAGCTCTACACGAACGAGAAGTCGGGACAGCTCATGGCGAACCCCGACGTGAGGAAGTCGTTCTTCTTCGACCTCTACGTCTCGCCCCAGGCCTACGAGCCCGGCGCCCCGCCCCGCGCGGAAGGAGCGCTCGCGGTCCTTCGGAAGGGCGAGGAGAAGACGGTCCACGGCGTGAACCTCCGCTTCCTCGAGTTCTCGACGGAGGGAGCCCACACCGAGGGCGGCGCCTTCACGATCGGGACGAAGCTCGCCGTCACCTCCGCGGGCGCGACCTCGGAGGTCACCCCGAAGTTCGTCGTCACGCTGGGCGGCAGCGAGGGCCAGCGCTTCGAGAATCCCCTCTCGCCTCTCCCCGGCACCGACGCCGGTCAGGTCCGCATCCGCCGCGTCTCCCCGAACGACGCTGCCGTCGAGCTCGAGCTCCTCGGCCTCGACCCGGCCGGCGACCTGAAGCCGGCCGTCCCCGAGTCGTTCTCCATCGACGTCACGACGAAGCCCCTCATCGCCCTCGTCTGGGCCGGCTTCTACGTGATGATGGCCGGAGGCCTCGTCTCCATGATCAAGCGCGCGAAGGACGCGAGGCAGGCCGCGATCGCGTGACCCGGGGAGGGACGAGAGCCCCGGCAGGAATCCCGCGGGGCCCTGCACCAATTCGACGACGGCCCGGCAGGAACGCCGGGCCGTTTCCGTCGGGGGCGAAGCGCTCGTCCACGATCCAGGGGCGCGAGGGAGGGATGCACCCCGCTCGCTCACTCTGCGCGCGCGCGACCCGCATCGACTCCGCTGCGCGGGCCGCCGGGGCCCGCGCGAACTCGCTTCGCTCAAACAGCGCGCGGGCCTGACCCGGCGACCTGCTCGCGGAGCCGTGCGGGTACCCCGCACGTGCTCGAACGTTCGCTTCGCGAGGTGCACCCCTCCCCCGCGCCCGGCGATGTCAACGCTTGCGGCCGCCCTGCGGGCGGCACGAGGGCCCCCCGACGCGGCAACACTCGAATACATCGGCGCGGTGCGATCGCGGAATCGCCCTTCGGCACGACGACACCGTGTTCCTGCCCGCTCGCAGTCGGTACGTAGAGTGTAGACGGTAGACCTGACCCCTACGTGTGTCAGCGTCTGCGCGCGGCCTTCGGGCGGCACGGCGGACGAATCGGGTCGCCGTCGGAATCTTTGCGAATCGAGAGGACCGGGTCCGGCTCCTGCGGAATGCGAATCAGACCTCTCACGTGCTCCACGACGTCTCCGAAGGCGTTGGGAGCCGTGGGATCCCGGAAGGCCGGCTCCGTCTCGAGCGAGCCGTCTACACCCTCGAGCATCAGGTGGTTCGGACGATGCTCGAAGAGCGTGTCCTCGACGTCCCGCGAGGGGTAGAAGCTGAAGAAGAGCGCCCGATCCCCGGCTCCGGGCCGGAGGTTGTATCGGAGATCCGACCTGCAGACCGTCACGCGTCCGCTGCGGTGGTAGACGTAGGGGTAGAAGACGAAGATCGAAGCGGCCGAGAAGCGCCCCTTCAGGTTCTCGTCGACTTTCAGCTCGAGCAGCGTCCCCGCGAGCCCCTCGAGGAATCCGGGAGTGGCCGCGACGATCGCACCCGCGGCGATTCGCGACGCGCCGCGCGTCAGGTCGAGAAGTGTGCGGTCCGGCCCTGAGAAGTGGAGACCCGTGCTGGCGATTCCACCCAGGCAGTCGGAGCCCGGCTTCCGCGGCTCACCGGGCCCGGCGGAGACGACGACCTGGTGCGGCATCGTGTGTCGTGCGCTGCGGGAGAAGACGCCCTCGCGAAGCTCCCCATCCGGGCTGAAGGCCTCGTCGACGGAGACCCAGAGCGGATCCCGCTCGACGTGCTGCGGCGGGTGCGTGAACCTCGGGAGGGTCTGATCCGCCGCCCCGGGCGCGAGCACGGCCAGGAGGACCAACAGGGAAAACATCGGTTCGTTTCTCCTCCTCCGACGCGTGTCGGGCTCGTCGCGCCGATCGTAACCGCCCGACTCGGCCACGAAGACGGAGGCCGACACGTCTGAAGCTCGCTGTCTCGTCTTGCGAGGGCAACTCGCTTGTGTGCGGCCTCCCGCTCCGGTGGGCCGAGCCCCGGGGGTGGGTCCCGCGAGCCGCCCCCGAGCACGGCCGGGGACCCGCTCGAATCCGCGAGGAGCGGGCGGGGGTGAAGCCCGCGCGCGTGTCTGACGAACGCAGCGAGGAGTTCGCGCGGGCGCCCCGCCCGGCCGCAGCGGATTCGGAAGCGGGTCGGCCGCGCGCCGGAGGCTTCTGAACGCCGACGGAGCGCAGATTGGAGGTGGGGGTCCGGGGGCCGCGCGAAGCTCAGGCCCCCCGGCGAGCGGCGGCCGTGGGACCCACCCCCGG
>CAZWRQ010000191.1:0-9713 GCA_964636395.1 uncultured Holophagales bacterium
GCCGGTCATGATGTTCACGGCCGACCACAAGGCCGACACGATCCAGCGGATCGTCGCCGAGGTGAAGCGATTCGAGGCCGAGCACGGCCACCCCGACGTGAAGTTCCGCCTCGCGACCGGAAACGTCGGGGTGATGGCCGCGACGAACGAAGCGGTCTCCGCGGCCCAGTTCCCGATCCTCGCCTGGGTCTTCGGCTCCGTCGCCGTCCTCTGCCTCCTCTCCTTCCGGTCGCTCCGCGGGACGATCTGCATTCTCGTCCCGCTCGCCCTCGTCTCGCTCCTCGCCTACGCGCTCATGGCGTGGCTGAAGATCGGCTTGAAGGTGTCGACGCTCCCCGTCGTCGCGCTCGGCGTGGGCGTCGGCGTCGACTACGGCATCTACATCTTCGCCCGGTTCCGCTCGCTCTATCGGGACGGCGTGCCGCTGACCGAGGCCTACCGGAAGACGCTCGCGATCACCGGGAACGGCGTCCTCTTCACGGGGATCACCCTCGGGCTCGGCGTCGCGACCTGGATCTTCTCCCCCCTCAAGTTCCAGTCCGACATGGGGCTCCTGCTCTGTTTCCTCTTCCTGATGAACATGGTCGGAGCCCTCGTCCTGCTGCCGGCGCTGGCGCGCGGACTGCTCGGGGACACCCACCAGAGCCTCGGCTGAGGCCGCGGCCCCCTGGCCACCTACTCCCCGACGCCGAGCCCGACCGGGCAGGCGATCCCGATCCCGCCGAGGCCGCAGTAGCCGCCCGGGTTCTTCGCGAGGTACTGCTGGTGCGCCTCCTCCGCGTAGTAGAAGGGGCCCGCCGGTCGGATCTCGGTCGTGATCGGGTCGAAGCCCCGCGCCGACAGGACCGCCTGATAGGCATCCCGGACCGCGGCCGCCGCGCGGTCCTGCGCCTCCGAGTGCGTCTGGACCATCGAGCGGTACTGTGTCCCGACGTCGTTCCCCTGCCGCATTCCCTGGGTCGGGTCGTGCTTCTCGAAGAAGAGCTTCAGGAGGGCCTCGAACGTCACCGCGGCCGGGTCGAAGACGACGAGGACGACCTCCGCGTGTCCCGTCCTCCCCGTGCAGACCTCCTTGTACGTCGGGTTCGGCGTCAGCCCGCCCGAGTAGCCCACGGCCGTCGTGTGGACGCCGGGAAGCGTCCAGAACGTCTTCTCGGCGCCCCAGAAGCAGCCCATCCCGAAGACGGCCCGCTCCAGGCCGGCCGGGAACGGCGGGAGGATCTCCCGGCCGTTGACGAAATGGCGGTTCGTGACGGCGAGCGGCGTCGGGCGCCCCTCGAGCGCGTCCTCGCTGTCGGGAAGGCGGAGCTTGCTCTTGTCGAACAGCACGGGTCACCTCCGGGTCGGTCGCTCCGGAGTGTATCCGGGCCGGCGCGAAGCGCCCCTCAGGCGTAGCGCCTGCGCAGCCGGTAGTGGGAGACCATCCACTCGCTCCCGCCCCCGAACGCCCAGAGCTCCGCGCAGGCCATCAGGAAGACGCGCCATTCCGCGAGCTTCCGGCGCGCGACTCCGGGACCCAGGGCCTCCGCGAGGAGGACGCGGGCGGCGCTCCGGTTCCGGTCCAGGTTCGCGAGCCACGCCTCCGCGGTCCGCGCGTAGTGCGTCCCGTTCACGCGCCAGCGCTCCTCGACGAGGAGGTGCTCGGGGAAGCGGAGGAGGAGGTGGTCCGACGGCATGAGGCCGCCGGTGAAGAAGCTCCGGGCCATCCAGTCGCTCTCGTCCCTCGCGACGAACGGGTACGAGACGTCGCGGTGGGAGAAGACGTGGACGAAGAGCCGGCCGTCGGGCTTCAGCCACGAGGCGATTCGGCCGAGGAGCTCGGGCCAGTTCCGCATGTGCTCGAACATCTCCACCGAGACGACGCGGTCGAAGGCCGGGCCCGTCGCCGGGTCGAAGACGTTCATGTCGCACGTGACGACCTTCACGTTCGAAAGGTTCCGCTCCGCCGCCCGGGCCTCGACGTACTCGCGCTGGCTCCTCGAGCTCGAGACCGCGACGATCCGGGAGGCGGGGTAGCGCTCCGCCATCCAGAGCGTCAGGGAGCCCCATCCGAATCCGAGCTCGAGGACGTTCTGCCCGTCCTCGAGGCGGGCGCGCGCGCAGGTGAGCGCGAGCATGGCCGCCTCGGCCGCGTCGAGCGTCGTCACCCCTTCCGACCAGAGGCCGGAGGAGTACTTGCGGTGCGCGCCGAGGACGAGCTCGAAGAACGCGGGCGGGACCTCGTAGTGCTGCTCGTTCGCCTCGGCCGTCGCGAGGGCGATCGGGCTCTCGCGCATCTCGGCGACGAGCCGCTCCTCGCGCTCGAGCGCCGCCTCGGCGTCGGCGGCGCGCTCCTCGGCGAGCCTCTGCCGGAGGAGCTCCCGGATCCTGCGGCGAACGAGAACGTCCGGGACGATCCCCCGCTCGAGGGCGGCCTCGGCCCAGGGCCTCTCAGCG
Organism: uncultured Holophagales bacterium; assembly: GCA_964636395.1. GTDB lineage: Bacteria > Acidobacteriota > Thermoanaerobaculia > UBA5066 > UBA5066 > UBA5066. Next base: position 2,437 of record CAZWRQ010000191.1, read on the forward strand.
GGCATCGCTCTCCTCGACCGCCGCGACGGGCATCGTCGCGAGCTCCGCGGCGGGCGCCGCCGGCCCGGGCGCCTCCTTCGCCGGCCTGAGCCGCCGCGCGGCGGCACGCAGGACGGGGCGCACCCCGAAGTAGACCGCGACGCCGATCAGGGGGGCGGTCAGGGCCCAGGCGCCGACCGCCTGGAGCGTCACCCGCCAGAGCGCCTCGATCGCCTCCCCGGGCCGCGACGTCACGAAGGCCGCGAGCTCCTCGGCCGACATCCGGATGGCCGGCCCGCCGAAAAGGAGCCGGCCGAGCTCGAGGTACGGGAGGATGAACGCGAGCTGGAGCGGGAACGAGAGGTAGTTGATCGCCTGGATGAGCGGCTGGTTGAGCCGGAGGACGATCGCCGCGGTCGTGCAGAGGATCGTCGTCGTCCCGACGACCGGGATCACGGCGATCGCCAGGCCGATGGCGATCGTCAGGGCGATCGCGTCCGGGGAGAGCCCCTGCGTCAGCTGCTCGAGGATCGGGCGGACGAGCCGCTGGCGCAGGAGATCGATCACGCCTCTCCCCGGTAGCCCGGAACGGGGCCGAGCGATCGATTGCCGGACCGGGTCAGGACGACCTGGACGTCCCCGATGCGGCGCTCGGCGAAGCCTCCCTCGCAGTAGGCGAGGTAGAAGTCCCAGAGGCGCGTGAAGCGCTCGTCGTAGCCCATGCGCCTCACCCGCGGGAGGTTCGAGAGGAACGCCTCGCGCCAGCGCCGGAGGGTCTCGGCGTAGTGGGCGCCGATGTCCTCGAGGTGGTGGACGAGGAAGCGCGAGCGGGCCGCGACCGCGGAGACGATCGCCCCGACCGAGGGGCAGTGGCTTCCCGGGAAGACGTGCTTCTGGATGAAGTCGGGGCGGCGGCGGTAGCGGGCATAGCGATCGTCGGGGACGGTGATCGACTGGATCACCGCGAGCCCCTCCGGCGCGAGGAGACGGTCGACGACCTCGAAGTAGCCCGGGAGGAACTCCTCCCCCACCGCCTCGAGCATCTCGATCGACACGACCCGATCGTACGTCCTTCCCTCGGCCGGCAGGTCGCGGTAGTCGACGAGGCGGATCTCGACGCGGTCCGAGAGCCCCTCATGCTCGACGCGCTCCCGCGCCCGGGCCGCCTGCTCGGTCGAAAGCGTGATCCCCGTGACGCGGGCGCCGTACTCCCGCGCGGCGAGGAGGGCGAACGAGCCCCACCCGCAGCCGATCTCGAGGACGTGGTCGCCGGGGCCGATCCGGGCTTTCTCCGCGATCCTCCGGAGCTTCTTCTCCTGCGCTTCCTCGAGGGTCTCGTCCCCCGTTTCGAAGATCGCGCACGAGTAGGTCATCGAGGGGTCGAGGAAGGCCTCGTAGAGCTCGTTGCCCAGGTCGTAGTGTGCCCGTATGTTCCGCCGCGAGCCGGTCCGGCTGTTCCGGTTCCTCGCGTGGACGAGCCGGTTCGCCGCGCCCGCGAGACGGTTGGCCCACGTATCGCGGTCCAGCAGCTCGGCGTTCCTCGCGAAGAGCCGCACCAGGCCCGGCAGGTCGTCCGTCGTCCATTCGCCGTCGAGGTAGGCCTCCGCGGCGCCGAGGTCGCCTCCGAGGACGAGCGCCCGGAACGGCCGCCAGGAGCGGGCGACGAGGCGGACGGGGCGGGCCTCTTCCCGACCGAAACGGCGCGTCCTCCCGTCCGGGAGCGTGAGGAGGACGGACCCCTCCTCGAGCCGCTCGAGCGCCTGGAAAGCGAGCCGCGCGGCGAGGCGGTCGAGGAGCCCCGGCGCGAGGACGGGGCCCGCGAGGGCGTCGGAAGCGGATTCGATCGTGGTCACGCGGCTCTCCTCGTGTGGATCAGCCCGGCCGGGGGCTCGGGGCGGGTGTAGACGGGGAGCTCCTTCAGCCAGAGCTTCAGCGCCTGCCAGTGGATCCAGGCGATCACTCTCGCCGGCATCAGCGGGTTCGAGAGGAGCGCCCGGGCGAGGCTCGCCGTCGTCAGCGGCCGCCGCCGCGCCGAGAAGGTCGCGTCGAAGACCTTGACCCCATCCTCGAACTCGTCGACGTGGACGGCGAGGCTCTCGCCCGGGAGCGTGAGGTGGAACTCGTACTCGAGCTCCATCGGGAGGAACGGCGAGACGTGGAAGACCTTCGGGAACCGGGGCGTCGAGATCCCCTTCTCGGCCCCTCGGCGTTCCAGGACGTAGCCGAACGTCTCTCCGAAGGTGTTGTTGATCTCGGCGACCGCGAGGTCGAGCCGACCGTCCGCTCCGAGGACGTAGTAGTAGCTCACCGGGTTGAAGGCGTATCCGAGGACGCGGGCGTGCGTCAGGAGGAGGACGCGCCGCTCGCCGAGGACGTGCCCGCGCGCGGCGAGCCAGTCGCGGAGCTTCTCCTTGATCCGCCGCTCCGCCGGCCCGAGGTAGTCGCGGTCGAAGAGGGCGCTCCAGCCGTTCCGGCCATGCCGGAAGAGGCCCACTTCCTCCTCGATCCGCGGCAGCTCGTCGAGGTCGAGGAGGAGCTGGTAGACGGGATACGAGAAGGCGTGGGGCTTCGGCGAGAGGCGCCGGTGGCGGACCGTCCCGACGTAGAGGGCCGAATTGAGCGGCCTCTTCGTCTCCCTTCCGCTCACAGCGGCTCCGCTCCGAGCGAGACGGCGGCCTCGAGGCCCGACCGCAGCCCGTCCTCGTGGAAGCCGTAGCCGAACCAGGCGCCGGCGAACCAGGTCCGGCTCCGCCCGTTCAGCGACGGCAGCTCGGCCTGAGTCGCGACGCTCTCCGGCGTGTAGACCGGGTGGGTGTAGAGGAGCCTTCGCGCGACCGTCCCCTCCGCCGGCTCGCGCCGCGGGTTGAGCGAGACGATCCAGTCCGTGTCCGTCGGGAGACCCTGGAGCCGGTTTATCCAGTAGTGGAGCGTCGCCGAGCCCCAGGGACGCGTGCAGTCGTCGAGGTGGTAGTTCCAGGAGGCGCGCGCTCCCCGTCGGCGCGGAAGGCACGAGGGGTCGGAGTGAAGGAGCGTCTCGTTCCGCGAGAAGCTCCAGGCGCCGAGGAGGCGCCGCTCGTCGGACGTCGGCTCCTCGAGCATCGCGAGAGCCTCGTCGGCGTGGGTCGCGATCAGGACGCCGTCGAAGCGCTGGCTCCCGCCGTCCGCGAAGACGAGCTCGACTCCGTGCCCGTCGCGCCGCACCTTCGCCACCCCGTTCCCGAGGTGGATCCGGTCGCGGAACGGCTCCGCCAGGAGCTTCACGTACTCGCGGCTCCCGCCGTCGACCGTCCTCCACCGGAGCTGCGTCGTCACGCCGAGGAAGCCGTGGTTCCGGAAGAAGCGGACGAGCGTCGCGGCCGGGAACGTCTCCATCGCCGCGGGACCGGAAGACCAGACGGAGGCGGCCATCGGGATCAGGTAGTGGTTCCGGAACTCCGCCCCGTAGCGATCGCGGTCGAGGTACGCAGCGAGCGTGAGCGCCTCGGCGCCGGGCTCGTCGAGGAGCCGCGGCGCCTCCCGGTTGAAGCGGGCGATCTCGAGGAGCATCCCGTGGAACGACGGACGGAGGAGGTTCGCCGGCTGGGCGAAGACGCCCGAGAGCCCCGTCCCGCACCACTCGAGGTCGCACTTCTCGCACCGGACGGAGAACGACATGTCGCTCTCCTTCGTCGGGACGCCGAGCTTCGCGAAGAGCTTCACGAGGTTCGGATAGGTCACCTCGTTGTAGACGAGGAAGCCGGTGTCGACCGGGACCGTCCCCCCCGGACGCGGCACGTCGACCGTGTGGCTGTGTCCGCCGGGCCGCCCCTCCTTCTCGAAGACCCGGACGTCGTGCCTCCCGTGGAGCCGCCAGGCGGCCCCGAGGCCCGAGATACCGGTTCCCACGATCGCCAGCTTCATCCTCCCTCTTCCTCCGCAGCCCACCTACGAAACGGATCGCCGGATGGGATTGCTGCGTGAGCAGCCGCGCTCGTCCGCTGCATCCGGAGGGCCCCCATCGCCGGCGACGGGGCTTACGATCCCGGAGAAGGCGCCGCCGGGACGCGGACGCGCCTTCTCGGGTCCCCTCGGGGACCGCCGAGCGAAGGGAGCGACGATGGGATGGGACGACGGGATGGGCCCCGGCTCCTCCGCTCCTCGCCCCGGTCTCGACCGGATCGACCTGAACGAGGTCGTCCTCGCCCTCTCCGACGCCCTCGACCTCGTCGGGTCGCACGTCGTCCAGCACGGGAAGCGGGTCGCGTTCATGGCGGCCTCGTGCGGCCGGTCTCTCGCGCTCGAGGAGAGCGAGCGAAGCGACCTCCTCCTCGCCGCCGTCCTCCACGACTGCGGCGTCTCCTCGACGCGACTCCACGCGAGGCTCCTCGAGGCCGACCTCGCGTTCGAAGAGGTCCGCGGCCACGCGGAGGCCGGCGCGGACCTCCTGCGCCGCTTCGAGCCTCTCTCGCGTGTCGCGGCGATCGTCGGGCTCCACCACACCCCGTGGGATTCCGGGGAGCGGCGCGCCGCCGACCCGCGCGTCGCCCTCCTCGCGAACCTCGTCTTCCTCGCCGACCGCGTCGACGCTCTCCTCCAGGCCCGTCGAGGCTCCGACCCCCTTCTCGCGACGGACGAGCTGCGCCGCTGGGTCTTCGCCCGGACCGGGAGCCTCTTCTCCGAGGAGGCCGTCGGCGCGTTCCTCGCGACGTCGGCGGCGGAGGCCTTCTGGCTGACCCTCGAGGCGCATCACCTCGAGCGGGCGCTGCGAGACGAGATGCGCCTCGAGCAGAGCCGCTCCGTGCCCGCCTCCGCCCTCGAGGACCTCGCCCTCGTCTTCGCGGAGATCGTCGACGCGAAAAGCCCCTTCACGGCGGCCCACTCCCTCGGCGTCGCCCGGCTCGCCGCCCTGCTCGGGCGGCTCGCCGGCCTCGACCCGCGGACCTCCGCTCACCTCCGGGTCGCCGGCCTCCTGCACGACCTCGGCAAGCTCCGGGTCCCCGACGAGGTCCTCGACAAGGAGGCACCGCTCGACGAGGGGGAGTTCGCGAAGATCGAGCGACATGCATTCGAGACGTTCCAGATCCTCCGCCGGGTCGAGCCGCTCCGCGAGATCGCCACCTGGGCCGGGTATCACCACGAGGGGCTCTCGGGGACGGGCTACCCGTTCCACCGGCGTGCGGAGGAGATCCCCGTTCCGGCGCGGCTCCTCGCCATCGCGGACGTCTTCCAGGCCTTCGCGCAGCGACGCCCCTACCGGGGCCCGCTCGGGCCGGAGGCGATCCTCGGCCACCTCCACCGCTTCGTGGAGGCGGGGAAGCTCGATCCGCGCGGCGTCGACCTCGTCGCCGCGAACCTCGCCGAGTGCTACCGGGCCGCCACGCTCGACGAGGACGCGGAGCACGGCAGGCCGACTTCGCCCACCTGACACCGCGCCCGGCCCCGGGGCGGCGTGGTATGAAGCCGCGGTGACGTCTCGCCCACGCGCCGTCGTCCTCCTTTCGGGCGGCCTCGACTCGGCCACCTGCCTCGCGATCGCGAAGGACGAGGGCTTCGCGCCCTACGCCCTCAGCTTCCGCTACGGCCAGCGGCACGCTTTCGAGCTCGCCGCCGCCGGCCGCGTCGCGGCGGCGCTCGGCGCCGAGCGTCACGTCGTCGCGTCGATCGACCTCGGCCTCTTCGGGGGCTCGGCCCTCACGGCCGACCTCGACGTCCCGAAGGACCGGGACGGCGAAGAGATCGCCCGCGGCATCCCCATCACCTACGTCCCGGCGCGCAACGCCGTGTTCCTCACGTTCGCGCTCGCCTGGGCGGAGGTCCTCGGAGCGTTCGACCTCTTCGTCGGGGTGAACGCCCTCGACTACAGCGGCTACCCCGACTGCCGCCCGGAGTTCGTCTCGGCGTTCGAAGCGATGGCGAACCTCGCGACGCGGGCCGGCGTCGAGGGGGCCGGCCGGTTCCGTGTCCGCGCGCCGCTCCTCTCGATGACGAAATCCGGGATCATCCGGACCGGCCTCGCCCTCGGCGTCGACTACGGCCTCACGCTCAGCTGCTACGACCCTTCGACGGAGGGCGCGCCGTGCCGCCGGTGCGATGCCTGCCACCTCCGGGCGAAGGGCTTCCGGGACGCGGGCGTCCCCGACCCGGCCCTCCGGCAAGCGGGCGGCGCGTGAGCTACGCCGTCAAGGAGGTCTACTACACGCTCCAGGGCGAGGGGCTCCAGACGGGGCGCGCCGCCGTCTTCCTCCGCTTCGCGGGCTGCAACCTCTGGTCGGGCCGGGAGGAGGACCGTGCGTCCGCCACGTGCCGCTTCTGCGACACCGACTTCGTCGGCGTCGACGGCCCCGGCGGAGGCCGCTTCGGCGACGCGGCTTCCCTGGCGGCAGCGGTCCGCGGGGCCTGGGAGGCACCTCTCCCCGAGCGCGGCCGGCCGCTCGTCGTCTGTACGGGAGGCGAGCCGCTCCTCCAGGTCGACACGGCGCTCGTCGAGGCGCTCCACGCCGAGGGCTTCGAGATCGCCGTCGAGACGAATGGCACCCGGACGCCACCGCCGGGCCTCGACTGGATCACCGTCAGCCCGAAGGCCGGAGCCGAGCTCGTCGTGACGGCCGGCGACGAGCTGAAGCTCGTTTTTCCGCAGCCGGGCGCCGAGCCGGAGCTCTACGAACGGCTCGCCTTCCGGGCGTTCGTCCTTCAGCCGATGGACGGAGCCGCGAGGAACCGGAACGTCGCGGCGGCCGCCGCCTGGTGCCTGGCCCACCCGCTCTGGCGCCTCGGCCTTCAGAGCCACAAGCTCGCCGGCCTGCGCTGATCCCCGCCTCCTCGAGAGAGAGGAGGAGACGTAAAGAAGCCCCGCGCTTCCGACCGGGTCCAGGTGCCGCGCAGCGAGGGCGAGGAGAGCGAGGGCGAGCGCGGCAACGGACTCGCGGGTCTTCCACGAAGGGCTTCAGCCGCTAGTTACGGTGCGTCCGAACAAAGGTTCCGGAGCGCTCGTGCGGTAGCCCGCGGCCAGCGCCGGCCCCGCTGCGAAATTCAACACGGCGCGACACTGGCGTTCCCGAACCGATGTACCGGGTTCAAGCCATTTTGATGCAGACACTTGTGCGTATCGACCGGCAGAGCGCCCGCGTAGAGGAGTTCAGCACCGTCGGAAGCGACCCACAGGCCGAAAGCCGCACATAAGTTATTGCCATATTTATTGTTAGCGTTGGCTCGAGGTGTTTGGCAGCGCCCTTGCGATATCGGCGGGCGAAGCGGGCCGAGAGAAATCGGGGCAACCCGCAGGGAGGTTCGAGATGGTCGCTCTCTTCGTCATCCTCACA
>CAZWRQ010000192.1:0-9707 GCA_964636395.1 uncultured Holophagales bacterium
TCGCCCGGGACTCAGGTCGGCCGGGCGACGAGGACCGTCTGGTCGTCGTACTGCGCGACGCCTCGCGTGAAGGCCTCGACTGCGGCGAAGATCCGGTCCTTCAGGACGTTCGGCGGGAGCGCACGCCCCGACTCGAGGAGTCGCGTGAGCCGCTCCATGCCGAACTCCTCGTCCTTCGCGTCGACCGCTTCCGTGATCCCGTCCGAGTAGAGCACGACGAGGTCGCCCGGGGCGAGGACGAGCCGGCTCTCCGCCTGTGTCGCCGACTCGAACATCCCGATCGGGACTCCACCGCTCGGCAGGAGCTCCGTACCGGCCGCCGAGATCCGGATGCCGGGGTTGTGCCCCGCGTTCACGTAGCGGAGGCTCCGGTCCGACGGGTCGTAGACCGCGATGAAGAGCGTCACGAACTTCCGCGTCGAGGAGAAGCGGGCGAGGTGGCGGTTCGTCCGGGCGACGAGGGCCGTCAGGTCGGACGACCCCGCCTCGACGAGAAGGTGGATGCAGGCGTGCACCGTCGAGACGAGGAGCGCCGCGGGGATCCCCTTCCCGGCGACGTCGGCCACGCAGAACGCGACGCGTCCGTCCGGGAGCGGGTAGACGTCGTAGAAGTCGCCTCCGACCTGCCGCGTCGGCCGGTTCCCGGCGGCGATCAGGATGCCGGAGACGGCCGGCAGCGTCGTCGGGAGAATCGTCCGCTGGATGGAGGCGGCGATCTCGATCTCCCGCTCCATCTTCTCCTTCTCCACCGCCTCGCGGTGGAGGCGCGCGTTCTCGAGCGCGATCGCGGCCTGGTTCCCGAAGAGGGATAGGATTCGGACGTCGGCCGGACCGAAGTCGTCGATCCCTCCCTGCCGGTTCTCCTTGTCGGCGACGACGAGGAGTCCCAGCGGGCGCCCCTCCGAGGAGATCGGGACCGCCAGGAGCTTCTCGGCCGGCGCGCCCGCGAGGGACGCAGGCCGGTCCTCGCGCCGGTTGCAGACGAGGACGGCCCCGTCGGGCTCCTCTACCGAGCCAGGCTCCACGAGCGGGGTCCCGAAGCTCCGGACGAAGACGGCGTTCCCGCCGTCCGCCGGGCCGCCGGGCCGGACCACGAGCGTCCCGCTTCGCGCGTTCAGCAGCGAGACCGACTTCATCAGGATCTCGTCGGCGAGCGACTCGAGGTCCAGCGTCCCTGCGATGGAGAGGCCGACGTCGTAGATGCTCTCGAGCTCCCAGACCCTGTACTTCAGCTCGAAATCCGCTTCGCGGACCTTCTCCGACATCCTCACCCAGGCGAGGAGAGAGGCCGCGTGCGCCGCGACGGATGCGAATCCGACCGGGTCGGCCGGGGAGCGCTCGAGGACGACCCAGGCGAGCGTCTCGTCGCCCACGGTCAGCGGGACGACGCGCGGGTCGAACGGCGGCTCCCCCTCGGGCGGCTCTGTCCCGAAGATACGGACGAGGAGCTCCAGGCCGCGACTGTCCCCGTGAGCGCTCCCCCGCGCGAGGCCCGCGGAGAGCTCCGCGAGCTCCGACGGGAGAGGGTCGAGGCCGCGGGCGGCGGGGTGGCAGCGGGCTCCCGCGTCGATCGCGAGGCCCCGGGAGCCCCCTGCTCCTTTCAGGAGCGCTTCGAGGACCGGCTCGAGAAGGGCGTTCCCGGCCGAGGCCGGGTCGAGCGTCGCGAGGAGCGCGTGGGCCCCCGGGACGTCGGCGTGCATCGGCCCGCGCTACTCCGCCTCACCGCGCAGCCACGCCAGGGCGTCGTCGGGCGCGGGGAAGATCCGCGCGTACTGCGCGAGCCCCATGATCTGGAACGTCTTCTCGATCGTCGGCGTCAGGCGGCAGAACGCGAGGCGCCCGCCCTGGTCCAGGACCTTCTCGAGCACCTCGATCAGGATCGAGATCCCGATGGAGTTCACGATCTTCGTCTTCTCGAGGTCGAGCAGGAGGCGGACCGTCCCTTCGCCGAGGAGCGTGTAGGCCTGCCGGGCGATCTCCTCTCCGCCGGTGTTGTTGATGTACCCGTCCGTCCGGAGGATCGCGACCGTCCCGTCGGGCTTCTCCAGGGTCACTTTCAGCGTCTCGCTCATCGTCGCCCTTCAGCGGTACTTCCGCATCACGATCATCGTCCCGCGCTCGCCGCTCTCGATCCTCACGTCGTCCATCAGGCTTCGGATGATACGAAGTCCCCACCCCCTCTTGTGCGGCGCGCGGAGCTTCTTCCCGATCTCGGGCGAAGCGACGCACGCCGGGTCGAAGCCGTGGCCGTTGTCGAGGACGTCGACCTCCAGGTAGGCGCGGCCCCCGTTCTCGGACCTTTCGGTGCCGACCCGGAACCGCAGCTCCACGCGGTGGTCGGGGGTGCCGCTGTGCTCGAACGCGTTGATGCACGCCTCGACGACGGCCATCTTCACTTCGTCGATCTTGTCGCGGCCGAGCTCCATCCATTCGCCCAGCGCCGCGACCTGCGCCGTCGCGGCGATCTCCATCTCCGGGGCGACCGGAATGGTGAGGTGGACCTCTCGTGTGTCGGCCGTCGGCATCGGCGGTGCTCGGCGCGTCAGAGCAGCAGGAGAGCCCGGACGAGCACGGTCACGATCTCGGGAATGTTACCCGACACCTGGAGCGCCGCGAACGCCGCGGCCTCGCCGAGGAGAAGAAGGGTGAGCAGGGCCGGAATCCGCCGCTCGCCTCCGACAGGAGCAGTCCGGTCTTCCTCCGCGAGCCCTACGGGACACCCCGGCACCGGCCGACCCGACAGTCCCATGCTGCGTTCCATCGACTCCTCCCGCGACGGAATGACGCAACAGCCGCGCCAGAACGACCACGCCGGTCAAATACATTCTAAATACCACATTTACAGATAGTTACGACTACCGCCCCGATTAGTCTCCATTTCAACAGCGACACAATGCCACATAACGCCAGTACCGCCAGCAAACACTGCCACAAGCATCACAAATACAATGATTTGCGTGTAACGAGTCAGATAGTCCCACTGTGCTAATTAGGCACGTGCTTTCGATAGAGGGTCCGGCGGTTGATGCCGAGAATGCGCGCCGCTTCGCTCTTGTTCCCTCCGACCGACTCGAGGACCCTCCGAATGTGCTCGAGCTCGAGCGTCGCTAGGTCGAGGGAACCGTTCGACCCGGGCCCGGTTCGCCCCCCGCGCAGCTGCAGGTCGCCGGCCTCGATCGTCTCGCCCGGAACGAGCGCGACTGCGCCCTCGAGCAGGTTCTCGAGCTCGCGCACGTTCCCCGGGAACGGGTAGTCGAGGAGGCGCGCGACCGCCTCCCGCGCGAGCGACTTCGGCCGCCGCCCCTCGCGCGCCGCGATCCGCGAGAGGAAGTGCCCGATGAGGCGCGGGATGTCCTCCCGCCGCTCGCGCAGCGGCGGCAGCGGGATCTCGACGACCCGTATCCGATAGTAGAGGTCCTCGCGAAACCTCTTCTCCCGGATCGACCGCTCGAGGTCGGCGTTCGTCGCCGCCACGACCCGGACGTCGACCGGTATCCGCCGCCGGCCGCCGAGCCGCTCGATCTCCCTCTCCTGTAGGACCCGGAGGAGCTTGGCCTGGATCGCGAGCGGGGCGTCGGCGATCTCGTCGAGGAAGATCGTCCCGCCCGTGGCGAGCTCGAACTTCCCCTGCCGCGCCTCGACCCCCGTCGCCACGCCCCGTTCGATGCCGAAAAGCTCGGCCTCGAGGAGCGTCTCCGGCACCGCCGCGCAGTTGAGGGCCAGGAACGGCCCGTCGCGGCGCGGCGAGGCCGCGTGGAGGAGCCGGGCGACGAGCTCCTTGCCCGTGCCGCTCTCGCCGCGGATCAGGACGCCGACGCGGGACGCCGCCGCCCGCACGACGAGCTCCTTGACCCGGCGCATGCCGGCCGAGTCGCCGACGAGGAGCTCGTCGATCCCGAGCGAGCCCTTCAGCGCGCGGTTCTCTTCCCGGAGCCGGTCCACGTCGGCCTCGAGGGCGCGCAGCTGGCGGAGGGCGTCGAGCGCCGGCGCCGCCAGGGCCGCGACCGACTCGAGGAAGCGCCGGTCGCCGTCGTCGAAAGCCGCCGCGGCCCCCCCGCGCGCCTCCCTCTCGAGCGCGACGACGACGCCGAGCACGCGGTCCCTCACGACGAGCGGCGCGCCGACGACGCTCCCCGCCGCGCTTCCGAGGACGGTCTCCCCCGTCCGCGAGAGGGGGCCGCGCGCCCTGCAGAGGTCGAGGACGAACGGGTCCGAGGCGGCGGCGAGGCTTCCAGGGAAGGTCGGGAACGAGACGGTCGAGACGACGGCCGGGCCCGACTGCTCCTCGAACACGACCCCGAACCCGCGCTCGGCGTCGAGGAGGGCCACGGCGCGGGCCACGATCTCGTCGACGAGCGCCTGCTCGTCGCGAAGGACGTTCAGCGCCCGCGAGACGTCGTAGAGCGTCTCGAGCCGGAGGACCTTCTTGCGAAGGTCGAACGACTCGCTGGAGCGGGCGACCCGGACCGCCATCTCAGCGCCCGGCGTCTCCCGTCGTCGCGGCGGCGCGCGGGTCGATCCGGGCGAGGACCTCGAGCGCCGGCGCGAAACGCGGGTTCACGGCGAGCACGGGACGCAGCTCCTCTCGCGCCTCTTCCCGCCGCCCGAGGGTGACGAGCGCGTCCGCGAGCCGGGTCCTCACCCGGAAGATCGACGGGTAATAGGAGAAGTCGCCCATCCCGCGCTCCGTCTCCGCCGCGAGGATCTCCCGGAAATGCCGGACGGCCCCCTCGAGGTCTCCCCGGGCGCCTGCGATCGCCGCCCTCGGCCCCGAAAGGCTCTTCTCGAGCGCCGCCTTCCCGTCCGCCTCGAAGCCGGGCGGGAGCTCCGGCAGGCCGGCGAGCTCTGCCTCCGCGTCGTCGACGCGTCCGGCGATCGCCAGGACGATCGCCCGGGAGCGGAGATAGCTCCATCGGATCACGACCGCTTCCTTGTCGTCCCGGGAGGGAGCCGCGGCGACGACCTCGTCGAGCAGGGCGAGAGCGTCCCCGGGCCGCCCGGCGTCGAGGAGCGCCATGACGGCGGAGCCGACGAAGGCGTAGCGCTCCTTCCACGTCTCCGCCAGGTCGGAGGCGCGCCGGAACCAGGTCGCGGCGCCCTCCGCGTTCCCGCGGCACGCCTCCAGCGTCCCGAGGTGCCCGACGGCGGGAAGGAAGTCGGGCTTGATCTCGAGCGCCCGCTTCAGGTGCTCCTCCGCCTCCGTGTAGCGCCCCGTGTTCGCGTAGAGCTCGCCGAGGGAGTCGTAGGGGTTCGCCTGATCCGGGGCGAGGAAGCGATAGCGCTTGAAGTAGTCCTCGCCCTTCACGAAGTCGCGGCGCCTCACGAAGTAGTAGCCGAGGTAGTTGTAGGCGATGGCCTGGTTCGGGTCGAGCGCCACGAGCCGTTCGTAGGTGGCGAGCGTCTCGTCGGGCTTCCCTTCGCGGACGAGGACGCCCGCCAGCCGGAAGTAGCCCTCCGGGTCCTCGGGGAACCGCTCGACGTACTCTCGGATCCGCTCCGCCGCCCGCTTCGGATCGCCGGCGAGGAGCTCCGCCTCGGCGATGTCGAGCATGAGGCGCTCGTGCTCGTTCAGGGCCTCGCGGCTCTGGGCGGCGCACTGGACGAGGGATTTCGCCCGGTCGCGGTCCCTCCCGGCGAAGAGGCCGGCGAGACGGAGCGTCGCCATCGCGAAATGAGGGTCGAGCTCCAGGGCCTTCGCGTAGGCGGCGAGGGCGTCCTTGTGGTAGAGCCGGCGCTCGTTCTCGAGCCCCTGGCGGTAGAAGCGGTAGGCCTCCGCCGAGCGGGTCGTCACGTCGCGCCGGTCCCTCGCGAGGACCGCGAATGTGGTCCCCCCGGCCACCACGGCGAGGGCCGCGGCCGCGAGGAGGAGCTTTCGGACGCGCGGCTTCGTCACGGACTGGTCCCTTCCGGGCCCCGGGGCCCTTGGAAATCTATACGGACCCCGCCGGTGCGGGTTTCGCTCCCGTCACCCGGAGGAGGACGAACGTGGCGTCGTCCGACTGCTCGGCCCCGAACGTGAACTGCCGGATGTCCTCGAGGATCTCCTCGGCCATCTCGGGCAGCGGCGCCGCGCTGTGGCGCACGAGGGAGGCCTTGAGGCGCTCGTCTCCGAAGTATGCGTTCTCGACCGACATCGCCTCGTTCAGGCCGTCCGTGTAGAAGAGGAGGAGGTCGCCCCTCCGGAGCCAGAAGGTCTTCGCGTCGTAGGTCGTGTCGCGAAGGGCGCCGAGAGGGAGCCGGCTGACGGGGGCCGGCAGCTCGACGGCCTCCCCCCCGCGGACGACGAGGGGGAGGGGCTGACCGCCGATGGAGTAGTGGAGCGTCAGCTGGACCGGGTCGTAGAGGAAGTAGCCGAGCGAGACGAACATCCTCCGCTTGATCTCGTAGATGCGGCGGTTCGACTCGCGGAAGACTGTGGACGGCTCCGGGTCCTGCATGGCCCGCGCGTAGACGATCTCCTTGGCCGCGACCATCAGGAGCGACGCGGGGATCGACTTGCCGGAGACGTCTCCGACGACGAGGGCGACGCGCCCGTCGAACCCGCCGTCGACCGGAAGGAAGTCGTAGAAGTCGCCGCCGACGACCTTCGCCGGAAGGCTGACGCCGTAGAGCTCGATCCCGGCGATCCGGGGGAGCTCGCGGGGGAAGAGGCTCACCTGGATGTCGCGGGCGATCTCGAGGTCGCGCTCGACCTCGGCGCGGCGAGTCAGCTGCTCGTGAAGGGCCGCCACCTCGAGCCCGAGGGCCCCCTGGTTCGCGATCGTCACGAGGTTGTCGAGGTCCTCCTTGTGGAACTCCTCCTCCGACTTCTTCTCCCCGGCCGCGAGGACGCCGAGGAGCCGGCCGCGCGTCGCGACCGGGACGAGGACGCGCGCCCCGCGCTCGAGCTGGGCCTTCAGGAAGCTCCGAGAAGGAGCGTCGAGCGCCCAGGCGTCGAGGTCGCGAAGGGGGACCGGGGCGTCCCGCTCCACCAGGAGCCGCCCGAGGGCGGCGCCGACCGGGAGCGCGACGTCGCCCCGCCGCGGGTCGGCGAGCGCCCCGTCCTCGGGGCGGGGCGTCAGCAGGTCCAGCCGGCTCAGGCGGAGCAGGTCCGCGGTCCGCTCGGTGAGGAGCTGCTGCATCTTGCCGCGGTCGAGCTGGGCGACGACCTGCCGGCTGATGTCCCGAAAGGCCGACTGGAAGTCGGCCCGGTCCCGGAAGAAGAGCCGGTCCACCACCGCCTGCATCCTCCGCCGGAGCGGGTCGACGAGGAGGACGACGGCGAGACCGAAGGCGAAGGCGAAGAGCGGCGAGAGGGTGCGCGAGGAGACGAGGGCGTTCCCCGCCACGACGGCGAGGGCGTAGAGCCCCGTGACGATCGCCGTCAGGATCGCGTAGACGATCGACTTGCCGACGATGACCTGGACGTCGAAGAGGCGGAACCGGACGATCGCGTAGGCGAACGTGAGCGGCACGAGCGCCATCGGGACGACGCCCCAGGCGAGGTAGCGCTCGTCCCGGAAGAGCGACGGGAAGTAGACCGCGAAGAGGACGAACGGGACGATCCCGCCGAGCGTGCCGAGGAGGAGGACCAGGATCGGCCGCCGCGTCGTCTTCTCGCGCGCCGTCCACCAGGAGTGGGCGAGCGCGAGGAGCCCGAGGACGAGGTAGTCGGCGAGGAGGATCCAGTTCGCCCGTGGGGCGCCGTAGACGAGCGCGGAGCGGTCGCCCGTCCTCCGGAGGACCGCCATCTGGAGGGCGTAGAACGCCGGGGGGAGCGTGTAGAGGATGACGAAAAGGGCGGGCGACCCGTTCAGGAACCTCTGGAGGAGGACGAGCGGCGCCGCCGGCGGCTCCTCTCCCGGGCGCGCCTCGGCGAACCGGAAGACCTTCCGGCGCGGGAAGAGGAGGAAGAAGTGGAGGAAGACCGCGCCGAGGAGGAAGAGGGCGAGCGTCCCCGCCACCTGCACGAACCAGTCGATCCAGTAGTAGCTGGACGGGCGCAGGCGGCAGACGAAGAAGAGCATGAAGAGGACGCAGAGGAGGAAGAAGACCTCCGCCGCCTCGTCTCCCGCCCGCCGCGAGTAGACGAAAAGGCCGAGGCCGAAGAAGAGCCCGCCGAGGAGGGCGTAGTAGAAGTACGACACCGACCCGAGCCGGTAGGGGGAGAGGAGGACCTCGCGCTCGAGGACCTGCTCTCCCCGCTTGATCAGGTACGGGACGGTCTCTCCCGCCGCCTGCCGGCCGAGCTCGGAGGCCGCCTCGGCCGGCGTGTTCAGCATCCGCCGGCCGATCCCGAGGATCGTGTCGCCCGGGCGGATGCCCGCCGACTCCGCGGGTCCGCCCCGGACGACGGCGCGGACCTGGAGCCCGCTCTCGGCGTAGGAGTCCGGGACGACGCCGTCCCACGCCTTCGGCAGGAACATGTCGGCCACCGACATGAGCGCGATCAGCGCGCCGACGACCCCGACGACGACGATGGCCCTCCGGCGGGCTGCGGGCGGCGCGGGGGTCACGGCACTCTTCTCTCGATCGGCTCTCGCGTCGGGGGCGCACGAAGTATACGGAGACCGCCCCGGTCGGTTCGGCGAGCTGCGCCGCCTGCATGCGAGAATCGCGCCTCGTGATCGCCCGCAGCAGGCGGGGCCTCTTCGTCACCTTCGAGGGGATCGAGGGCTCCGGCAAGTCGACCCAGCTCCGCATCCTCGCCCGACGCCTCCGCCGGCTCGGCGTGCCTCTTCTGGTGACGCGCCAGCCTGGCGGCACGCCGGCCGGAGCCCGCCTCCGGCGGCTCCTCCTCCACGCCGGGGGGATCGACCCGCGGGCCGAGCTCCTCCTGATGTTCGCCGACCGGCGGCAGCACCTGACGGAGTCGATCGAGCCGGCGCTCTCCGCGGGCACGCTCGTCCTCTGCGACCGATACACCGACGCCTCGCGCGCCTACCAGGGGGCGGGCCGAGGTCTCGGCGAGGACCTCGTCGACCTCCTCCACGCGCGCTTCTGCGGGCTCGAGCCCGACCGGACCTACCTCTTCGACTGTCCGCCCGCGACGGGGCTCGCCCGCGTCGCCGCCGCGCGCGGCGAGAAAGACCGGATCGAGCGCGAGGCGCTCGCGTTCCACCGGCGCGTCCGGGCCGCCTACCTCGCCCGGGCGCGGAGGGAGCCCGAACGCTTCCTCGTCCTCGACGGGACCCGCCCCGTCGAGGCTCTCGCGGAGCAGGTCGCCGACGACCTCGAGGCGCTCCGGGCGGAGCGATGACCGACGTTCCCGTTCAGCTCCTGACCGGGCGCGGGTCGAAGAGGCTCGAGGCGGAGGCGGTCGACGTGGCCGCCGCTCTCCTCTGTCGGAGCGGCGACCGGACGACCGCCTGCCCCGACTGCCGCCGCGTCGCCCGCCGCGAGCACCCCGACCTCCTCGTCGCCGCCCCCGAGAGGGCGCGCCGCGCGAACACGCCTCCGTTCGACGAGTCCTCCGAGTCGAAGGAGACGACGATCCCGACGGCGCTCGTCCGCGCGATCTCGGCCGACGCCTCGCGCCTGCCGTACGAGGGGACACGCCGCGTCCTCGTCCTCCTCGACGTCGACCGGACCGAGTCGGCCGCGTTCAGCGCTCTCCTGAAGGTCCTCGAGGAGCCGCCGTCGCGCGCGCGGTTCGTCCTGACCGCCACGCGCCCCCGCCTCCTCCCGCCGACGATTCTCTCGCGACTCGTCCTCCGCAGGCTCCCCGC
>CAZWRQ010000193.1:0-9638 GCA_964636395.1 uncultured Holophagales bacterium
TCGAGGCTCGCCGGGGGGCTGGGCTGCGCCGGCCCCCCGGACCCCCGGACTCGTCGCGCGGGCCGACACCACGTCTACTGCGTCGCCAGGACGACCTTGATGTCGGTCCGGCGGTTCAGCTGCCGGCCGGCTTCGGTCGCGTTGTCGGCGACCGGGTTCGCCGAGCCGCGCCCGATCGTCTGGAAGCGGCTCGCCTCGATGTTCGGGAAGTTCGTCAGGACGTAGTTCTTCACGGCCAGCGCCCGGCGCTCGGAGAGGAGCATGTTCGAGGACGCCTTGCCGGTCGCGTCGGTGTTCCCCTCGACGCGCAGGTAGGTGTTCCCGAACGAGGTCATCGTCTCGCCGAGGGCGTCGAGGACGAAGAACGAGCCCGGCATGATCTCGTCGCTGTTCGGCGTGAAGTGGATCTGGATCTGCTTGTTGATGATCGCGCGGTCCGTCGCCGACGGCGCCTTCGCGGCGACCTTCGGCTCCTCGACCTTCTGCGTCTGGTACGCGGCGGCGAGGGCGCCGAGGAAACGGGTGTCGGCCCAGTCCTTCGCGTCGACCGGACGCGTCACGAGGCCCTTCTTCCGCCAGATGACGAACGCGGTGTCGAAAAGGGTCTCGTAGTGCGCCTTGCCCCCCGCGAGGCCGTAGAACTGGGCGTTGTCGGCGTAGGGTGTGAGCTTGAGGCCCGAGAGCATTCCGGAAACGGTCTCCTCGTCGAGCTTCAGGGCCTTGCCGACGACCGCGTAGGAGCCTGCCGGGTCCGACTTCATCATCTCGATCCCGTCGAACCAGCCGTGGACGAAGTCCCGGACCGTCTCCGGGTAGGAGTCGATCAGGTCCTGCCGGGCGCAGAGCGTGTCCGCGATGATGTTCGTGGCGGCGGCCGTGGAGACGAGGACGTGCGCCTCGTCCCCACGCGCCTCGACGGCGGCGGAGAGGTCCGGCTCCCAGGTCACGGCGGCGTCGACCTGCCGCGCCTTGAACATCGCGGCGGCGGCCGGCGCGTCCTGCGTGAAGACGATCGCCTTCTCGACGCCGGAGCGCTCCTCCGGGGTGAGGCCCGACTGCGAGAGGAGGTAGAGGAGGAGGAAGTGGGACGGGGTGAACTGCGTGCAGGCGACCTTCTTCCCGCGGAGGTCCTCGACCGACTTGATCGAGGCGAGCGAGACGATGCCGTCGCCGCCGCGGGACCAGTCCTGCAGGAGGATCGACTTCGCCTTCGCGCCCTGCTCCGCGAGGATCGAGGCCTCGCGCGCCCAGTTGTCGACCGTGTTCCACATGACGTCCACGTCCCCCTTGCGGAACGCGGCCAGCTTCGCGGCCGGGTCCTCGAGGAGGACGAACTTCACGTCGAGCCCGTACTTCCGCTTGTAGTACGAGGTCGGGTTCGGGTCCATTCCGGCGTTGAAGACGACGCCGGGGGCGTGTCCCGCCCAGGTGTTGATGGCGACGACGAGCGGCCGGCCGAGCTTGCCGGAGCCCGTGAGCGCGGCGCCCGTGACGCCCTCGGAGCCCTTCCCCCGCTCGGCGTCGGCCGGGGCGCCCTTGAGCGCGTCGAAGTCGGTGGAGTCGACGCCGGCGCTCTCGACGGCCCCCTTCTTCTCGGCCCCCGCCCACTGCCGGACGGTGTCCCCCTTGTAGTGCCAGAAGGCGTAGCCGAGGACGCCGAGGACGACCACGGTGACGAAGAGCTTGGCGAACGGGGTCAGCTTCATTTCCCTCTCCCTGGCGGAGGGTCGGCCGCCGCGGCGCCGGATCGCGCCGCCCGCCCCCCTCCGCGATGAACGCGACCGGCCCCTCGCGGGGCCGGTCGACCTACATGGTCTTCTGGCCCTGCGCCGCCTGCGCGGCGGCCCGCTTCGCCTTCAGCTCGGCGAGCTGCTGCTTGGCCTGGACATCGCCGGCCTGGGTCTTGAGCGCCGCGAGACGCCCGTCGAGCGAGGTCTCCGAGAGCTCCTTGCCGAGGTTCGCGGCGGCGACGGTCGTCTTGATGTGGTCGCGGACGTTCTCGAGCGCCTTCACCTCGGCGTCCACCGAGAGGCCGTCGAGCTGCTCCTGGATCTTCAGCCGGGCCTGGGCCGACTGCATCCGCGCGAGCATGGTGTCGCGCTCGGCCTTCAGCTTCTTGATCTCGCCCTGGACCTGCAGGAGCGAGCTCTTGGCCGACTCGGCGTCCTTCGAGGCGGTGTCCATGTCGGCCCGCATCTCGGTGATGTCGGCCTCGAGCTGGTTCTTCTTCTGGATCAGGATGACGGCGAGGTCATCCTGGGCCGTCTCGACCGCCGCGTTCAGCTCGGCCTCGGTCTGGGCCAGCTCGCGCGTCGCCTTCTTCAGGCGCTCGTCGATGTCCTCGCGGCGCCGGATGATGGACGCGGTCGCCGTCTTGAGCTTCGTGTACTTCTCCACCATCGAGTTGATGGCGTTCTCGTAGGCGATCTCCGGGTGTTCCTTCTCGACGTCCGAGATCCAGATCGAGAGGAAACCCTTCCAGAGGTTGCCCAGCCGTGCGAAGAATCCGACGTTGGCCATGCTTTCAGTCCTTCCTCTCGGGCGCGGGGACCGGCTCGATGAGCTTCGGGGAAGAATGGACCACCCGCGCCACCTCCTCCTGCCCGAAAAACTCGAGGACCTTCTGGACCTCGAGCTTCCTCGAGTTGCAGCTCGTCTGTACGGCCGCCTGCTCCTGCAGCTTCCGGTCGAGGAGGGCGCGCGCCTCGGCGATCTTCTGCTCGTACCCGGCGACGATCGTCTGGACCTCGCGCGCCATGTCGGCCGTCTCGCCCGCCGTCTTCCGCAGGTAGCCCTCGAGCGCCTGGATCGACTCGACGCCCGCCTCGATGATCTTGTCGACGGGGACGCCGAACGCCTTGAGCGACGCCTCGACGATCTGCTTCTTCACGGTCGGGTCGGTCCCCGGGGGGAGGCCCCCGAGGAGCGCCTGCGCCTTCGCGAAGAGGTCGCGCTCCTGGGCGTCGACCCCCGCGGCGTCCAGGACGCCGTCGAAGTCGACCTGGCCGGCGACCGCTCTCGGCGGCTCCTTCACGAACGTGACGGGCGGCGGGCCGGGAGGGGGCGTGGCGCCGGCCTCCCCTTCCGCCGCGGAGACGTCCGCCTCCGCGGGGAGGGATGCCTCCTCCCCCGCCTCCTTGACGACGAACCAGCCGAGGACGGTCGAGCCCCAGTTCTTCTTTTCACTCATGGCAAGTCCCGAATTCGAGATCTTATCAAGCGGACGGCCCGGAATCCGCTCCCCGTCCGGGCCGTCGTAAAGTCGGGAGGGAGATGGCGCGCGGTCACTGGGCCCGATCGTCGGAGGAGCTCCGGAAGCGTCTCGCGACGGCGGTGCCTCGCGAGACGCTGCGCGAGCTGCACCGGAGGTCCGCCGCGCGGCACCTCGCCGTGGCACTCCGCCAGGCGCTCCTCTTCGCCGGCGCCTTTGCGGCCGGCTGGCACTTCGAGAGCCTCTGGGTCCGGGTGCCCGCGGCGATCGTCCTCGGGGTCTGCGTCTTCGACGGGACGATCCTCCTCCACGAGGTGGTCCACCGGACGGTCTTCCGGTCCGATCGGCCGCGCGTGTATCGCCTGCTCGGCCTCCTGTACGCCCTGCCGTCGGGGCTGTCGCCGACGCAGTTCACGCGCTGGCACCTCGACCACCACGCCGAGCTCGGCTCCGCGACCGACGACCCGAAGAGGGCCTGGCTCTCGCCGAAGAGGAACGCCCGCTGGCTGAAGCTGCTCTACGCGACGCCGGCGCTCTTCCCGATCTACTTCCGGGCGGCCCGGCGCGCGATGGCGGCCTACACGGCCCCGCTCCGGCGGACGATCCTCCTCGAGCGGGCGGCCGCGACGTCCCTCCACCTCGCCGTCGCCGCGGCGCTCGGCCTCCTCGGCGGGTGGGAGCGGGTCGTGTGGCTCTGGGCGGTACCCGTCTTCGTCGTCTTCCCGCCGGTCTTCACGCTGAACCGGCTCGGGCAGCACTACGACGTCGTGCCCGGCGAGCCGGCGAAGTGGGGGACCCGGATGGCCCGCTCGCGGTTCTGGGACTTCGCCTGGCTCTGGTCGAGCTACCACCTCGAGCACCACTACTTCCCGACCGTCCCCTTCTACAGGCTGCGCGACCTGAACGCCGCCCTGACTCCGTTCTTCACGCGGGAGGGGGTCCGCGAACGACGCTACCGGGAGCTCGTCCGGGACTGGATCGTAAGGAACCGAGCGCCCCACACGGACTGGAGCGCCCGGCTGTAATAGACTTGGCAACCCTTTATGGCGGAGAACCTCGGCAGGATCCTCGTCGTCGACGATGAGCCTTTCGCTCGGACGGTCGTCCGGCGGATGCTCGAGGTGGACGGATGGGAGGTCTCGGAGGCCCGGTCGACTCAGGAGGCCCGGGCGCTCCTCGCCGGGGAGGCGGAGCCGGTCGCGCTCCTCCTCGACGTCCTCCTCGACGGCGAGAGCGGGCTCGAGTACCTCGAGCGGCTGCGCGAGGAGGGGTCCCTCGTCCCGGTCATCGTCATGACCGCGATGGAGGACGTGGAGACCGCCGTCCGGGCGATGAAGGCCGGCGCCTACGACTTCCTCGTCAAGCCGGTGACGCCGGAGCGGCTCCGGACGGCCCTGACGCACGCCGCCGAGCGCCGCGCGCTCCTGGACGAGAACCGGGACCTCCGCAAGCGGGTCCGCCAGGAGGCCTTCGGCCGGACGCTCGTCGGCGAGAGCCCGGCGATGAAGGCGCTCTTTTCCGAGATGGAGCGGGTCGTCGAGACCGACATCGCCGTCTGCCTCCTCGGGGAAACGGGAACGGGCAAGGAGCTCGTCGCCCGGTGGCTCCACGAGAACGGCCCGCGCGGCAAGGGCCCGTTCGTCGACATCAACTGCGCGGCGATTCCGGAGACGCTGATCGAGAGCGAGCTCTTCGGACACGAGAAGGGGGCGTTCACCGGCGCCGCCGGCCGACACAAGGGGAAGCTCGAGCAGGCCGACGGCGGGACCCTCTTCCTCGACGAGCTCGGGGAGATGGCCCACCCGACGCAGGCCCGGCTCCTCCGCGTCCTCCAGGAGAAGACTCTGGTGCGGGTCGGGGGAAGCGAGACGATCCCTTACAACGCCCGGCTGATCTCGGCGACGCAGCGCGACCTGACGGCCGCCGTCCGGCAGGGGACGTTCCGGGAGGACCTCTACTTCCGGGTCGTGGTCTATCCGCTCCGCCTCCCTCCGCTCCGGGAGCGGATCGAGGACATCGCCCTCCTCGTCCACCACTTCATCCGGGTCTTCCGGGCGACCACCGGCCGCCCCGTCGAGGGAATCACGCCCGAGGCGATCGTCACGCTCGAGGCGTACACCTGGCCGGGGAACGTCCGCGAGCTTCAGAACGCCGTCTTCCGGGCCGTCGTCTCGGCGCGGGGGCCGTTCCTGACGACGGCCGACTTCCCGGACCTCTCCCCCGACCGGGTGCCTCGGTACCAGCCGCGCCCCTACCCGATCCGGCCCGACGGCCCCCCGACGCCTGCCGCCGGCCTGCCGAAGGCGGCAATCGTCGCGCCGGTCCTCGTCACGATGGAGGACCACGAGCGGGCCGCCATCCAGCAGGCTCTCGACGCCTCGAACGGCAACGTCCGGGCGGCCGCGGACCGCCTCCAGGTCGCCCGCTCGACGCTCTACCGGCGGATCCGCGCCCTGGGCCTGACCGCCGCGTCCTGAGCGCCGGGCACCCCCGCCGGCGCCCAAACCCGCTCTGCTACTCTCCCGTCCCGTCCGGGGCGGCCCGTGGGCGCCCACTCCCGACGCCGAGGATGACGATGGCGATCGAAGTCTCGACCCCGCCCCTGGAGAAGCTCCACGGTCTCCTGCCGGACGATCTCGTCCGGGCCTACCGGATCGCGTACACCTCGCGCCGGATCGACGACAAGGAGATCCAGCTCAAGAGGCAGAACCGGATCTACTTCCAGATCAGCGGGGCGGGGCACGAGGCGGTCCAGGTCGCGGCAGCGATGCTCATGAGGCCCGGCGTCGACTGGCTCTTCCCGTACTACCGCGACCGGGCCCTCTGCCTCGGCCTCGGCGTCACCCCGCTCGAGATGCTGCAGACCGCCGTCGGCGCGAAGGCCGGGGAGGCCTCTGCCGGGCGGCAGATGCCGTCCCACTGGGGCTCCCGACGCCTGAACATCTTCACGACCTCCTCCCCGACCGGCTCCGAGTGTCTTCCCGGCGTCGGCGCCGCCGAGGCCGGACGCTTCCTCGAACGGCCGGAGGCCCGGCCGTTCCTCGCCGCCACCTCCGGGTTCTCGAACGACGAGATCTCCGTCGTCACGATCGGCGACGGCTCGACCTCCGAGGGAGAGTTCTGGGAGGCGCTGAACGCGGCGACGACCCGGAAGCTGCCGGTCCTCTTCCTCGTCGAGGACAACAAGTTCGCGATCTCGACCCCGGTCGAGGTGAACACTCCCGGCGGCTCGATCTCGAAGGTCGTCCGCGGCTACCCCGGCCTCTTCCTCGCCGAGGTCGACGGGTGCGACTTCCTGGCCTCCTACGACGCCCTGCGGTGGGCGATCGCCTACTGCACGGAGCGGAAGGGGCCGGCCCTCGTCCACGCCCACGTCGTCCGCCCCTACTCCCACTCGCTCTCCGACGACGACCGGCTCTACCGGACGGAGGAGGAGCGGAAGCAGGACGTCGAGCGCGACCCGCTCGCCCGAATGGAGGCGCTCCTCGTCGAGCACGGCGTCCTCGACGCCGAGGGGCTCGCCGCGCTGAAGGCCGAGGTCGACGCCGAGGTGAACGCCGCGGCCGAAGCGGCGATCGAGAGCCCCCAGCCGGAGCCGGCGGAGGTCTTCGAGCACGTCTTCTCCCCCGACGTCGACCCGACCTCCTCCGCGTTCGACACCGAGGATACGCCCGCGTTCACCGGCGCCCCGACGACGATGGTCGATCTGATCAACGCCGCCCTGAGGGACGAGATGAAGCGCGACGGGCGGATCGTCGTCTTCGGCGAGGACGTCGCCGACGCGACGCGCGCCGAGGTCCTCGCCGAGTGCAAGGGGAAGGGGGGCGTCTTCAAGGTGACCGCGGGCCTCCAGAAGGCCTTCGGGGGCGACCGCGTCTTCAACTCCCCCCTCGCCGAGGCGACGATCGTCGGCACGGCGATCGGCTGGGCCGCCCGCGGCCTGAAGCCGGTCGTCGAGATCCAGTTCTTCGACTACATCTGGCCGGCCGTGCAGCAGCTGCGCGACGAGCTCGCGACGGTCCGCTGGCGTTCGGGCGGGACGTGGAAGTGCCCCGTCGTCGTCCGCGTCGCCATCGGCGGGTACCTGACCGGGGGCGGGCCCTACCACTCGCAGTCGGGCGAGGTGACCTTCGCCCACATCCCCGGCCTGCGCGTCGTCTACCCGTCGAACGCCCTCGACGCGAACGGTCTTCTCCGGACCGCCATCCGCTGCGACGACCCGGTCCTCTTCCTCGAGCACAAGCACCTCTACCGCCAGACGCACAACAAGGGTGCGAACCCCGGCCCCGACTACATGGTCCCGTTCGGGAAGGCGAAGGTCGTCCGCCCCGGCGCCGACGCGACGCTCGTGACGTACGGCGCGACCGTCTTCCGGAGCGTCGTCGCGGCGAGGAAGATCGCCGAGGACTCGGGGAAGGAGGTCGAGGTGATCGACCTCCGGACGCTCGCCCCGTACGACTTCGACGCGATCGCGACGAGCGTCGCGAAGACGAGCCGGCTCCTCGTCGTCCACGAGGACTGGAAGTCGCACGGCTTCGGCGCCGAGGTCGCGGCGCGGGCGTCGGACGAGCTCTTCGAGCGGCTCGACGCGCCGGTGCGGCGCGTCGGCGCGAAAGACGTCTTCTGCGGCTACGCGCCGCAGCTGGAGGACGCGACGCTCCCGCAGAGCGCGGACATCGAGCAGGCGCTCCGGGAGCTCCTCGCGTACTGACGTGACGGGCGGACGTCCCGTCGCCCGAGGGAGAAGGGGGCCGCGCGGAGCGGTCTCCGACCGGCCGTGAGGCGGGCTCTTCCTCCGCTCGCCCTCGCGGCCCTCTTCGTCGCCGCGCTCGGCGCCGGCGCCTTCTTCGCCGATCCGATCGGGCTCGTGGCCGAGGCCGGGGCGCTTCGCTTCCGCGCCGCCGGCGCGCGCGCGACGACGGTTCCCGGCCCCGCGGGGACGCGTCTCTTCGCCCGGGAGCTCGGGCCGCGATCGGCCGAGACGCCGGTCGTCCTCCTCCACGGCCTCGGCGCCGCTTCGCACTACTGGGTCGAGACGGCGATCGACCTCCTCCGCGCCGGGCGGTCGGTGATCGTCCCGGACGCCCCGGGCTCCGGGCAGAGCGACCCGCCCACGCCGGAGACGGGCTGGGGGATTCCAGGCCGCGTCGCCGCGGTCTCGGCGCTGCTCGACGCGCTGGGGATCCGGAAGGCGGACCTCGTCGGGCACTCGCTCGGGGGCTGGACCGCCGGGGCGTACGCCCTCGCAGAGCCGCACCGCGTCCGCCGCCTCGTCCTCGTCGACGCCGCCGGATTCTCGAAGCCCGACCCGCGGGCCGAGGCCGAGCTTCGCGCCAGCCTCTCGCCCGGGGATCGGGCCGGCGCCCGCCGGCTCTACGACCTCCTCTTCCTGCGGAAGCCGTTCCCCGCCTGCGGGTTCCTCCTCGACGCCTTCGGGCGCCAGTACCGGAGCGAGAACGTCGTCGCGACGGTGGCGGCGCTGGAGGAGAAGGACGGCCTGCTCGGCCGCGAGGCGGAGCTCCCCGAGGGGACCGTCTTCATCCACGGCTCCGAGGACCTCATCTGCCCCCTCCCCGACACGCGCGCGGCGTTCGCGCGAGCGAAGAACGCCCGCCTCTTCGTCGTCCGCGGGACGGGGCACGACGCCCCGCTCGAAGCGCCCCGCCTCTTCCACGAGACGCTCCGGACGGCCCTCGCGGAATAGACGAGGGCCGGCGGCTCAGGGCACCGGGAGGACGAACCCGTCCGGCCCGACGACTCGGAGCTCCGCCCCGGGACGAAGGGCCCGCGCGACCAGCTCGTGCCGGCCGGGCGAGAGGCGCACGGTGAGCCCCCCGGCCGGACGCCCCTCGCCGAAGAGGACGCCCCCGTCGAGGCGCGCCTCGAGGCCGCCGCGGCTCGAGAAGGTGTAGAGCCCCTCCTCGGCGACGAGGAGCCCTCCCCGGCCGAGGGCCGGGAGGAGCGGGAGCGCGCCCAGGGACCCGGCCGCCGCCGCGGCCGCCGCACCGGCCGGGACGCGCAGGAGCCTCCAGCCCGGGAAGCCCGGCAGCGCCCCTCCCGTGGCGACGGCGAGGGACCCCGCCGGGACAGGTCGCGCGGACGCGGCGGACTCCGCGAGGAGGAGGTCGCGGGAGGGGCGGTACCGAAGCGCGCCGAGGCCGTCCGCGAGGCGGATCGCCGGCCGCCCGCTCCCCGGCCGTGCGAGGAGCGCGTCGACGACGAAGGCGTTTCGGGCGGCGGCGGGTGCGAGGACGACGTCCGCCGGGCCGTGGCCGTCGAGGTCGACGCGGATCGCGTCGGCGAGCGCCCGCTCCGGTCCGCCGAACGCGCCTTCGAGCCGGGGTGAGGCGAGCCAGCGAAGGAAGGCTGCGGCGTCGGTCAGGCCCGCGACGACGACGACCATGACGACCGCGGCGGTTGCAGGGCG
>CAZWRQ010000194.1:0-9633 GCA_964636395.1 uncultured Holophagales bacterium
CCCTTCGTCCGCTCCTCCGGCAGATCGAGGCGGAGAACGCGGGCGTCCTCGCCGCCCCCGTCCCGACGATCCGCTAGACGCTCCGCGCCACCGAGCCCCCCGGGGAGGGGAGGTGCCGTGACGCGCCCCGGGGAGGGCCGTCGCGGCCCTCCCCGATCGGCTCACGATCGAGGCGCCGAAGGCGCCGCGGGGAGGCTCGTGGCGAGCCTCCCCGATTCACGTCAGTGGATGCTCTCGCCGGCCGCCGCGGCGGCGATCCGCCGGGGCGCCTCGAGCGACCAGTCGAGCGGCCCGCGCGCCTGCGAGGCGAGCTTCCCGTCGGGGCCGAAGAACATCGTCTCTAAGGGACGGCGGTTGTTGAACTTGAGCGTCGTCTTCCCCTCCGGGTCGACCGTCAGCGTCTCGGGGACCGGCGGGACGAGGGCGCTCTTCGCGAGCCAGGCGTCGAGCTCGGCGAAGGAGGCGGCCTTCACGAGGACGACGACCTCGGCCTCCTCGTTCCCCTTCGCCGCCACCTGGAACGCGAAGAGGCCGCGCAGCTCCTCGGCCGCGGCCGGGTCGGCCGGGTCGACGAAGGTGACGGCCAGGACCCGCCCCGGAGCACCGACGAGGTTCCGCTTGCCGCCGCCGCGCGTCAGGACCTCGAGGTAGCCCCCCGCGTCGAGGTTCAGGATGCCGTGGTCGTGGTCCGCGTGGGTGGCCGGGACGAGCGCCGTCCGGAACGCGAAGAAGAAGCCGGCGAAGGCCGAGGCGAGGACGAGGCCGAGAACGAGACGTCGCTTGGAGGGAGTCACGACGCGGATTGTACGGACGAGCCTCCGGGGCCGCCGATCTGGGTCTCGACGTCGACGAGGAAGCGGGCGTAGTCGGAGAACTCGAACCGGTAGGCGCTGTCGAGCCGGAAGAGGACGCCCGTCCGCCCCTGGAGGCGGACGCCGACGAGGCACGGGAGCCAGGCGCCGTCCGCGATGCGCTGCGCCCGATACGCGATCGACGCGCTCCGGATGCTCGCCGCGAGGCCTCCCGCCACCCGGAGCGGCGTCACGAGCCGGGCGTCGACCGAAACGACCTGGAGGTCGCTCGCATCGACGAGGACGCGGCCGGCGAGGGATCCGAGCGCCCGGTCGAGGGTCCGCGTCGCGACCCGCCCCGGTCTCGGCGCGAAGTCGAGGGCGTAGGCCGGCCGCCCATCGACGAAGACCTCCTCGACCGGCCCGTAGGAGAAGCGGGAGATCAGGTCGGAGAGGCGGATCGGGCCGAGGAGGGGGTCCTCCTCGTAGCCTCCCACCTCGGACGACCGGGAGGCGCGGTGCGCGGCCCGCCGGTCGACCCGGCGCCGGTGCTCCTTCGCGTCCTCCTCGGCCACCTCGCCGATCTCCGCCTCCGTGGGGAGGCGCCCGTCCACCTCCAGCAGCTCGCGCCGGACGGCGCTCCCGTCGCCGGCGGTGTAGCGGAACCGTCGGCGGTGGATCGCCTTCGGCCTCCCGTCGCGCCCGAAATCGGTCTTCACCTCCACCTGCTCGAACGTCGAGGCCGCCACCGCGAGGTCGGCCCGCCGCTGCGCGCGGGCCACGGCGCGGATCAGCTCCTCGGCCGACACCGGAACCGCGGCCTCGGTGCCCCGGCGGGCCACGCCGGGGGTCGGCGCCGCCACCAGAAGGGCGAGGCCCACGATGGCCGTTCGGCGGGCGGGGTGCCTGTTCATCCCCGGAACGTTACGATGCCTGCATGTCGAATGCACCCAAGTCGTCGTTCGAGCTCGCGATGGAACGTCTCCGGGCCGCCGACCGGGAGTCCGGCCTCGAGGAGAAGCCTCTCACCGACGCCCAGAAAGCCGCGATCGCCGAGACCCGCTCGGTCGCCTCCTCCCGGCTCGCCGAGCGCGAGATCCTCTTCCGCGACGCCCTCAAGAAGGTCTACGACCCCGTCGAGAGGGAGAAGGCCGAAGAGGAATACCGCGTCGACCGGGCCCGGATCGAGGCCGACCGGGACCGGGAGATCCAGAGAATCCGGCACGGCGAGGGCGAACGGAGCTGAGGCCGTGAGGGTCGTCGTCACGGGCGGAACGGGCTTCCTGGGGCGCGCTCTCGTCGCGGCGCTCGTCGGCCGTGGCGACGAAGCCGTCGTGGTGACGCGCGACCCGTCCCGCGCGGAGCTCCCCGCCGGCGCCCGCGGCACCGGCTGGGACGGCCTCGCGACCGCCGTCGACGGCGCCGACGCCGTCGTGAACCTCGCCGGCGAGACGATCGCCCAGCGCTGGACCGCCGCCGCGAAGGCCCGGATCGTCGGGAGCCGGGCCCAGGCGGCGGAGCGGGTCGGCGCGGCCCTTCGTGCCGCGAAGAGCCCGCCCGGCGTCCTCTTCAACGCCTCGGCCGTCGGCTTCTACGGGAACCGGGGCGACGAGGAGCTGACCGAGGAGAGCCCCGCCGGAAACGGCTTCCTCGCCGAGACGACGCTCGCCTGGGAGCGCGCCGCGCGGCAGGCGGCCCCGGAGGGCGTTCGCCTCGTCCTCCTCCGGACCGGCGTCGTCCTCGACCCGGCCGAAGGGGCGCTCGCGAGGATGCTCCTTCCCTTTCGCCTCGGCCTCGGCGGCCCGCTCGGCGGCGGCGCGCAGTGGATGCCCTGGATCCACCGCGACGACCTCGTCGCCCTCCTCCTCGCCGCCCTGGACGACCCGCGCTACGAGGGGCCCGTGAACGGGACCGCCCCCGGCCCCGTCCCGATGAAGGATTTCGCCGCGGCGCTCGGCCGCGTCCTCCGGCGCCCGGCCTTCGCGCCCGCGCCTGCCTTCGCGATCCGCGCGGCGATGGGGGAGATGGCGGCTCTCGTCCTCGACGGCCAGCGGGCGCTCCCGGCGAAGGCCCTCGCCCGCGGCTTCCGGTTCCGCTTCCCCGACCTGGAGCACGCCCTGCGGGACCTCCTCGCCCCGGACCGGGGCTGATCCGCCCGGATCCCGTCTCCCTCCTCTCCGGACGTGCCGGCGGCGTCCGTCCCGCGTAGACTCGCTCGATGGCGCCTTCGATCGGAACCTCCGTCCCGCGCGTCGACGGCCCCGCCAAGGTGGCCGGCACGGCGCGCTACGTCGACGACCTCGTCCTCCCCGGGATGCTCCACGGCGCGACCGTGCGGAGCGACGTCCCGCGCGGCCGGCTCCTCGGCGTCGACCTCGACCCCGCCTTCGACTGGACCGGGATCACCGTCGTCACCGCCGACGACGTCCCTTCGAACGTCGTCCCGCTCATCGAGGGGGACCAGCCGGTCCTCGCGAAGGACGAGGTCCGGCACGTCTACGAGCCGGTCGCCCTCCTCGCCTGCGAGGACCGGCTCCGGCTCGCGGAGGCGCTCCGGCACGTCACGCTCCGCGTCGAGCCGCTCCCCGCCGTCCTCTCGATCGACGACGCCCTCGCCGCCCGCGAGCTCCTCCGCCCGCCCGACAACGTCTTCAAGCGCTACCTCATCACGAAAGGGCGCGGCGGCGCGGCCGTCGACGGCTGCGAGGTCGTCGTCCGCGGCGTCTACGAGACGGGCTGGCAGGAGCACGTCTACATCGAGCCGAACGGCATGATCGCCTTCTGGGACGAGGCCGGCGCGCACGTCGTCGGCTCGCTCCAGTGCCCCTACTACGTCCAGAAGGGGATCAAGGGGGTCTTCGGCCTGGAGGACGGCTCCGTCGACGTGACGCACACCGTCACCGGCGGCGCCTTCGGCGGCAAAGAGGAGTTCCCGACCGTGGTCGCCCTCCACGCACTCCTCCTCTCGAGGAAGGCCGGCCGGCCCGTGAAGCTGATCTACGGCCGGCAGGAGGACGTCGAGGCCTCCACGAAGCGGCATCCTTCGCGCGTCGAGATCGCGAGCGGCTGCGACCGGGACGGGACGCTCCGTGCCGTCTCCGTCCGAGTCGTCTTCGACGGCGGCGCCTACGTCACGCTCAGCCCCGTCGTCCTCTCGCGCGGCGCGCTGCACGCGTGCGGCGCCTATCGCTGGCAGGACGTCACCGTCGAGGCGCTCGCCGTCGCGACGAACACGCCGCCGAACGGCGCGTTCCGCGGCTTCGGCGCCCCGCAGACGATCTGGGCGATCGAGCGGCACATGGACCGCGTCGCCCGGACGCTCGGTCTCGACCCGCTCGACCTGAGGCGGAAGAACGTCCTCCGCCTCGGCGACACGACCGCGACGGGCCAGACCCTGAAGGAGTCGGTCGGGGTCGAGGAGTGCGTCGAGAAGGCGCTCGCGGCGAGCGGGTACGGCGAGAAGCGCGCCCGCGGCCCGGTCGTCACAGGCCGCACCGCCCGCGGCATCGGCGCGTCGGTCTTTCTCCACGGCGCCGGCTTCACCGGCTCGGGCGAGAAGTACCTGAAGGGGAAAGTCGCCGTCGACCTCCTCCCGGGCGGCCGCGCGCGCGTGAGGACCGCCTCGACGGAGATGGGGCAGGGGGTCGAGACCGTCTTCCGCCAGATCGCGGCCGACGCGCTCGGCGTCGGCGTCGAGCGGGTCGACTTCGCCGTTCCCTCGACGCAGGTCGTCCCCGATTCCGGACCGACCGTCGCCTCGCGCACCGTCATGATCGTCGGCTCGATCCTCGAGAGGGCGGCCAGGGAGCTCGCCGGGCGCGTCGCCGCGCTCGCCGCGGAGAAGGGCGTCGCGCCGGCCGCCGCGTGGGAGCTCCTCGCGGCCGACCCGGAGAAGGCGACCGCCCTCGTCCAGTACGAGCCGCCCCCCGACGTCGTCTGGGACGACGCGACCTACTCGGGCGACGCCTACCCGGCCTATGGATGGGCCTGCGACGTCGCCGAGGTCGAGGTCGACCTCGACACGTTCGAGGCGAAGGTGACCGGCTTCTGGGCCGCGGTCGACGTCGGCCGCGCCATCAACCCGACGCTCTGCGCCGGCCAGGTCGAGGGGGGGACGCTCCAGGCGATCGGCTGGGCGCTCACGGAGAAGCTCGTGACGAAGGACGGGAGGATCTTGAACCCGCGGATGACGAACTACATCGTCCCGACGAGCCTCGACGCGCCGCCCTTCGAGACGATCCTCGTCGAAAGCGCCTACTCCCGCGGCCCCGGCGGGGCGAAGGGGGTCGGCGAGCTGCCGATGGACGGCGGGGCGCCGGCCGTCGCCGCAGCGATCGAGCACGCGACCGGCCTCGTCCTCGACCGCCTCCCGATGCTCCCCGAGGACCTCTTCGAAACCTCGACGAAGGGAGGCGTGCGATGAGCGTCACGCTCACCGTCAACGGCGTCGCCCGCACCGTCGAGGCCCCGCCCGCGACCCGCCTCCTCGACGCTCTCCGCGAGACGCTCGCCCTGACCGGGACGAAGGAGGGGTGCGGCGAGGGAGAGTGCGGCGCCTGCACCGTCCTCCTCGACGGCGTCCCCGTGAACTCCTGCCTCGTCGCGCTCGGACAATGCGCCGGGCGCGAGGTGACGACGGTCGAGGGGCTCGGCGACGTCGCGCACCTGACGCCGCTCCAGGAGACGATGGTGACCGAAGGGGGCGCCCACTGCGGCATCTGCACGCCGGGGATGCTCCTCTCGGCCGAGGCGCTCCTCCGCGAGAAGCCGAAACCGACCGAAGGCGAGATCCGCGAGGCGATCGCGGGCAACGTCTGCCGCTGCACCGGCTACCAGCGGATCGTGAACGCCGTGAACGAGGCGGCGAAGCGGCGGGAGGCGCGCTCGTGAGCGTCGCAGGCCTCGCCCTTCACCCGTTCGCCTCCCCGATGACGCTCGACGACGCGCTCGCGCTCCTCGCCGAGCGCGCCGCGAGGTCCGAGAAGAGCGTCCTCCTCGCCGGCGGCACCGACTGGTTCGTGGAGCGGCACGTCGCGCCGCCCGAGACGGCCGGGACGCTCCCGCTCGTCGTCGACGTCTCGCGCCTCGACGGTCTGCGCGGGATCTCCCTCGACGGGGAGGCCCTCCGCATCGGGGCCGCGACGACCTACCTCGAGATCCGCAAGGACGCGCGCGTCGCCGCGCGGTGCCCCCTCCTCTCCGCCATGGCCCGCGACGTCGGCGCGCTCCAGATCCAGGCGCGCGGCACGCTCGGCGGCAACCTCGCCTCCGGCTCCCCTGCCGCCGACGGCGTCGCCGCCCTCGCCGCGCTCGACGCGACGCTCGTCCTCGCGAGCGTCCGCGGAACGCGCCGGGTCCCGATCTCCGGCTTCTACACGGGCTACAGGAAGAGCGTCCTCGCGGCCGACGAGCTGATCGAGGCCGTCGAGATCGCGCTCCCGCCCGCGGGCTCCCCCTTCGCGTGGTGGAAGGTCGGGACGCGGCAGGCGCAGGCGATCTCGAAGGTCGCCTTCGCCGCCCTCGCCGTCGTCGCGGAGGGACGCGCGACGCGCTTCGGCCTCGGCATGGCCTCCGTCGCGCCGACCGTGGCGTTCCTCCCGGCGACCCGCGCCCTCGGCCTCTCGAAACCCTTCGCCGGGATCACCGACGCCGGCGTGGAGACGGCGGTCCTCGCCGACGTCTCCCCGATCGACGACGTCCGCTCCACCGCGGCTTACCGGCGCCACGTCGCCGTGCGGCTCGCGCAGCGGTTCTTCGAGGAGCTGCGGGCGTTCTGACCCTCGCCTCCCGCCCGACGGGCTTCAGGGTCCGGCGACGGGAGTCCGGTAGACGGAGATGCAGTGGGCCCGGCCCGGCACGAAGGGCGCCCGGGCCCAGCTCCCCCATCGCTCGGCGAGGGCGAAGCCTGCCACCGCGGCGAGCTCGTCGAGTACCGGGGGTGGCGTCGGGAGGAACGTGACGCCGTAGTGCGCGAGGCCCGCGGGCGTCATGATCGGGTAGCTGTGCGTGACCGGTTCATCCCCCGCGCGCTCGTCGAAGGCCTCGCAGAGGAACGCGCCGCCCGGCACGAGGACGCGGGCGGTTTCCCGCAGGCATCGCAGCTGCAGCTCGACGGACGGCAGGAGTCCGAGAGTCCCGACGAGCGAGAAGACGAGGCGGAAGCTGCGCCGGTACGGGAGCGCCGAGATGTCGCCCGCTACGGCTTGCACCCGGGCGCACTTCGGCCGCGCCCGGAAACGAGAGAGCATGAGAAGGGAGGCATCGACTCCGTGGACGGCGGCGCCGCGGGCGCGAAGGGGCACGGCGACCCGTCCCGTCGCCAGGCCGAGCTCGAGCGCCGGACCGTCGCCGGCCAGGCCGGCGAGGGCGCCGACGAGGCCGGCGGGCACGTTCGGGTACAGCTGGTCGTAGTACGCGGCGCAGGAGTCGCCGTAGGCCGCGGGGGCAAAGGGCACCGGCATTGACACGGTCGGGCGCCCTACGACCGCAGGATCTTCTCCATCGCCCTTCCGCGGGCGAGCTCGTCGATCAGCTTGTCGAGCTGGCGGATCTTCCGCATCAGCGGGTCCTCGACCTCTTCCACCCGAACGCCGCAGACGACGCCCGTGATGAGCGCGGCGTTCGGGTGGAAGGCCGGAGCCCCCGCGAAGAACGTCTCGAAGTCGGTCCCTTCCCGAAGCTGCCGCTCGAGCTCCTTCCCGGAGTAGCCGGTCAGCCAGCAGAAGACCCGGTCCACCTCGGCTTTCGTGCGGCCCTTGCGCTCCGCCTTGTGCACGTAGTGCGGGTAGACGCTCGCGACGCTCGTCTTGAAGATGCGGTGGGCGGCGGGCGCGCCTCCAGGGCTCGGCTTCGCCGGCGGCGCCGTCTCCTTCGGCTTCGGCGAGGCCGCGGCGGCCGTCCCCGTCAGCCGCACCAGCCGGCCCTTCCGGCGGACGATGTTCTTGTAGTCCCACTGGACGTCCCGCGCCTGGGCGAGCCAGCGCCGAAGCTTCTCCGTGTCGACCTCGGCGACGGACGTGTAGCGCGCCTCGGCCGCCTTGAAGCTCCCTTCCTTCCGGAGCCCCTTCTCCGCGAACGACTGTCCGCTCCAGAAGAGGAGGCGGACGCCGTCCTTCAGCTTGCTGTAGCCGACGATCGGGTTCCCGTCGAGGAACCAGACCGGGTGGGCGTGCCAGACCTTGTTCTCCGCATCGGGCAGCGCCCGGTCGATCTCCTTCGCGAGGAGCTCGCACGTCTTTCGGTCGGCGGGCGCGAGGGCGGCGTTGTACGTACGGGTGTCCGCGTGCATCGAGACCTCCTCGTTCGGTCGGGAATGGGGTCTGGTCTACACTCTACACTCTACGAGGTCTTCCCCGCGACTGCCCGGACCCGCACGAGGAGAAGGCGCCCCTCCTCGTCGGCCGGGTCGCGCGCGAGCCCCTCGGCGAGGACGGCCGTCGCCTCGCCGAGCCGCCCAGTCCGCGCGAGGAGGCGCGCGAGGTTGTGGCGGACGAGACGAGACGAGGGGTCGAGGCGGAGCGCCTCGCGGTAACGCGCGAGCGCCTCGTCCGCACGGCCCAGATGCGCGAGGACGTTCGCGAGGTCGCCGAGCGTCGCCGCGTCCCCCGGCTCGAGGCGGACCGCTTCTTCGAACGCCGCGCGCGCCTCCTCGAATCGCCCCATCTCGGCAAGCGTCAGTCCTGCATTCCGGTGCCCCGCCGCCTCGCTCGGCGCGAGCCGTGCCGCCTCGCGGAATTCGGCGAGCGCCCCCGGCGCGTCGCCACGGGCCGCGAGGGCGTTGCCGAGGTTGTTCCGGATCGCCGCGTCGCGCGGGTCGGCGATCGCAGCCCGACGGAACGCCTCGAGCGCCGCTTCCGCGTCGCCCGGCCGCTCCAGCTGCGTCAGCGCCACGCCGAGCGCGTTCAGCGCCTCGGCCGACCCGGGCCGGAGGCGAACGGCCTCGCGCAGGTGGGGCTCGGCTCCCGCCGCGTCGCCCGAAGAGAGGAGCGCGGCGCCGAGGAGCCGCTCGGCGACGTGGTTCTCGCCGGTCACGTCGAGGGCGCGGCGGAAGAGCGTCGCGCCGTCGCGCCAGAATCCGACCTGCCGTCGTGCCACCGGGGCGAGCGCCAGCAGCGCGACGCCCCCCGCGACAGCGAGCGCGAACCCGGCCACGGCCCTGCGGGCAGCCACGCGGCGCAGCCCTTCCGCGAGCGCGAGAGCGAGGCCGACGTACGGGACGTACGTGTACCGGTCGGCCACCGACTGCTCCCCCACCTGGACGAGGCCGATCACCGGGACGAGCGTCCCGACGAACCAGAGCCACCCGACGAGGAGGAACGGGGCGCTCCGGCGCGCGCGCCACGCCGCGAACGTGAGGGCCGCGAGGAGGAGGATTGCCCCGGCGAGCTCCAGAGGAGCGGGCGCGCCCCGGTGGGGGTAGAAGACCGCGAGGCCGGCCGGCCAGACGAGCATCCTCAGATAAGTGACGAGCGAGACGGCCGCGTGTCCGAGGCGCTCGGAGAGCGGGAGGACCTCGAGGCTCGAGACACCGCCCCCGCGCGACTGCGCCACGAACGTCACGACGCTCGAGAGGGCGACGAGAGCGAAGAGCGGGAGCTTCTCGACGAGGAGCGGCCGGAGCCGCGCCCAGGTCGACCTCTCGTCGAGCGGCAGGCGCCCGAGCGGCCACGCGTCGAGGAGGAGCATCAGGAACGGCGCCGTCACGGCCATCGGCTTGGCCATCAGCGCGAGCGCGAGGCAGAGCGCGACGAGGCCGAGACGGGGAAGGGCGCGGACTCCCGCCGGCCGGCGCGCGTAGGCGGTGTACGCCGCGAGCGCGAGCCAGAGGAAGAGCGCGGAGAGG
>CAZWRQ010000195.1:0-9632 GCA_964636395.1 uncultured Holophagales bacterium
GGCCTTTCGCCCGCGGCCGAGGTCGTCTCCGCCCGGGTGCGGACGACGGCCGCGGCCTGCGGAGGGGCCGCGGGACTCTCCTATGCCGCGTGGAGAGCGGGAGAAGGCTCGGCAGCGCCGCTTCGGCTGTTCGGCCTTCGGAGCGGCCCGGCGGAACGATCGAACATCGCCGTCGTGAACACGGGGACGGAGGGGACCGTCACCCCGAGGATCGTCCTCCGGTCGGGGGACGGCGCCTCCGTCTACGAGGTCCCGGCCGCGCTCCTGCCGCCGCTCGCCCCCGGCGAGTGGCGCCAGGTGAACGACGCCGACCTCCTTCGGGCCGCGGGCTTCGCCGATGCGACCGCCCTCGTGAGCCGCGCGGCCGGCACGGCGCCGCTCGGCGCCTACGCCGTCTTCAACGACAACCTTTCTCACGACGGCTCCTTCGTGCCGGCCGTCCCGGACGACGCGTTCGGGGGAGAGCTCGTCCTGCCGGTCGTCGTCGAAACGCCGGCGTTCGAGAGCGAGCTCGTCCTCTTCAACCCCGAGGCAGTGCCCGTCGGCGTCTCGCTGATCTACACCGAGTCGCTCGCGACTCCGAAGGGATGGGTCGGAATCGTCTCGATCCCGCTCGCGCCGTTCGAGCAGCGAATTCTCCCGCGAGCCCTCGAGACGCTCCGGGGCCTCGGCCTCCCGCTCGGGCCCCGCGGCGCCGGGTCGTACGCCGGGACGCTTCAGGTCTATTTCGCGTCCCCGGCCACGACGCTCGTCCCCGGCCTCGCGGGAGCGAAGACCTCCGCGGCCGGAACAGGAGCGTGTACCGGGAAAGGGGGCTTCGGCCTCTTCTACACCGCGGTGCCGACCGCCTCGGCCGCCTCGGTCGAGGCGGTCGTCGACGGCCTCCGCCAGACTGCGACGACCCGATCTAACCTCGCGCTCTTCAACCCGTCCGGGACGGTGCCGGTCTCCGTGGCATACGACGTCCACGACGGGGCGACCGGGGCGAAGGTCCTGTCCTCCGCATTCGTCGACCTCCCGCCGCTCGGCTGGACCCAGGTCGATCGCGTCCTCCTCGGCGCCGGCGTCACCGAGGGGTTCGTCCGAGTCCGTCGGACATCCTCCGCCGGCGTATTCGGCGCCTACGGCGTCCTGAACGACGGAGCCGCCCCGGGAGACAGGACCGGTGACGGGAGCTTCGTCGCAGGGGAGGCGTACGACCCGCCCGACTGACGGACGCGGTCCCGGCGTCTTCGCGGTGAGAGCGGGGTGCGGAGCGGTGCGGAGGGCGCGACCCCGCGGTCCCGCCATGCTCTCGTTCGCCTGGACGAACGGGGCCGCTCGATCGTTGTGCAGGCATAATCGCCCGATCCAGCGTTCGGGCGGCGGCAAGGTGGTTTCCCGGACGCGTCTGCGGGAGGGTCCGTGACCAGCCGAAACATTCGCGTCCTGCTCCTCTGTCTCGTCGTCGCCACCGGCACCGCTTCGGCGGAGGAGCCCTGGCTGGAGGCGCCTCTTCGGGCCGACGCTGCGGCCGTTCTACGCGCATCCGAGCAGAAGCTTCCCGGAGAAACGGAGGAGAACTCGGCCTGGTACCGGCTCCTCCTCGACGAGTCCCGTTGGACGTTCGAATCGGACGGCCGGTACACGATGACCCGTCGGCGGGTCCTCCGAATCCTCTCTCACGAGGGGGCCGAGGGGATGGGATCGGTCGCCGCGAGCTGGAAGCCGTGGAGCGAGGCGAAGCCGGTCCTGAGGGCGCGCGTCATCCGCAAGGACGGGACCGTCCTCGTCCTGGACGAAGAGACGATCGCAGAGTCCCCGGCGTCGTCCGATCCGCTTCTCTTCGACGACCGGAAGGTCCTTCGGGCGCCGCTCCCCGGGATGGAGCCGGGCGCCGTCGTCGAGTGGGAGGTCGTGAAGACGAGAACGAGC
Organism: uncultured Holophagales bacterium; assembly: GCA_964636395.1. GTDB lineage: Bacteria > Acidobacteriota > Thermoanaerobaculia > UBA5066 > UBA5066 > UBA5066. The sequence goes on from CAZWRQ010000195.1 coordinate 1,915, forward strand.
GGGCCGCCGTCGGGCACGCTCGGGAGCCAGCCCTTCGCCTATTCGTACCCCGCGGGGCGAATCCGATTCCGCGTGGAGGCGCCCTCGACGCTGCCGTTCGTCTGGAAGGCATCGGGGCTCGACCTCTCGCCGAAGGTCTCGCTCGCCGCCGGCCGCGTCGTCCGGGTGTGGGAGCGGACGTCCGTCCCGCCCGTCGAGGACGTCGAGTCGGACCTGCCGCCGGAGGTCCCCGCGAGCCCGTTCGTCGAGTTCGCGACGGGCGCGTCCTGGCGCGAAGTGGCGACGGGCTACCGGGCCGTCGTGGAGGAACGACTGGGTGCCGGGCCGCTTCCCGCCGCGACGCTGCCGCCGGGGCCGTTCCCGAGCCGCCTCCACGAGGCAGCCGCGCTCGCGGAGTGGGTCCGGAGGGAAGTTCGCTACACGGGCCTCCTGTTCGGCGACGGGGCGATCGTGCCGTCGCCCCCTGCGGGAGTCCTTCACCGGAAGTTCGGCGACTGCAAGGACCAGGCGACGCTCCTCGTCGCGGCGCTTCGGGCGCGAGGTTTCGACGCCGCCGTGGCGCTCCTCCGCGTGGGGGAGGACCCTGACGTGACCCCGGCGCTTCCCTCCCTGGACGCTTTCGACCACGCGATCGTCCACGTCGCGGGGCTGCGGACGGATGGCATCTTCGTCGACACCACGTCCCGGTTCGAACGCTTCGGCGAGGTCCCCGTCCGGCTCCAGGGGCGCCTCGCCCTCGTCTGCCGGCCGGAGACGAACGGCCTGACGCGGATCCCGATCGCGCCGGCCGCCGCGAACACCTCGAGGACCGAGGTCCTCGTGACGGTCCCGGAAGCAGGGACCGCGAAGGTGACGGAGAAGACGGTGTGGGCGGGCGTGTTCGAGTCGAGCCGACGGCAGGCCTTCGACGGTCTCAGCGAGGCCGACCTGAAGGCGACTTTCGATCGGTGGACGACGGCCAGCTTCGGCGGAGGCAAGGTCCTCCGCGGCGTCGCCTCTCCGGCGCGGGACCTCTCCGGGCCGTTCACGCTCGAGCTCGAGGTCGAGCAGCCTGGGTTCGTCCGGGCGGACGACGAGCGGGCCGTCGTCGCCCTCGCCGCCGACGGCTTCCTCAGCGAGCTGCCCGACCCCGAGGAAGGGGAGAGGAAGAACGAGCTGACGGCCGTGCCCTTTCGGCAGGAGTTCCTCTACAGGTTCGTCCCGCCGCCGGGCTTCGCGCCGCTCCTCCTCCCCGAGGAGGAGACGCGGAGCCTCGGCCCGGCGACGTTTCACAGGAAGGCCACGGCCCGGGAGGACGGGAGCGCGGACTTCGAGGCGACCGTCGAGCTGACGCGCGCGCGGCTGGCGCCGGCCGAGGTCGTCGCGCTGCGCGAGGGGCTCGCCGCGCTGCGGGAGTCGGAGCCGATGTCGTTCGTCTTCGAGCACCGTTCCGCCGTTGCGGCGGCCCGCGGCGACCTGGCGGGCGGCCTGAAGATCCTTCGCGAGGAGGTCCGGCGCGACCCGTCGAAGGCGGCGCCGCATCGCCGGCTGGCCCGGCTCTTCCTGACCTCAGGTGTCGGGGACGCCGCCCGCCGGGAGGCGCGTGAGGCCGTGAGGAAGGAGCCGGGCTCGGCGAGGGCCTGGTACCAGCTCGGTCTCGTCCTCGAGCAGGACGCCTGGGGCCGGCTGCGTCGCAAGGGGTGGGACCCAGTCCAGGCGGAGGCCGCCCTTCGCAAGTCCCTCGAGCTCGATCCCGAGAACCTCGAGGTGTGGTTCGAGCTCGCCATTCTCCTCGAGCACGACCAGGAGGGCTTCCGCTACGCCGATCCCGCGCGGCTCGCGCTCGCCCTCGGCGAGTACGTGAAGCTCGTCGAGAAGGCGCCGAACGCGACGGTCCTGGCCAGGAACTACGCCTTCGCCCTGCTGCGCGCCGACCGCCCGGCCGACGCCGCCTCGTTCCTCGAGAAGCGGTCCGACGCGGACCAGATGCTCGGGCTCCGCGTCGCGGCCGTGGCCGCCTCCCGTGGGACCGCGCGCGCCCTCGAGCTGCTTCGTCAGGCGAACCCGGATCTCGCGGCACGGCGCAAGGCCGCGGGGGAGGTGGGCGCGCTCCTCCTCGTCCTGCGGCGCTATCCCGAGGGGGCCGCGCTGCTGGAGGAAGCGGCGCGCGGCGGGGACGGCGCGGCCTCGGTGGCCGTTCCGGTCGAGACCGCGCGTCGTTTGACGAAGCGTGATGGTCCCGTCCCGGCTCCCGTACCGGGCGACGCCCTGTCGGCCGTCAATGCCCTCATGGCGGCGGTCTTCTCCCGGGAGGGGGGAGTGGAGGCCGCCGAGAAGCTCTACGTGAAGGCGGTCCGCGCGGCGAAAGATGCGGACGGTGCGTCCCTCCTCCGGAAGTTCCTCGAGGAGGAGGTGAAGGGCATCCGACGATCCGTCCTGGCGTCGGGGGTCTCGTTCGCGTTCATGAGAGACAGCGCCCTCGCGGCCGGGCTCACCGCCGATGGGACCGCGGCAGAGGGATGGCTCGTCTCGGGGACGGTGCCGGCGGCGGGACAGGCTCCTCGCCAGATCCGCGTCTGGGTCGGCGAGGAAGAGGGTGTCCCCCGGATCGTCTCGGACGACGGCGGCTCCCGGTTCCTCTGCTGGTATGCGCTCGACCTCTCGATGCGCGGCCGGACCGAAGAGGCGCGCCGCTGGCTCGAGCGCGCGGCGCTCGAGGTCGAGGTCCACGAAGAGGAGGGCGACCTCCTTCTCGACCCTCTCCTTCCGCGACTTCGGCCGTCCGCCGGGGCGCCCGCCGCGGAGCTGCGCCTCGCCGCGCTCGCAGGCCTCGCCGGCTCGCCGCTCCCCGAGCCGCTCCTCGACGAGCTGCGCCGGGCGCAACGCGAGAAGCCCGAGGACCCTCTCCGGGCCGCGCTCCTCCACAGGTCGCTCGTCGCGCAGACCGGGGCCGACTCGAAGCGAACGAAGCGGGAGGTTCAGGCGATCCTCGAGGAGGCGATCGGGCTCCTGCCGGTCATTCGCCCCGACCGCGCCTCGGGCGAGACGGCTGCGATGTTCGAGATCGGGCTGAAGGGCAGGGTCGGCCGACTCGACGAGGCGCTCGCCACGGCCGAGGAGCACGCCAGATCGCACGCGAGCTGCCGGCTCGTCGGTGCTTCTCTCGTCTCGCTGCGCTCGACGGCCGGCGATACGGCGGGGGCGCTCGAGGCCTCGGACCGGCTGATGCAGCGTCCGTCGCCTTCGGCTGGCGACGCGAACACCTCCGCCTGGGCGCGATACGTCGCGGGAAAGGTGGACGAGAAGGCCCTCAGCCAGGCGAGGCAAGCCGTCGAGGGCTCCCGGCGCTCGAATCCCGCCATCCTGAACACGCTCGCCGCCATCTGCGCGGAGCTCGGGCGGCACGAAGAGGCGCATGCCCTCGTCCTGCGTTCGATGGAGCTCCTGGGGCTCGACGAGCCCATGCCGGGCGACTGGCTCGTCGTCGGGCGCATCCGGGAGAGCTTCGGCCTCGTCGACGAGGCGATCGCGGCGTATGGCCGCGCGAGCAAGGACGAGGAGGATCAGGCGTCGTTCCCCGATTCCGTCGGCGAGATCGCGGCCCGCCGCGCGCGCGCGCTCCGCGCGTCGAAGGCGGGCGCGGACTGAGACCTCCGGTCGGACGGCGTGGACGGAGGCTCGGCGATAGCATTCCTCCCGCACAGGGAGGAATGCCATGGCCGCGAAGAGCGTGCACGGTCGAACGGTCGTCTTCGCCGGCGGGTGCCGGACCCCCTTCCTCCGCGCTGGGGCCGCGTTCGCCGACGTGATGGCCTACGAGCTCGGGGCGATGGCGCTCCGAGGCCTCCTCGAGAGGACGGGCCTCGATCCCGCCGCCGTCGACCGCGTCGTGATGGGCACCGTCCTCGCCGACCCGCGGACGACGAACCTCGCGCGCGAGTCGGCGCTCGTCGCGGGGCTGCCGGCGTCGTGCCCCGCGTTCACCGTCACGGCGGCCTGCGCCTCCTCGAACGTCGCGGCCTCCGGAGCCGCCGAGGCGATCGCGAGCGGCGCGGCCGACGTCGTCGTCGCGGGGGGAGCCGAGACCCTCTCCGACGTTCCGATCCGTTTCGGCCGGGAGGTGCGCAAGCGGCTCGTGCGGTCGCAGAAGGCGAAGGGGGTCCTCGACTGGGTGAAGCTCCTGCAGGGGCTCTCGCTGAAAGACCTCGCACCCGACACGCCCGCGATCGCCGAGTTCTCGACGGGGCTGACGATGGGGCAGAGCGCCGAGCGGCTCGCCAAGCGGCTCGGCCTGACGCGCGAGGCTCAGGACCGCTGGGCGCTCCGGTCGCACCGGAAGGCCGCGGAGGCGACGAAGACGGGACTCTACGTCGACCAGGTCGTCCCGGCGCGGGTGCCGCCGTCGTTCGCTTCGATCGGGAGCGACGACGGCATCCGCGGCGACACGACGCTCGCGAAGCTCGGCGCGATCCCGCCGGCCTTCGACAGGGACTTCGGCACCGTCACGGCGGGGAACAGCTCCTTCCTGACCGACGGCGCGGCCGCCTGCCTCCTCGCGAGCGCGGAGGCGGCGGAGAGGCTCGGCCTCGCGCCGCGGGCGCGGGTCGTGTCGACCGCGCTCGTCGCGATGGAGCCGCTCGAGGAGCTCCTCCTCGGGCCCGTCGCGGCCGTCGCGAAGGCGCTCGATGAGGCGGGCGTGCCGGCGGGGGAGGTCGGCGTCTGGGAGGTGCACGAGGCCTTCGCCGCGCCGGTCCTCGCGTTCCTGAAGCTGCTCGCCGACGAGGGCTGGTGCCGGGATCGGCTCGGCCGGTCGAAGGCGGTGGGGCGAATCGACCCGAAGCGGGTCAACGCCTGGGGCGGCTCGCTCGCCCTCGGGCACCCGTTCGGGGCGACCGGCGCGCGGCTCCTGACGACGTGCGTCGAGAGGATGGAGCGCGAGGGGGCCGAGCTCGGCGTCGTGACGACGTGCGCGGCGGGCGCGATCGGGCACGCGATGGTGGTCGCGCGATGAGAAGCCTCACGCTGAAGAAGCGTCCCGACGGAGTCGCCGTCCTCCTCTTCGATTCGCCGGGCCGGCCGGTGAACGTCCTGTCGGGCGGCCTCCTGGACGAGGCCGGCCCGCTCATGAGGGAGATACAGGAGGACGACGCGGTCGTCGCCTGCGTCCTCGCGAGCGCCAAGCCCGGCGGCTTCATAGCCGGCGCCGACCTCGACGAGGTCCTCGCGATGGGCGCCGCGGAAGCCGAGTCGCTCTCCCGCGGCGCGCACGCCTGGCTCGACCGTGTCGAGGAGAGCCGGAAGCCGTTTGTCGCGGCGATCCACGGCGCCGCGCTCGGAGGCGGCCTCGAGGTCGCCCTCGCCTGCCGCTACCGCCTCGCGACGGACGACCCGAGAACGGTCCTCGCCCTCCCCGAGGTGATGCTCGGTCTCCTCCCGGCCGCGGGCGGAACGCAGCGCCTGCCGCGCCGCGTCGGCCTTCAGAGGGCGCTCCCGATGCTCCTCACCGGCAAGCGCCTCCGCGCCGCGCAGGCTTTTCGGCACGGCCTCGTCGACGCCCTCACGTCCCCCGGCGGGCTCGTCGAGACCGCCGCGAAGGCGGCGCTCGCGCTCGCGAAGGGGACGCTCCGGCCGCCGGCCGGCCGGCGGCCGATCGCCGAGACGCCGCTCGCCCTCCCGCCCCTCCGCGCCTGGGCGATCGGGAAGGCGCGTGCAGAGGTCCTGCGGAAGACGCGCGGCCTCTACCCGGCGCCGCTCGAGATCCTCGCCTGCGTCGAGAAGGGGCTCGCGGGCGGCCTCGCGGCCGGGCTCGACGAGGAGGCGGTCCGCTTCGGGCGCCTCGTGGCGAGCGAGGGGGCGAAGAACCTCGTCCGGCTCTTCGACGCGATGACGGCGCTGAAGAAGGCGCCGAAGGGCTCTCCGGCGCCGTGCCCCGTGAAGCGCCTCTGCGTCCTCGGTGCGGGGTTGATGGGGGAGGGGATCGCCTCGGTCTCGCTCCCGCTCGCGCCGGTCGTCCTGAAGGACGTCTCGGAGGAGGGGCTCACCCGGGCCGCGAGGAGCCTGCGGAAAGGGCTCGACCGGCGGCTCCGCTCCGGGGCGCTGACGCGCCTCGAGAGGGACCGTCGCTGGCTCGCGCTGCGACCGTCGACGAGGCCCGAGGAGCTCGCCGGCTGCGACCTCGTCATCGAGGCCGTCTTCGAGGACCTCGCCCTGAAGAGGAAGGTCCTCGCCGAGGCGGAAGCGGTCGTCGCCCCCGAGGCCGTCTTCGCGAGCAACACGTCGGCGCTTCCGATCGGCGAGATCGCGAAGGGGGCGAAGCGTCCCGAGCGGGTCGTCGGGATGCACTACTTCTCGCCCGTCCCGAAGATGCCGCTCCTCGAGGTCGTCGTCGCTAAGAAGTCGGCTGCGTGGGCCGTCGCCACGGCGCGGGCGTTCGGCGCCGCGCAAGGGAAGACGGTGATCGTCGTGAAGGACGGGCCCGGCTTCTACACGACGCGGATACTCGCCCCGTTCGTCAACGAGGCGGTCGTCCTCCTCGACGAGGGGGCGGCGATCCCCGAGCTCGACGGGGCGCTCCTCGACTTCGGCTTCCCCGTCGGCCCCGTCGCACTCCTCGACGAGGTGGGGATCGACGTCGCCGCTCACGTCGCGCGCGACCTGGGGAGGGCCTTCGCCTCGCGCGGCGCCGTTCCGTCGAGCTCGTTCGCGAAGCTCCTCGGCGCGGGCTTCCGCGGCCGGAAGAACGGGAAGGGGTTCTACCGGTACGGGTCCTCCGCGCGGCCCGGCGGTCGGAAGGAGGTCGACCGGGACGTCTACGAGCACTTCGGCGGGACGGAGCGGACGCCGATGCGCGCCGCGGATCTCGTCGACCGGCTCGTCCTCCTCATGGTCAACGAGGCGGCCTGGTGCCTGCAGGAAGGAGTCGTCGCGTCTCCGCGGGACGCGGACGCCGGCGCCGTCCTGGGCCTCGGGTTCCCGCCGTTCCTCGGAGGACCGTTCCGTTGGCTCGACGCCGTCGGCCCAGCGGAAGCCGTGACGCGTATGGAGCGCCTGCGGACTCTCCACGGAAAGCGGTACACGCCGGCCCCGCTCCTTCACGACGCGGCGCGGAGCGGACGGCCGTTCCACGGCTGACCTCGGGGAACGGCCCCGGCTCCGGACCGGAAAGGCGCGGGCGGGCCGTCCGGCCCGCCCGCGATCCGCGTCTCAGCGCTCGAGCTTGAAGCCGACGCGGATCGTCACCTGGAACTCGGCGACTTTCCCGTCGTGGATGCGGCCGCGCTGCTCGATGACCTCGAACCAGTCCATGTGCCGGATCGTCTTCGACGCTTCCTCGACGGCGGTCTTGACCGCTTCGGCGAAGCTGACGGGCGACGTGCCGACGAGCTCGACCTTCTTGTAGATACCGGGCATCGGTTCCTCCTCGCGAGTCCTGGGACAGGGGCTGCGAGGATTCTAGCGGCGAGAGGGGCGGGCGGCCTTCCGCCCGCCCCGGGAGTCTTTCAGAAGCCGAAGCCCCAGCCGAGCTCGAGCTCCCACTGGTCCATCTTCAGCTCGATCCGCTGCTGGCCCGGGACCTCGAGCGGGTTCGCGCCGGTCACCTTCGTGGAGAAGGCGCGAGTGAGGGCGAAGTGGACGGCGCTCTTCGGCGACAGGAGCTTCGAGACGCCGAGGGTCGCGTGGTCCTGGACGACGCCGGGCGCGAGGATGTTGAAGAGGACCTCGCTCTCCTGCACCGGCTG
>CAZWRQ010000196.1:0-9386 GCA_964636395.1 uncultured Holophagales bacterium
TTCCCGAGCCGTTCGCCCCGGCCCCTCCGCCCGTCCGGCCACCGGTCGGCGAGCGGACCTCCGTGACCGCGCCGCTCCAGACGATCCCGGGGCGCGAGGGGGAGAGAACGGTCATCCTCTCGCCGATCGAGCCGAAGGAGTGAGCCTGGCGCCTCCCGGCGGGCGGCGGGCCGCCGTCACGCCCTGACGGCTGTCGGCCCGGCCGCGACGGTCCGGCCTTCCGAAGCCGGGGCCAGGAGCGCCCGCACCTCGCGCGCGAGCTCGAGGCAGCAGGTGAGCCCGGGCGACTCGATGCCGACGAGGTTCACCCACCCCGGCAGCCCCCGTTCCGATTCCTCGGCGACGACGAAGTCGCGGAACGGCGCGCCGATCGCCTGGAGGCGCGCGCGGATGCCGGACTGGTCGGGCGCGAGGTCGTCCTCGACGAGCGCGGGAAGGTAACGGCGGGCCGCGGCGAGGAAGGCCCCGAGCCGCGACTCGTCGACCACGTAGTCCGCGCGGCGCTCCTCGAGGGGTTCGACGTCGGGTCCGAGCTTCAGCTCTCCGTCGAGGTCGACGGTGAGGTGGATGCCCAGGACGCTCCCGTATCCGCGCGGCATCACCGGGTAGAGGAGGCGGCGGGCGAGGTGGCGGCGGGAGGATCGGACGCGGAAGTAGCTCCCCTTCGTCCAGGTCTGGCGGTAGCCCGCGGCGTCGACGTCGAGCCCCGGCAGCGCGGCGACGACGTCCGCGTCGAGTCCGGCGGCGTTCACGACGCGCGGCGTCGAGAGGCGGACCTCGTCGCCCGACGGGTCGTCGAAGACGAGCTCGTACCCGCCCGGAGCGGGCGCTGCGGCTCGGAGCTCGTGGCGGAAGGCGAACGCCGCGCCGTTCTCCTCCGCGATCGCCCGGAACACCCGGAAGAGGCCGTGGACGTCGAGGATCCCGGTCGAGGGCGAAAGGACGGCGGCCGTCGCGCGGACGTGAGGCTCCTCCTCGCGGAAGCGGGCGAGCGGCACCTCCTCGAGGGGAGCGCCGTTCGCCCGGCCCGTTGCGACGATCTCCGCGAGGCGCTCCTCCTCACCCGGCTCGAGCGCGAGGAGCCACTTCCCCGTCCGCTGAAACGGCACGCCGTGCGTCTCGCAGAAGGCCGCGAGGGTCCGATTCCCGGCGACGCAGAGCCGCGCCTTCCGCGATCCGGGCGGGTAGTAGAGCCCCGCGTGGAGGACCTGGCTGTTGCGGGAGCTCGTTTCGCGCCCGGGTCCCGGGTGGCGCTCGGCCACGACGACCGAGAGCCCCGCGCGCGAAAGCTCCGCTGCAGAGGCGAGGCCGACCACCCCGGCGCCGATCACGACGACGTCCGCGTCCACCTCCCCGATCGTCTCACCCCTCCCGCGCCCCGTCCCGCACGGAAGAGCAGTCCGCGCCGGGATCGTGTAAAACGTCGCCGCCTCGCATGAGCCCGACCCCTCCGGACGCCCCCGGCGCCGTGACCGCCCGCCTCGCGGCGCGGGGCCTCGCCATCCTCACGCTCGTCAACCTCTTCAACTACCTCGACCGGTTCGTCGTGGCCTCCCTCGTCGAGAGCCTGCGGAATTCCGAGCTGCGGCTGACCGACACGCAGGCCGGCGCGCTGATGACCGGCTTCATCGTCGTCTACATGGTGGCCTCGCCGTTCTTCGGCGTCCTCGGCGACCGCGGCTCCCGCCCGCGCCTCCTCGCGCTCGGCGTCTTCGTCTGGAGCCTCGCCACCGCGGCCGCGGGTCTCGCGCGGAGCTTCGCCTCGCTCTTCGCGGCGCGGGCGGCGGTCGGCATCGGCGAGGCGGCCTACGGCACGATCGCCCCGAGTCTCCTCGCCGACTACTTCCCGAGGGAGAAGCGGGGGCGCGTCTACGCGATCTTCTTCTGCGCGATCCCGATCGGCTCCGCGCTCGGCTACGTCGTCGGCGGCCTCGCCGACACGCACCTCGGCTGGCGCGCCGCGTTCTACGTCGCCGGCCTCCCCGGGCTCCTCCTCGCGCTCCTCGCGCTGACGCTCCCCGACCCGCCGCGCGGCGTGACGGATGCCGGAGAGGCGCCGCCCCCGGGGACGCCGAAGGAGTCCGGCTGGGCCTCGTACCTCGCCCTCGCGAGGAACCGCCCCTTCCGGATCGCCGTCCTCGGCTACGCCGCCTACACGTTCGGCCTCGGCGCGATGGCGTTCTGGATGCCCGCGTTCCTCGAGCGGGTCCGCGGCGTTCCGAAGGAGACGGCCACCGTCCGCTTCGGCCTCGTCGTCGTCGTCACCGGCTTCGTCGGCACGTTCGCCGGAGGCTTCCTCGGCGACGCCCTCCTGAAGCGGACGAAGGAAGCCTACCTCTGGGTCTCCGGCGTCGCCACGCTCCTCGCCGTCCCGTTCGCCGTCGTCGCGCTCACGGCCGCGGCGCCGGGCGTCTACTTCCCGGCGCTCGTCGTCGCGCAGCTCCTCGTCTTCGCCTCCACGGGGCCGATCAACTCCGCGATCGTCAACGACGTCCTCCCGTGCCAGCGGGCGGCGGCGGTCGCGGCGTGCAACTTCACGATCCACGTCCTCGGCGACGTCCCGTCGCCCCCGCTCCTGGGCGCCGTCTCCGACGCGTCCACCCTCGCGAACGCCGTCCTCCTCGTCCCGGCCGCGTTCCTCGTCGGGGGCGCGATCTGGACCTGGGGCGCGCTCACGGGGCGGCGCGCGTGATCCGCACCCTCGCGACCGCCGTCTCGCGCCTCGTCCTGCGCGTCTTCTACAGGAACGTCGAGGCGGCCGGCCTCGACCGGGTCCCGGCCGCGGGGCCGACGATCCTCGTCCTGAACCACCCGAACGGCCTCATGGACCCGCTCCTCCTCCTCTGCCTCTCGCCGCGTCCCGTCTCGTTCCTCGCGAAGTCGCCGCTCTTCACGATGCCGTTCGTCTCCCTCTTCGTGAAGGCGTTCGACTCGATCCCGGTCTACCGGCCGCAGGACGCTGACGCCGACGTGAGGCGCAACCGCGAGACGTTCGCGAAGGCGCGCGAGATGCTGAAGCGGGGCGGAGTCCTCGCCCTCTTCCCCGAGGGGGTCTCGCACGACGAGCCGCGCCTCATGCCGCTCAAGTCGGGCGCGGCGCGGATCGCCCTCGGCGCGGCGGCCGAGGGCGCCGTCACCGTCGTCCCCGCCGGCCTCACCTACGAGGCGCGCGACCTCTTCCGGAGCTCGGCCCTCCTGCGGGTCGCCGAACCCTTCACCGTCGCGCCGATCCCGCTCGACGAGAAGGGGGAGCCGCCGCGCACGGCCGTGAAGGCGCTGACGGAGAGGCTCCGCGAAGCGCTGGAGGGGGCCACGCTCCAGGCCGACGACGCGGCGACGCTCGAGCTCGCCGCCTTCGCCGAGTCGCTCCTTCCGGCCGGGGACGGCAGCCTCGAGGCGCGCGTCGCCGTCCGCCGTCTCCTCCTCGAGCGGGCCGCGCTCCTTCGCGACCGCGCACCGGAGCGGCTCGCGTCCCTCGTCGCCCGCCTCGAGAGGTTCCGCGCCGTCCTCTCCTCCGCGCGCCTCGCACCGAGCGCGCTCGATTCCGGCGCCTCGCGCGCCGAGCTCGCCGCCTCCACCCTCGCCGCGCTCCTCGTCGCCCTCTTTCTCGCGCCGCCGGCCCTCCTGGGCCTCCTCGCCCACGCTCCGGCCTACAACCTCGTCGGACCGCTCGCGAAGCGCCTCTCCCGCGGGAACACCGACATCGTGGCGACGATCAAGGTCCTCGGCGCGTTCCTCTTCTTCCCCCTCACGTGGATCGCGCTCGGAACGGCGGCCGGGCTCGCCTGGGGCCTCCCGCTCGGCCTATTCACCGGCCTCGCGCTCCCCGTCCTCGGCTACCTCGCGCTCCTCCTCCTGGAGCGATGGGAGGCGACGGTCGCCGCGCTGCGCGCCCTCGGCCTCGCCCTCGCGCGCCTCCGCGCCGAGCGCGACGCCCTCGTCGCCGAGATGGCCGCCCTCGACGCAGACTGTAGAGTGTAGACCAGACCCCCTGCGGAAAGGGGTCAGGTCTACCATCTACAGTCTACGGGGATCAGCCGAGCGAGAGGAGGGCCTCCTCCACGGCGCCCTTCACGAGCGGGACCTTGTAGTCGTTGCCCGACATCGGCTCGGCCCCCTTCACGGCGAGCTCGGCCGCCTCGGCAGCGAGCTTCGCGTCGAGGACCCTGCCGACGAGGAGCTTCTCGACCTCCGGGACGCGCCACGGCGTCGGGGCGACGCCCGAGAGGACGACGCCGGCCGAGGCGACCTTCCCGTCCTTCACCGAGAGGGCGAGGGCGACGCCGCCGAGGGCGAAGTCCCACGCGCCGCGTGAGCGGACCTTCCGGTAGTGGCCCTTCCCCCCTTCGAGCGGCGGCGGGAGGAGGACCTCGGTGAGGACCTCGCCCGGCGCGAGGACCGTCTCGCGCGTGTGGTCGACCGCCGGAAGGACGAAGAGCTTCTCGACGGGGAGGGTCCGGGCCCCCTTCGGCCCGACGACCTTCACCGTGGCGCGAAGCGCGACGAGCGGTGACGCGGTGTCGGAGGGGTGGACGATGAAGCAGCCGGAGCCGCCGAAGATGGCGTGGTAGGTGTTCTCCCCCTCCACCGCGTAGCAGATCTCGCCCCCCTTGCGGGCGCAGTCGAAGTCGCCGCGGAAGTACCAGCAGCGCGGGCGCTGGCAAAGGTTCCCGCCGAGCGTCCCCTGGTTCCGCAGCTGCGGGCTCGCGGCGGCGGCGGCCCCCTGCGCGAGGACCGGCCACCCCTTCGCGACCCCGGCATGCCGGGCGACCTCGGCGAGCGTCGTCAGCGCGCCGATCCGGAGCCCCCCGTCCTTCGTCGCCGAGATCCCCTTCAGGTCGGCGAGGCCCGAGAGGCTGACGACGGACTTGGCGTCGAAGACGCCGTCCCGAAGGCAGCCGAGGAGATCCGTGCCGCCGGCGTGAGCACGGGCCCCCTCGGCCGCGAGCGCCTTCACGGCTTCGGCGACGGTGCGGGGACGGACGTATCGAAAGCTCGGAAGCATCGCGTCACCCCTTCTTCCCGGCCGCGGCGAGGAGCGCGGCGAGCTTCGGCGGCGTGATCGGAGAGTCGTGGACCCGGAGGCCGACGGCGTCGCGGACGGCGTTCGCGATCGCCGCGGCGGTCGGGATCGTCGCCGGCTCGCCGACCCCCTTGGCGCCCGCGGTGTTGCACTCGGTGTCGACGAGGTCGGCGGAGAGGACCTCCTGCTTCGCCGGGACGTCGAGCGCCGTCGGGATCTTGTAGTCGTGCCAGTTCGCGTTGACCATCTTCCCGGTCTGCCGGTCGAGGACCCTCTCCTCGGTCCGGCCGAGGCCGAGGCCCATCACGAGCCCGCCCTGGACCTGGCACTCGAACGTGAGGCGGTTCATGACCCGCGCGCTGTCCTGCGCGGCGACGAGCCTCGTGACGGAAACCTCGCCCGTCCGCACGTTCACCTCGACCTCGGCGAAGTGCGCCGCGAACATCGAGATGACCTTCCCGTCGACGTTCGGTCCGCGCGTCCCGACGCCGACGATCACCTGGTTCCTCTGCAACGCCGGCACCGCGGTGACGGCGAGCTTCTTCGCCGGGTCCTTCGTCGAGACGACGTCGACTCCGTCCAGCTTCAGCTCCGCCGCGGGGACCTTCAGCTCCTCCGCCGCCCCGGCGAGGAGCTTCGTCCGCACCTCGACCGCCGCGGCGCGCGCCGCCGGCATGTCGGACGGCACCGTCTTCGATCCGCCGCTCGGGCCGCTGTACTGCGTCGTCCCGGTGTCCGCGTGCTCGATCTGGATCTTCTCGAGCGGGACGCTCAGCTCCTCGGCGACGGTCTGGGCCATCACGGTCTTCGTGCCGGTGCCGATGTCGGCGGCCCCAGCGTTCACGTTGACGCTCCCGTCGGCGAAAAGCTTCACGACGACCGTCGCCGGAGGGCCGCCCCCGTAGCCCCACATCCCGGCCGCGACGCCGTACCCCTTGCGGATCGGCCCGTCGTCCTTCTTCGCCGCCCGGGTCGTCTCCCACCCGAACGCCTTCGCGCCGCCCGAGAGGCACTCCGCGAGGCCCGTGGAGGTGTACGGGAGGTTGCCGCGCCGCTGGCTCACCTTCGGCACGTTCGCCAGGCGGAGCGCGACCGGGTCCATCCCGAGCTTCAGCGCCAGCTCGTCCATCGCCTGCTCGAGCGCCCAGGCCCCCTGCGGGAAGCCGGGGGCGCGCATCGCGCGGGCCCTCCCCGCGTTGATCGCGACGTTCTCGTCGACGGTCGCGACGTTCGGGCAGGTGTAGAGGTCCGTCGCCAGGAACGACGTGTCGGCGCCGTTCGGATAGGCGCCGCCCGAGCCGATCGAGGAGAACTCGATCGCCGTCAGGGTGCCGTCCTTCTTCGCGCCGATCTTCACCTTCATCGTGTTCGCGGGGCGGTTCCCCGCGTTCAGGAAGACCTCCTCGCGCGTCAGGAAGAGCTTCACGGGGCGGGCGGTCCTCTTCGCGAGGAGCGCGGCGATGACCGTATACTTCCCCGCCTCGAGCTTCGACCCGAAGCCGCCCCCCATGTAATGCCCGATCACGCGGACGTTCGCGAGCGGGAGCCTCAACGCGCCCGCGACCATCTGCTGGACGACGAAGACGCCCTGGGTCGAGTCCCAGATCGTGAGGCGGTTCCCGTCCCACTTCGCGACGGAGCCGTGCACCTCCATCGGCGCGTGGATCTCGCAGGCCGTCGAGTACGTCCCCTCGACGACCGCGTCGGCCGTGGCGAAGCCCGCCGCGAGGTCGCCCCGCTCGTACCGGGCCGCCTCGCCGTAGCGGTTCCCGCCGTCGTGGACGAGCGGGGCGTCCGGGGCGAGCGCCTCGCGCGGGTCGAGGACGAACGCGAATTCCTCGTACTCGACGCGGATCGCCTTCAGCGCGTCGAACGCCTGGGCGCGCGTCTCCGCGGCGACCGCGGCGACCTCGTCCCCCTCGTGGCGCACCCGCTCGTCGAAGAGCTTCGAGTAGAACCTCCCCCGGCTCCGGTACCACGGCACCTCGGCGCCGGGAGAGAACGCGGTGAGAACGGCGCGGACCCCTGGCATCTTCTCGGCCGCGCTCGTGTCGATCGCCTTCACCCGGGCGTGCGCGTGAGGGGAGCGGAGGATCGCGGCGTGGAGCATGTCGGGGAGGGCGAAGTCGAGCGGGTAGACGGCCGATCCGCTCACGCGCTCGTAGCCGTCGACCCGCGGGACGGGCTTCCCCACGACCTTCGTCTCGCCCCAAGGGGGCATCTCGGCCTTCGGCGGCTCGGTCTCGGGGACGGGACCCTGGAGCCAGTAGAGGAGGTCCGTCACGGCGTCACCTCTCCTTCCGGAGCCGGGCGGCCTTGTCGACCGCCTTGAAGATGTGGGCGTAGGCGCCGCACCGGCAGAGGTTGCCGCTCATGCCGTGGCGGATCTCGTCGAGTCCGGGCGCGGGGTTCTCCCGGAGCAGCCCCTCCGCGGCCATCACCTGGCCCGGCGTGCAGTAGCCGCACTGGTAGGCGTCCTCCTCGACGAAGGCCTTCTGGACGGGCCCGAGCTCCTCCCCCTCCATCAGCCCCTCGACCGTCGTCACCTTCTTCCCGTCGGCCTCGAGCGCGAGCGTGAG
Organism: uncultured Holophagales bacterium; assembly: GCA_964636395.1. Taxonomy (GTDB): domain Bacteria; phylum Acidobacteriota; class Thermoanaerobaculia; order UBA5066; family UBA5066; genus UBA5066. The sequence goes on from CAZWRQ010000196.1 coordinate 7,603, forward strand.
GCAGGAATAGCGCGCGACGCCGTCGATCAGGACCGTACACGCGCCGCATTCGCCCCGTTCGCAGCCCGGCTTCGTCCCGGTGAGGCCGAGCTTCTCGCGGAGGACGGAAAGGAGCGTGTCGCGCGGCTCGACGAGGACCTTGTGCGTCCGCCCGTTCACGACGAGCGTCAGCTTCGCCGGCTCGCCGGCGGGGAGCTCCGCGACGGCCGGCGCTGCCGCCGGTGCGGAGAGCGCTTCCTTCACCACCGCGACGCCCACCGCCGCCGGGACGACGGAGCCGAGGAAGCCCCGGCGGGAGACGCCGCCGTTCGTGTCGAGGTCGTTCCGGTCGTCCTTGCCGTCGGCCATGCGTCCTCCCGGGGCCGGGACTCGGCGCCGCGCGGCGTCTCCGGCCCGATCGGGCAGTTTACGACGTGACGAAGCGCCGTTCCGCGTCGCGGAAGATGCGACGGCCTCTCGAACATTTCCCAGCTCGGAATCGTCCGCACCACGGCGGTGTCGGCTGCGGAGTCGGTGCCAGACCCGGCTTCGGGCGCCAGCGACGAGAGGACCCTACGCCCCCTTCGGCTCACCGGAATCGAAGGTCCCGGCCTCCTCCGAGCGCCGCCCGAGAGCCGCCGCGAGCTCCGCCGCCTCTTCCCCCGCGAGGACGTGGACGACGCCGCCGGGGAGGCGCATGACCCCGTCCACGCCGCCGACGCGGAGTCCGGCCTCGTCGACACGCGCCGGGTCGGCGAGGACGACACGCACCCGGGTCCGCGCGCACGCCTCCACCGACCGGAGGTTCGACGGCCCTCCGAGCGCCTCGAGGAGCCGTCGCCCGCGCGCGGCGACGTCGGGCGAAGCAGCCCCCTCCGGGGCCGACGGCTCCCGCGCCGTCAGGCCCCCGCGCCCCTCGAGCACCCCTTCCATGGCCGTCTTGAGGTTCTCCGAGCGCGTCCCGAAAACGGCCTGGACCCCGTTCCCGAGGACGACGACCCCGGCCGCTCCGAGCGTGAGGAGCGCCCCTTCGTCGACCCGGTCGAGGTCCCGCACCGTGACGCGGACACGCGTGATGCAGGCGTCGAGGCTCTCGACGTTGCGGGCTCCCCCGAAGGCGGCGACGAGCCTCTCGGCGATTCCCGACGGCTCGACGGGCTCCGTGGCCGGCCGCTCGGCCGCGGGCTCCGCCGCGGGGGGGGCCGAAGGCTCCTCCCGTCCCGGCGTCCGCAGGTCGAAGCGCAGGATCGCCGCCCGGAAGAGCGCGTAGTAGGCGAGCGCCCAGAGCGGCCCGAGGAGCGGCACGAGCCAGGGGCGCGTCCCCATCGGCCAGTAGAGGACGAGGTCGAACAGGCCGTGCGAGAACGTGAAGCCGAGCCTCATCCCCGCGAGCTCCGCGACGAGGTAGGAGAGCCCCGCGAGGAGGGCGTGCAGGGCGTAGAGGAACGGCGCGAGGAAGAGGAACGCGAACTCGACCGGCTCGGTCACACCCGTCAGGAACGAGGTCGCGGCCGCGGAGAGCATCACCGCGCCCACGCGCGCGCGCCGGTCCTCCCGGGCGGAACGCCAGATCGCGAGCGCCGCGGCGGGAAGGCCCCACATCTTGAAGAGGAACCCGCCGCCGAGGATTCCCGCCTGCGGGTCTCCCGCGAAGAAGCGCGGGATCTCGCCGTGAACCGCCGTTCCGGCTCGGTCGACGTACGTCCCGAGCTCGAAGAAGAACGGGACGTTCCAGATGTGGTGGAGGCCGAATGGCAGGAGGAGCCGGTCGACGACGCCGTAGGCGAAGACCGCGGCGGCGGGCC
>CAZWRQ010000197.1:0-9377 GCA_964636395.1 uncultured Holophagales bacterium
GGTTCACGGGCGGCGCCGGCGAGGCGCAGCCCGTCGAGTCGCCGGACGGGCGCTTTGCGCTCGAGGACGTGCCCGCCGGGAAGTGGGAAGTCGTCGTGACGGCGAAGGGCTACCAGGTCGGCCGCGCCGCCGCGATCGTCGTCGAGGAGTCGACGACGACCGACGGCGTGGAGGTCCGCGTGGCGCCCGGGAGCGTCCTCCGGGGCGTCGTGAAGGACGCGCGCTCCCACCGAGGCATCCCGGACGCGCGGGTTCGCGTCCGCGGAGAGACCGGGGACGGGGGCTCGTCGCAGGGATCGGGCGGCCTCTTCACCGACGTGGAGGGCCGGTTCGAGGCGGAGGGTCTCGCCCCCGGGAAGGTGACGGTCATGGCCGAGCACGCCGACTACACGGCGCGAACCGAGAGCGCCGTCCTCGCGGAGGGGGGAAGCAGCGTCGAGATCGCTCTCTCGCGCGGGAGCGCGCTCGGCGGCGTCGTCCTTTCCGAGACGCGCCAGCCGGTGTCGGGGGCCTCGGTCTCGCTCGAAGGGGGCGCACCGAGGGGAGGGGCGTTCGGCGGAGGCGACGAGACGACGACCGACGGCGCGGGCCGCTTCCGGTTCGACCACCTCTCCCCGGCCCGGTACACGCTCCGCGCGAACGTGCCGGGGCAGTCGAGCGAGCCGGCCGAGACGGTCGTCGTCGAAGGAGAGCCGGTGCCCGACGTGACGCTCGTCCTCTCGGGCGGCGCCACGCTCCGCGGCTCGGTCTCCGGGCTGCCGGAGACGCTCCGCGGGGCCGTCAACGTTACGGCCAACGGGCCGCGCGACTTCTGGGCCACGGTGCGCACCGGCCCCGACGGGCGTTTCGAGCTCTCCGGCGTCCCGGCCGGACAGATCTCGGTCCGCGCCTCCGCGGGCGACTTCGCGTCCGGGACGACGCGGTCGGCCAATGCCTCCGTGACCGTCGCGGAGGGTCAGACCGAGGCCGAGGTGGAGGTCGTCTTCGAAGGGGACGGCGCACTCTCGGGGCGCGTGACGCGGGGCGGAAAGCCCGTGGGCGACGCCCGCATCGTCGCCGGCGCCGCGCGGACGGGACGGAGCGCATCGGGCCGGACCGACGAGACGGGCGCCTACCGGATCGAGGGGCTCACGCCGGGCGAGTACGAGGTCTGGGTGCAGGCCGATGCATATGGCCGAGCCGGGAGCGTCTCACGGACGGTGAGTGTGGACGGCGAGGCGCACCTCGACGTGGAGCTCCCGGTCGCGAGCCTCTTCGGCATCGTCGTCGACGCGTCGACGAAGCAGCCGCTCGCCGAGGTCCGGGTCGCCGCCGCCCTCGAGGGAGGATCGGAGGGCCGTCCCGGAGCGGCGACGAGCGACTCGAACGGGAGGTTCTTCGTCGAGGAGCTCGAGGAGGCGAGCTACGCGCTCACGTTCCGAAGAAGCGGCTACCAGGACGCGAAGAGCAGCGCGCGCGCCTCCGAGGGGGGCGGCGACGCCGGGACGATCGAGATGACGCGCGGCGACGGGCTCGAGGTCCGTGTCCGCGACGGGATCTACGGCATCCCGCTCCGGAGCGCTCTCGTGAGGGTGAAGGACGGCCGCGGCGACGTCGGCGCCTCGACCTGGCTCACGCTCGACGGCGACGGGAAGGGCGAGATCGCGTTCCTCCGGCCCGGGACCTACACGATCGTCGTCGCGGGGTCGCGCTACGCGCCCCGGACGTTCGAGAACGTCGGCGTCCCGGGGCCGGCGCTCCAGGTGACGCTCACGCCGGGCGGGACGCTGGAGCTGAAGTACGGCCCGGCTGCGCTCGCGAAAGGCTTCGCGACTCTCCTCGACGCGCTCGGCCGGCCCTACGCCTTCCGGGCGTACGGTCCGGAGGGGCGCATCACGCTCACGGCGGCCGGCTTCGCCACCATCGAGGGCCTCGCCCCGGGCAGCTACACACTCGCAGTCGAGGGAATGGAGCCGAAGGCCTTCACGGTCACGGAGGGCGGGAACGCGCTCGTCGAGCTGCCGTAGGGACGCGCCGGGAACCGGACCCCCGTGGTCTTCGTTCCTTCCTCTGCCATCCGGGCGGGGGAGGTGAGCCGTGCTCTCGATCGCCGACGTGTCGAAGACCTATCCGAACGGAGTGCAGGCGCTCCGGGGCGTGAGCCTCGAGGTCGGCACCGGCCTCTTCGGGCTCCTCGGGCCGAACGGCGCCGGGAAGTCGACGCTCATGCGGACCCTCGCGACGCTCCAGGAGCCCGACTCCGGGCGGATCGTCCTCGACGGCGTCGACGTCCTCGCCGACCCGCAAGGGCTGCGGTGCCGGCTCGGCTACCTCCCGCAGGAGTTCGGCGTCTACCCCGGGATCTCGGCCGAGGCGCTCCTCGACCACCTCGCGCTCCTGAAAGGGATCGCGGGCCGCAGGGAGCGGGCGGCCCAGGTCGACGCGCTCCTCCACCGGACGAACCTCCGCGAGCACCGGCGGCGCGCGGTCGAAGGCTTCTCGGGCGGGATGCGCCGCCGCTTCGGGATCGCCCAGGCGCTTCTCGGCGACCCGCGGCTCGTCATCGTCGACGAGCCCTCGGCGGGGCTCGACCCCGAGGAGCGGCACCGCCTTCACGACCTCCTCGTCGAGGCGGGCGAGAGCCGGATCGTCCTCCTCTCGACGCACATCGTGGAGGACGTGAGGCAGCTCTGTACGAGGATGGCGGTCCTCTCCGGGGGCCGCATCCTCCTCGAGGGCAAGCCCGGGCCGCTCGTCGAGTCGCTCGCGGGACGGGTCTACCGGAAGGCGGTCTCGCGCGAGGAGCTCGCGGCCTGCCGGACCTCCCTGACGGTCCTCTCGACGCAGCTCCGGGCCGGCCGTACGCACGTGCAGGTCCTCGCCGACGCCCGGCCCGACGACGGGTTCGAGCCCGTCGCGCCCGACCTCGAGGACGTCTACTTCACGGCCCTCCGCTCGGGCGAGGCCGCGTGAGGGCGAACGCCCCGTCGGCCGCCGCGATCGCCGCCTTCGAGTGGCGTACCGCGACGAGGCGCCTCCCGTTCGCCGCCGCGGCGGTCCTGATGGGCCTCATGGGCTTCGCCCTCTCGGCGACGGCTTTCGGCCCGGCGGAGCTCCGGCTGAACGGGGCCTGGTCCGTCACGAACTCCGTCGGCTTCCTGTCCCTCGTCTCCGTCTTCGCCGCGATGATCCTGACGGCGCCGGTCCTGCTGCGCGACGACGAGCACCGGATGGCCGAGATCGTCTACGCGACGGCGGTCACGAAGCGCGGCTACCTCCTCGGGCGGTTCGCGGGCGCGCTCCTCGTCACGGCCACGGCCGTCCTCGTCGGCGTCGCCGGTCTCGCCGCCGGGGCGCTCCTCGTCCCGCACGATCCCGCGCGCCTCGCGCCGTTCGACCCGCTTCCCTACCTCTGGGCCTTCCTCGTCCTCGCGCTCCCAGGGGTCCTCTTCGTCTCGGCCTTCCTCTTCGCCGTCGCGGCGCTCACCCGGAGCACGCCGGCGACCTACGTCGCGGGCGTCCTCCTCTACCTCCTCTATTTCGTGGCCGCCCTCCTCGCGGACTCGCCGCTCCTCGCGGGGAGCGGGCCGCAGAGCGCGGGAGCCGCGTCGCTCGCCGCGCTCCTCGACCCGTTCGGACTTTCCGCCTTCCTCGCCGACACGCGCTACTGGACGGTCGCCGAGCGGAACGGGAGGCTCGTCCCGCTCGCGGGGACGTTCCTCGGAAGCCGCCTCCTCTGCCTCGGCGCCTCCGCGCTCGCGCTCGCCTTCGCATACCGCCGCTTCGTGTTCCGCCTCGCGTCCGGCGCGGCCCGCGTCGCGGCGGACGTCGGGCCGGAGCGGTCGGCCGGGCCGCGGCCGCAGGCGCCCGTCGCCGCGACGACGATGCCCGGCCTCGCGGCGTTCGGCTCGACCCTCCGCGTCGAGCTCCGCGCGCTCTTCCGGAGCGCGCCGCTCGCGGCCCTCTTCGCGCTCTGGGTCGGCTACCTCGCGATCGAGACGGTCCAGAGCTTCCGGGCGAGCGAGCTCGGGACAGCCGTCGTCCCGACGGCGGGGCTCCTCGTCGCCGACGTCGCGACCGCCCTGAACGTCCTCGGAGTCCTCTTCCTCGTCTTCTTTGCCGCCGAGACGGCCTGGCGCGAGCGGCTCGTCCGCGTCTCGGAGGTCGTCGACGCGACGCCCGCGCCGAGCGCCCTCTTCCTCCTCGCGAAGCTCGGGGCGCTCTCGGTCGTCCTCGTCGCGCTCGCGGCGGCCGGCCTCGCGACGGCGCTCGTCTTCCAGGCCGCCGTCGGCCGCTTCGAGCTCGCGCCGATCACGTGGGCCTCGCTCCTCCCCGTCGCGGTCCTCCCGCTCGTCCTCCTCGCGCTCCTCGTCCTCCTCGTCCAGGCGCTCGTTCCGAATCGGCACGTCGGACTCGGCCTCTCGCTCGCCGCGATCGCGTTCCTCCACAAGGGCGCCCTCGGCGGCCCGGACCACCCGCTTCTGCGGTACGCATACGCGCCGCGCCTGACCTGGTCCGACCTCTCGGGGTTCTCCCCCGCGGCGGGGTCGCTCGCCTGGTTCGCGGCCTACGGGAGCGCCGTCGCCGCGCTCCTCGGCTTCGTGGCCTGGGGCGTCTGGCCGCGAGGGACCGACCCGCGCCTCGCGCCGCGACTCGCGGCTCTCCCGCGGAGGTGGGGCCGGGGCGGGAAGCGCGCCGCACTCGGCGTCGCAGCGATCGCCCTCGCCGTCGGCGGCTTCGCGTTCCGCGGAACGAACGTGGCGAACCGCTACGAGTCCGAGGAAGACCTCCTCGCCTGGAAGGCGGCGTACGAGCGGACCTACCGCCCTCTCGAGGCCCGAGCCCAGCCCGTACCGGCGCACCTCGACGCGGCGTTCGACCTCGAGCCGGAGGCGCGCCGCCTTCGGGTCCGGGGCCGCCTGCGGCTCGAGAACCGGACGCCGAACGCGATCGACTCGGTCTGGGTCGCCGCCCGGCGCGACGTCCGGGTCGCGTCGATGACCCTCGCCGGCGCGATCCCGTCGGACGTGGACGAGCGCTTCGCGACGCGCCGCTTCGCACTCGCATCCCCGATGGCGCCCGGCGCCGCCCTCGACCTGGCCTTCGACCTCCTCCTCGAGCGCCGCCCGCCCTCCGCTAACGACGACGCCGACGTCGTGCCGAACGGCACGTACATCCACGGCCTCGCCGCGCTCCCGACGATCGGCTACCGGCGGAGCTGGGAGATCGCGGACCCGGCGGCGCGGCGGCGCGCGGGCCTCCCGGAGCGGGCCGAGGAGGTCGACCCGGACGCCCACCTCCCCGAGAGCCCGAGCCGGATGACCTTCGACGTCCGCGTTACGACGCCGGCGAGTCAGCACGCGGTCGCGCCGGGGGTCCTCGTCTCTTCGACGGTGGCTGACGGCCGGCGGACCTCGCGCTTCCGGGCGACTCATCCCGTGAGCGCCTTCTTCGCTCTCGCCTCGGCCCGCTACGACGTGGAGCGCGTCCGCCACGGCGGCGTCGACGTGGAGGTCTACGTCCACCCCGGGCATCGGAGAAACGTGGAGCGGGTCCTCGAGGCGGCCACCGCTGCGCTCGACCTCTGCGTCGCGCGCTACGGGCCGTACCCCTTCCCGCAGCTGCGGATCGCCGAGGTGCCGGACGCGAGCCTCCGGGCGGGAGGCTTCGCCCTCCCGGGCGTCGTCTTCCTCGCCGAGCGGCGCGGCTTCCTGATCGACGCCCGGTCGCCCGGGCGCGTCGACCTCCTGGCGAAGAGGGTGGCTCACGAGGTTTCGCACCAGTGGTGGGGGCACCAGCTCGACCCGGCGAGCGGCCCGGGCGCGACGGCCCTCGTCGAGTCGCTCGCCCGCCACACCGAGCTGCGCGTCCTGAAGTCTCTCCGCGGGGCAGCCGCGCTCCGCCCCGTCCTCGACTTCGAGCTGGACCGCTACCTCTCCGGCCGGACGGCGGGGGGCGAGGTGCCGCTCGTCGACGTCGGCCAGCAGGCGTGGCTCTTCTACGCGAAGGGCTCCCTCGCGATGGCCGCGACCTCCGAGCTCGTCGGCGAAGAGGCCGTCGACGGCGCCCTCGGCGCCCTCCTCGCGGATGCGGAGGCGACGGGCCGCGCGCAGACCTCGCGGGACCTGGTCGCGCGCCTCCTCGCCGCGACCCCCGCCGCGGACCGCCCGCTCGTCGAGGAGTGGTGGACGCGCAGCGTCCTCCACGACCTCCGCGTCACGAAGGCGGCCGCCACGCGTCTGCCGGGCGGCCGGTATCGCGTCGACGTCCTCGTCGACGGCCGGACGTTCGAGACGACGGACGGCGCGGAGAAGGAGCGCGCGTTCGACGGCGACGTGGAGCTCGTCGTCCGCGCCGCCCGGAGCGAAGGCGGAGACGACGAGGCGCCTTCGCTCCATGCCGCGCGACACAGGGTCCGCGGCCCGGCCCGTCTCTCGATCCTCGTCGACGGGCGCCCGGGGGAGGTTCTCCTCGACCCACGCCGCCTCCTCCTCGACCGCGACAGGGCCGACGACGCCCGCGACGTCGAGATCGAGCCCTGAGGAGGCGGCCGTCCGACCGGAACGCTCTGCCCGGGCTCAGTCGGCCCAGCCGAAGAAGAGAGCGGCGATTCCGAACGTGTCGATGAAGCCGTGCGCGAGGATCGGAGCCCAGAGGTTGCGGCGGGCGAGGAGGAAGGCGCCGGCGAGGACGAGGCCGGCGAGCCCCGAGTCGAGGACGCCCGCGGGGCCCTTGTAGAAGTGGCCGAAGCCGAAGAGGACGGAAGAGGCGATCACAGCGAACGCCACGGCGGCGGGGGAGCGGCCGAGCGCGTCGCCCGCCCGCCCGAGGAGCCACCCGCGGTACCCGATTTCCTCGCCGAACGCGGCCCAGGTCCAGACGAGGCCGAGCCAGCGAAGGGCCGTCCACGGGTTCGAGGCGATCGCCTCGGTGCCGGCGGGCGCGACGATCGGCGGCCAGATGCTCTCCGCGAGCGGTTCGACGACGATTCCGAGCGCGATCCGGAGCGCCGCCGCGCCGAGAGCGATCGCGAGGAGCTTCATCCACGATTCCGGCCAGCGGAAGCCGATCGCGGCGAAGCCGCCGTCGCGCAGCCGATAGGAGGCGAGGCCGAGGACGAAGAGGATCGGCACCTCGTTCGGGAGGGCGCTCCAGACGTTATGGCCGAGGACGAGAGCGGCACCAAGGAGGAGCTCCGCCGCGGAGAGGAGCCGCCCGCTGCGCGGGACGGCATCCGAGCGGGAGGACGGCGAGTCGGACATCAGATCGGGAAACGCAAGACGACCAGGCCGGGTTCAGGGGGCCGCGGGTCGCATCCGGATGTAGGCGAGACTGTCGTCGTTCAGGGTGATCTCGAAGTCGTTGCCGTAGCGCCGGTAGTAGAGCGTTCCGCCGGCTCGCTTCAGCCCGAGCGAGATCACGCCCGAGCCGGAGGGCTGGTAACGACCCTTGCTCGAAGCCGGCTCCCCGAGGACCGCGCGGACGTCGGCTTCGCTCATTCCCGACGACACGACCGCCTCTCCGTTCGCGTCGAGCTGGTTCCCGAGGACCTCCGAGACCCGCCGGGTCCGCGTGTCGACCGTCGCGACGAGGCCGGGGAGGCGCTGCCACTGGAGCGACTCGAGAACGCCGGCCGCGTTGCGGCGGTCGGGCGGTCCGAGCCGGGCGACGACGTCGTCCTCGGTCTGTCCGGGAGCGAGGCCTCGGACCGCGAGAGGAGCCGTCCCGGTGTAGGGGAGGCAGAAGGACTCGGGCTCCGAGACCTGCCGATGGCACGCGGAGAGGAGCGCGAGACTGATGGCCGTGCAAACGACGGGGAAGGCGCGCCGCGCAGCCGGGAGTCCCGCCGACTTCCTCATGCCTCAGTGTGGCGGGATGCCCGTACTCCGGCAAGCGGGACGGCGCTGCCCGGGGGACCCGGACAGCGCCTCCTTGACCCGGTCCGCGCGCGTTCGCTACGGTCGAGCGGGGGAGGGACGGAGTGACGGATCGTCGGAGAGCGGCGACGAGGGCGCGGCGCCCGGAGGCGCCGGGGGTGCGGGAATCTGCCGACGAGGTACTCCGAGCCTACGAGGCGACGCTCGAAGGGTGGATCCGGGCGCTCGACCTCCGCGACCGGGAGACCGAGGGGCACAGCCGTCGCGTCGTCGGGCTCACGGAGAAGCTCGCGGAGGAGCTCGGCGTCTGCGGCGAGCAGCTCGTCCACATCCGCCGCGGCGCGCTCCTCCACGACGTCGGGAAGATGGCGCTTCCCGACGCCGTCCTCCTGAAGCCGGGCGAGCTGACCGAGGAGGAGCAGGCGGTCATGCGCCGCCACCCGGAGCACGCCTGGGAGATGCTGAAGGGGGTCGACTTCCTCCGTCCGGCGCTCGACATCCCGTACGCGCACCACGAGCGGTGGGACGGCACGGGGTACCCGCGCGGCCTCGCGGGCGCCGCGATCCCTCTCGCCGCCCGCCTCTTCGCCGTCGTCGACGTCTGGGACGCCCTGCGCTACGACCGCGCCTATCGGGCGGGCTGGCCGGCGAAGAAGGTCAAGGAGCACCTGCGCGAGGGGGCCGGGACGCAGTTCGACCCGACGGTCGTCCCCGCGTTCCTGCGGATCCTCGAGCGCGACGGCGAGCCCGTCTTCGCCGACCCGGCGAGCGGGCGGTAGAGAGCGAAGAGGTCCCGGGCGCTTCAGCGCTCCACGTACCGGGCGAGAGCCTCGACCGCCTCGTCGAGGAGCTCCTCGCGTCCGAATTCCTCACGCGGACCGTGGACGAGGAAGCGGCTCACGGCTTCGGTCACCTCACCGAGGAGCGCCGCCATCAGGGCGTGGTTCCCGGGCCTCACGTCGGGGCGGCCGCCCAGGATCACGGCGACCCGCTCGACGGCGCCGTGCCGGTGCGCCGCGAGCCCGGCCGGGACCGACGGCATCTGCCCGGCCTGCTGCTCGACGGCGCGCGCGAGGCGCGGGGCGTCGTCGTGGACCGCACGGAGACGCTCGAGGAGCCCGCGAACGCCGTCGCGGAGCGGGACGGCCGGGTCGGCGAGGACGAGGAGCGCGGCGTCGACGGCGTCGTGCACCGCCTCGAGGTGACGCGCGAGGAGGGCGGTCAGGATCGCGTCCTTGTTCGGAAAGTACTGGTAGAGCGACCCGACCGAGACTCCGGCCCGGACCGCCAGGTGGTTCGTGCTCGTCCGTGCGTATCCCTTCGAGGAGAAGAGCTCGACGGCGGCCTCCAGGATCGCCTCCACCGTCTCCCGGGCGCGTGCCTGAGCCGGGCTCTTGCGCGGGGCGAGGCGGCGGGGGAGGCGAAGCAGCGAAATGCGAGCCACGCCGGCGGCGGTGGCCAGGTCAGCGGCGCCGGGGCGACCGCGGGCCTTGCGGGGCCGCTTCTCGGGGGCGGTGCGGG
>CAZWRQ010000198.1:0-1180 GCA_964636395.1 uncultured Holophagales bacterium
GTACCGCCCCCGCCCGTCGCCTCGACGACGCCGCCGAAGCCGACGGCGACACCCGCGGCGAGCGCCTCGAACGTCGTCGACCCGGGAGGCGAGGTCGTCGTCGCCGCGACGAAGCCCGGCCTCGCGCGCATCGGCGTCGACAAGTGCCGCGTCTGTCACAAGGTGCAGCACGCCTCCTGGGCCGCCTCGGGCCACGCGAAACGGACGCCGCCACTCGACTGCGAGGGGTGCCACGGCCCCGGCAGCGAGTACAAGGCGCTCGCCGTGATGAAGGACCCGAAGAAGGCCCGCGCCGCCGGCCTCGTCGACCCCGACGCCGCCTACTGCGGCAAGTGCCACAAGGGCCCCTGGGACCCCGCGCTCCTCCGAAAGGCCCACGCGCACAAGGGGTCCTGAAATCGCCCGCTGGAGGCGATATCGCTCGGACCGTCCACGGACACGGGCGAGGGACGGCGCGGTAACCTGCCCGCGTAGAATCGCGGCATGACGCTGACCGTCGAGCTCGAGCGCTCCCCCACCTCGGGCGAGTGGATCGCCGAGATCCCCGAGCTTCCGGGCTGCATGGTCGTGGAGGCCTCGGAAACCGAGGCGCTCGCGAAGGTGGAGGCGCTCGCCTTGCGCGTCCTCGCCGACCGCCTCGAGCACGGAGAGGCTCGCGCCGGGGAGATGAGCGTCTCCTTCGTGACCCGCGCAGCCGCGTGAGCATCTGGCCTTCCGCGAAAGCCGGGAAGGTTCTCGCCGCGCTCCTGAGGAACGGTTGGCGCGTGAAGCGCCAGGCCGGCACCTCGCACCGGATCCTCGCCCGGGACGGGTGGCCCGACTACGTGTTCGCATTCCACGACGGCAAGAGCCTGCCGCCGGAGGCGCTCGCCCGGATGGGCAAGCGCACGGGTCTCCGCCCCGAGGATCTGTAGAGGCTCCCTTCCGCGGCCCGAAAAGCGAAAGGCCGCGTCTCCACGGCCATCGTCGAAAGAGTGGTGCGCCCGCCGCGATTCGAACGCGGGACCTTTAGTACCTGCGTCTAACGGTCGGAATCTGTTCGCCGGGGAACCCGCGCCCGGGTTCCCCGAACCCCTCCGCGGCCCGAAAAGCGAAAAGCCGCGTCTCCGCGGCCATCGTCGAAAAAGTGGTGCGCCCGCCGCGATTCGAACGCGGGACCTTTAGTACCTGCGTCTAACGG
>CAZWRQ010000198.1:1280-9371 GCA_964636395.1 uncultured Holophagales bacterium
CGGCCATCGTCGAAAAAGTGGTGCGCCCGCCGCGATTCGAACGCGGGACCTTTAGATCCGGAGTCTAACGCTCTATCCGGGCTGAGCTACGGGCGCGAATTTCGAAAGAGCGGTGATGATGGGGTGAGAGACGGGGGTCGAACCCGCGACCACCGGAACCACAATCCGGCGCTCTACCGACTGAGCTACTCTCACCGCGCTCATTCGGACGGCGGAGGATATCAGAAACGCCCCGCGCCGCCATCCCCCTAGGGGTGGCATCCTTCCGGGCCATGACATCTCCCGACGGCGCAACGCCTTCCGCCTCGTCCGAGGGCTCGCTCTCGAACCGGATCCTGCTCGGGCTCCTGCTCGGGGCGATCAGCGGCGTCGGCGCGAACCTCCTTCTCGTCCCGCGATTCCCGGACGCCGTGGAGGCCGCGAACCGGTGGCTCTTCGTCCCGGTCGGACAGGTCTTCCTCCGGATGCTCTTCATGGTCGTCATCCCGCTCGTCTTCGCCTCGCTCGCGCTCGGCGTCGCGAGCCTCGGCGACCTGAAGCGGCTCGGCCGCGTCGGCGGGCGGACGATGCTCTACTTCCTATCCGTCACCGCGTTCTCCGTCGCCATCGGCCTCGTCCTCGTCAACGTCCTCAAGCCCGGAGAGGGCCTCCCGGCGGAGACCCGCGAGAAGCTCCTCGAGACCTACCGCGGCGAGGCGGCGTCCCGCATGGAGAGCGCGGAGAAGGCCGACTTCGGGCCGTCGCTCCTCGTGAACATCGTCCCGCGCAACCCCGTCGCCGCGGCGGCGAAGGGCGACATGCTCCCGGTGATCTTCTTCGCCCTCCTCTTCGGCATCGGGGTCACGAAGCTGTCGGCCGAGAAGAACGCCCTGTGGATGAAGCTCCTCGAGGGGCTGGCCGACGTCACCGTCGTGATCATCGGAATGGCGCTGAAGCTCGCGCCGTTCGGCGTCTTCGGCCTGATCTTCTCCGTGACGTCGCGCTTCGGCTTCGACATCCTCCGCCAGCTCCTCTTCTTCGTCGTCACCGTCCTCCTGGGGCTCTCGCTCCTGATCTTCGGCGTCTACCCGCTCTACTTGAAGCTCCGTGCGGGCGTCTCGCCGATCGCCTTCCTCCGGAAGATGCGGCCGGTGATGATCACGGCTTTCTCGACGAGCTCCTCGAGCGCGACGCTCCCGACGACGATCGAGGTGTCGGAGCGCGAGCTCGGCGTCCCGCCGCAGATCGCCGGCTTCGTCCTGCCGCTCGGCGCGACGATGAACATGAACGGGACGGCGCTCTTCGAGGGGATCACCTGCGTCTTCCTCGCCCAGGTGTTCGGGATCCACCTCTCGCTCGGCCAGCAGCTCTTCGTCATCGTCCTCGCCGTTCTCACGGCGATCGGCGTCGCGGGTGTGCCGGGAGGTTCCATCCCGCTCCTCGTCCTCGTACTCACCTCCGTCGGAGTCCCCGCCGAGGGGATCGCCGTCATCATCGGGGTCGACCGCCTCCTCGACATGGCCCGCACCGTCCCGAACGTCGTCGGCGACGCGAGCTGCGCCGTCTACGTCGCGAAGAAGGAAGGCTTCGAGCTGAAGATCTGACCATGAGGTTCACGCGCGCCCTCGTGAGACCCCCGGCCTCGACCTTCGCCGACGGCCTGACGACGGCCGGCCTCGGAGCTCCCGACCTTCCGCTCGCCCTCGCCCAGCACGAGGCCTACGTCCGTGCCCTCGAGGCGAGCGCGCTTTCGGTCACGCGGCTCCCGGCCGACGACCGCTTCCCGGACTCGACCTTCGTCGAGGACACGGCCGTCCTCACCCGCGGCCTCGCCGTCCTCTGCCGGCCGGGCGCACCGAGCCGGTCCGGCGAGGTCGAAGCGATTCGCACCGCCATCGAGTCGTTCTTCCCCTCTCCCGTCGCCATCGAAGCCCCCGGGACGGTCGACGGCGGCGACGTCTGCGAGGCCGGCGACCATGTCTTCGTCGGCATCTCGGAGAGGACGAACGAGGAGGGCGCCTGCCAGCTCGCCGCCCACCTCGCGACCCGCGGCCTCGGGACGACGCTCGTCGACGTTCGCGGGATCCCGGGACTCCTCCACCTCAAGAGCGGAATCGCGTGGCTCGGCGAGCGGACCCTCGCGCTCGCGCGCCCCTTCACCGGCCGCCCCGAGTTCGCGGGCTGGGACGTCCTCGACGTCCCGGCCGGCGAGGAGTACGCCGCGAACGCCGTCCTCGTGAACGGCCGCGTCCTCCTCGCGTCGGGCTACCCCCGCTTCGAGACCGTCCTCCGCGCACTCGGCCTCCGTACAGTCGCCCTCGACATGTCGGAGTTCCGCAAGCTCGACGGCGGCCTGAGCTGCCTCTCGCTGCGGTTCTAGCCGGTCCGCAAACTGCGCGTTCGCTCCCTCAAGCGACCGCCCCGAGTCCCGCTCAACGCGATTCCCAACCTCGCGGATCGCTCGATCCGACACGGACGTCGAGCGGACGGGAGGGGCGTCCCGCGAGCGAGCGTCCGAGCACGTGCGGGGTACCCGCACGGCGCCGCGAGCAGGCCGCCGGAAGAAGCGGCCGCGCTGTTTGACGAGCGCAGCGAGGAGTTCGCGGCCGCGCCGGCGGCCCGCGCAGCGGGGCCGATGCGGGTCGCGCGCGCGCAGCGGAGGCATCTGATCCGCAGCGAAGTCTGGATTGCGAGTGGGGGGTCCGGGGGGCCGCGCGAAGCTCAGGCCCCCCGGCGAGCGCGGCGGGAGGCGTCTCCCGTCCGCGACTCGTGAGCCACGACGAGATGGCCTGAGGGTCTCTCGGTCTCTCGGTCTCTCGGTCTCTCGGTCTCTCGGTCTCTCGGTCTCTCGGTCTCTCCGTCTCTCCGTCTCTCGGTCTCTCCGTCTCTCCGTCTCTCCGTTCCCCTCTTCTCTCTCCCGTCCCCGTGAGAGACTCCCGCGCCATGCCGGGCCGGAAGAGTGAGGTGCGGGCGTGGCTCGCGTACGACTGGGCGAACTCCGCCTGGGCGATGACGGTCGCGGTGGCGGTGCTTCCGGTCTACTTCGCGGGGACAGTCGTGCCGAAGGGGGGCGTGGAGCTCTTCGGGATTCGGGTCGACGCGACGGTCCTCTGGGGCTACGTGAACAGCGCGTCGACGCTTGCCGTCTTCCTGACCGCGCCGATTCTCGGCGCGATCGCCGACCGGCTCGGCGCGCGCCGGAAGCTGCTCACCGCGTTCGGCCTCGCCGGGGGCCTCCTCTCCATGCTCCTCGCCGCGTGCGGGCCGGGCGACGTGGCGACCACGCTCGCCATCTACGCCCTCTCGCAGATCGCCTTCGTCTCCGCGAACGTCTTCTACGACTCCTTCCTGCCGCACCTCGCGAAAGACGCGGAGCTCGACCGCCTCTCGGCGCGCGGCTTCGCGGTCGGGTACGTCGGCGGCTCGCTCCACTTCGTCCTCGCGCTCGTCCTGATGGCGACGCACGCGCGCTGGGGCCTCTCCGCCGAGGCCGCGGCGCGGCTCGCGCTCGGCTCCGCCGGGCTCTGGTGGGCCGGCTTCGGCGCGATCACGTTCCTCGGCCTGAGGGAGCCGCCGCGGGAAGGCGAACGCCCCTCGCTCCTCCGCGCGATGCGCGACGGCGTCGCCGACACCCTTGCGACGACGCGGCGCGTCGCGAAGGTGAAGCCGGTCCTCCTCTTCCTCCTCGCGTTCGTCCTCTACAACGACGGCGTCCAGACCGTCATCAAGATGGCCTCGCTCTACGGCACCGAGGAGGTCGGCGTCGGGCTGCCGATGATGATGGGGACGCTCCTCGGCATCCAGCTCCTCGCCATGGTCGGAGCGCTCCTCTTCGCGCGCCTCGCGGGAGCCTGGGGGACGAAGCGGGCGCTCGTCCTCGCCGTCGCGCTCTGGCTCGTCGCGGTCGGCTGGGCCTACCTCCTGACGACGCCCGCCGGCTTCGTCGTCCTCGCCGCGCTCGCGGGCCTCGTCCTCGGGGCGGTCCAGGCGCTCTCCCGGTCTCTCTTCGCCGCGATGATCCCGCGCGAGTCCTCGGCCGAGCTCTTCGGCTTCTTCTCCGTCTTCAACAAGCTCGCGGGCGTCCTCGGGACCTTCCTCTTCGCGACGGTGAGGCAGGCGACCGGCACCTCGCGTCTCGCGATCCTCTCCGTCGCCGTCCTCTTCGTCGCCGGCCTCGTCCTCCTCCTCCGGGTGGACGAGGCCGACGCGCGCGCGCGGCGCGACGAGCTGCGCGGGGAGGGCTCTACATCACCGACCAGGCGAGGGAGTTGAAGAGGAACGGGAACGTCGCGTTCGTCTGCGCGCGGTGCTGCGGGCGGAACCCGAGGAGGACCACCTTTCCCTTCCCGAGCGTCAGCGCGACCGCCGCGGCGTTCCGGGCCAGCTTCTCCTCGCCGCGGATCCAGCCCGCCACGAGGACGTCGCGCCCGTCGGCCGGATAGGCCGCGAGCACCTCGCGCGTCATCTCCGCCCCCGGGATCGTCGTCTGGAAGGCGAGCGGTCCGTCGAGGAAGCCGGGGACGGACGGGGGCAGGCCCCACGTGACCGGGTGCGTCGGGCTCACGTCGAGCCGGACGAGCCCGCCGGGGCAGAGGAACTCGTCGGCCTTCACGCGGGCGAGCGCGTTGCGCACCGGGAGCCCGAGCTCCTCGACGAGGTACTCCGTGGAGGAACCGAGCGCGACGAGCGTCCCGCCCGACTCGACGAACGCGCGGAGCGCCGCCGCGCCCTCCTTCCCGAGGCCGCCCGCGTACTCCGGCCGCGGCTCGGGGAAGTAGCGCATCGCCCCCTCCTCGCGCTTCGGCTTCCCGTCCGCGATCACTTCCTTCTCGACGTCGGGAAGGACGATCACGTCGAGGCGCGCGCCGAGCTTCCCGGCGCGGAGCGCGGCGTTGTCGAGCGTCAGCGGCGCGAAGCCATAGCGCTCGAGGAGGAAGCGGGTCCACCCCTCGTCCATCGAGGCGATCCACGGCTTGTAGAGGCCGACGCGCGGGGCGCGGAGCGGCTTCGCGCCGGCCGGTGCGGCCGCGAGCGGCGCGAGCGGCAGGCCGAGGTCCGCGGCGACCCGGGAGGCCGCCTCGGCGGCGACCGCGTCGAGGACGATCGTGCCGGCGGCGAGCGCCCCGTCGGCCGCCGGGAGGATCGACACAGCGCCCCCCTTCCGGGCGGCCGCGACGACCTTCCATCGCTCCGGGCTCTCGGGACCGAGGGCGACCGCCGTGGTGCCGGAGGGGAGTGTCGGTACCGGCCCGACGGCGCCGAGGGGGCGCAGGCTCTCCGGGAGGCGGCCCTTCTCCACGGTGACCCCCATCGAGAGCGGCAGGCTCCAGGCAGTGACGTCGTACGGTGCGACGATGTCCTTCCCCGGGACGAGCTTCACCTCGGGGAAGCGCTGTACCTCGAGCATCTCGCGGACGAAGCGGCCGTAGGGCTGCGCGAGCGGCACCCACGCGTCGCCGGCCGAATCGGCCTTCACCTCGACGCCGTGCTCGACGAGGAGGGCGGCCAGGGCGCGCGCCGTCGCCTGGTCGCGCTGGGTCATCGGGATGTGATACCCCTCGCCGGGCGCGGCTGCCGCGATCGAGGCGCGCGCCTTCGCGAGCATGTTCCGGAGGACGTCCTCGCGGTGGGTGGCGCAGTATTCGTGGATCGCGTCGGAGGCGATCCGCTCGTAGTCCATTACGTCGCGCAGGCGCCACTTTCCGCCCCGCCAGGGGTTTGGGAAGTTGACCTGGGGCCCGTACTCGACGAGCCCCTTCCCGCCGCCGCGCAGCTCCGTCGGCGGGACCTCGATCGGCGTCGCGAGGCGGACGGAGGCGACCTCGGTCAGGACGCCCGTCACGTTCTTCCACCACGCCGTGTTCTTCGACCCGCCCGGCCAGGAGACGTCGAACGCCCAGGCCGAGATGACGCCGCTCTTCCCGGCCTGCTCGAGCCGCATCGACATCAGCGACCCGATCATGTTGACCTCACGGATGACGAGGGGGTCGATGTCGGGGTCGAGCGGGTCGGCGTACGGCGGCACGAACATCCGCGGGCCGCTCGTCCCCATCTGGTGCTCGTCGAGGAAGACCTGCGGGAACCAGTCGTGGTAGAGGACGCGGCTGATCGCCTTCGTCTCGGCCTGCGTCAGCTGCGCGAAGTCGCGGTTGTTGTCGTGCCCGACGTAGTGGTGGTAGAGCCACGGCATCCGGCTCCCCTCCCACCGCGTGCCGAGGTTCTTCCGGTACCAGTCGACCTCCATCCGGTGCCCGTCGGGGTTGAGCGACGGGACGAGGAGGAGGACGACCTCCGAGAGGCGCCGCTTCGTCTCCGCGTCCTCGGCGGTGGCGAGGGCGTGCGCCCACTCCATCGCCATCTGCGAGGCGCCGATCTCGCTCGCGTGGATGCCACAGGTGACGAGAAGTACAGCCTTCCCCTCGCCGACGAGAGCGGTCGCCTCCGCCTCGGAGAGGCCGCGCGGGTCGGCGAGGCGCCGGGCCACCTCGCGGAGCCTCCGCTGGTTCGCGAGGTTCTCCGGCGAGGAGATCGCCGCGAGGACCATCTCCTCGCCGCGCGTCGAGGTCCCGATCGTCGTCACCTCGACGCGGTCCGACGCGGCGTCGAGCGCGCGGAAGTACGCCACGATCTGCCCCCAGTCGGCGAGCGTCCGGTCGACACCGACCGCGAGGCCGAGGTGCTCCGCGGGGGCCGGCGGTGCGGCGGCGGCCGGGAGGGCGAGGGCGAGGACGAACGCGGCGGCGAGCGCGAAGCGGAGGCGGAGGGCGCGCATGACCGGAAAGTCTACGCGTCGCCCGGCGCGGGGCGGAATGCGGGGGCGGGCACGGCTCCTTCGCCGCGCAAGGCGCTCAGACCTTCAGCTTGCGCGAGACGTCGAGAACCGCCGGAGTGTTCGAGAGCGGGAGGAGCGGGGCCATCAGGAACGCCTTCACCTCGCTCGCGAGCTCCTCCAGCCGCGGGCCGCCGACTCCGAGGGCCTCGGCGTAGCGCCCGACGACGGCGCGCTCCGCCGCCGAGTAGTCGCCGTCGACGAGGGCCACGAGGAGGGCGGACCGCAGCAGGAGCTCCCGCTCCTTCGCCCCGGTCAGAATCCCGGCGAGCTCCGCGGGAGTCGGGTCGGCGGAGGTCGTGTCCACGGGCGCGAGCTCCTCGATGAGGGCGACCTCGCGCGGGTCGGCCGCGCCGTCGGCACGGGCCACGGCGAGCATCGCCCGGCCGACCGCGTTCGCCTGCAAGTCGTTGAGCTCCACGTCCTCGAAAAGGCGCATCGTCGGGACCCCCGTCGTTCGTTCTGCCGAGTGGCGGCGGCGATGATAACGCTCCTGGCCGGGCCCGAAAGCCGCGCCGCGCTGCCGCCGGCGCGCCGCTCAGTCGACGAGCTCGGAGACGCGGACCCGAAGGACGCCGCCCTTCTCGAGGGCGGGGAAGCGGAGCGCGAGGAAGTCCACCGTGGCGGCGTGGGGGTGGCCGATGACGACCGCGTGCCCCTTCTTCGCCGCCGTCGAGAGGGCGCGCGCGAAGGCCGTCTCGAGCGCTTCGGGGGCGCCGCCGATCGCCGCCGCCTCGGCCCGCGCGTCGTCCAGGAAGACGTCGCGCGGGATCGTCGCGAGCCCGAGCGCCCGCGCCTCCTCCGTCGCGACGCTCGCCGCCGAGGTCCTCGAGTCGAGGAAGAAGAGCCCCTTTGCCCGGACGACGGAGAGGACGGCCCGGACGACCCGGCGGTCGGCGGTGGCGACGGAGCCCTGGTGGTTGTTCAGGCCGATCGCCCCCGGGACGGCGACGATCGCCTCCTCCACCCGCCGGACGATCGTGGCGTCGTCGTCGTCCGGAGAGATCGTCCCGGGCTCGTAGGGGCCGCGCGAGCCCGCCATCGGAAGGTGGACGAGGAGGTCCCACCCCTTCCGTTTCGCGAGGGCCGCGGCCTCCCGCGCCTGGGGCGCGCCGGGGAGGACGGCGATCGCGAGCGGCCCGGAAAGCTCCTCGAGGCGGGCCAGGGACCCGTCGGCGTTCCCGACGTCGTCGATGACGACGGCGATCGCGCCGCGCCCGGTGCCGGACGCCGGCTCGAAGTCGGGCGGGACGGTGGTCGGCCGGGGGGCCGCCGTCCCGCCC
>CAZWRQ010000199.1:0-9279 GCA_964636395.1 uncultured Holophagales bacterium
GGAGGAGGGGAGGTTCGGCTTGACGTAGAAGGTCCAGCCGGCCCACGCACCTCCGCCGAGGACTGCGACGGCGAGGAGCGACACCAGGACGGTCGTCCGCTTCCGGGCCGACGCCTCCTTCTGGCGCACCCGGATCGACTCGGTGTCCCGCTTGACCGGCCTCGATCTCGCTTCGCCGCCGAACGCGGGGTGGACGACCGGCGAGCGGGAGATCCCCTGCTTGCTCTCGCTGATGACCTGCATCTGCTCGTTGTAGTCGGCCTGCTCGAGCCAGTCGGGCATCTGCGAGGCAGGGGCGGCCTTCGGGGCCGGCGCCGGAGCCGGGAAGTCCGACGCTGAGAGCCGCGAGGCGGAGGAGGGGGCCTTCGTCTCGGCCTCGGTGAAGGGGAACGCGCCTTCGTCGAAGAGCGGCGCCCCGGAGCCGGCGCCGGCCGGAGACGCCGGAGTCCCGGCGGAGCCGGAGATGGAGCTGCGGGTCTCGGGCGAAGGGAGCGTCGAGACCGTCTCGGGGTCCGGGACGAGACCGGACCGTTCCGCCTCGGACTGGGCGGCGACGAGGGCGTCGATGATCTCCTCGTACCCCTGCGGCCGGTCCTCGGACTTCTTCGCGAGCATCTTCCGGACGAGCGCCTGGAGCGGCTCCGGGATCGGCGGGTTCCCCTCGGGGGCGGAGAAGTCGATCGGCCCGCGGTTCTCCTGCGCCATGACCCACTCGAGGTAGTTCCTCGAGTTCTGGACGTTGATCGGGCGGCGCTTCGTCAGGAGGCGGAAGAAGATGACGCCGAGCGAGTAGATGTCGCTCCGGAAGTCGACCTGTCCGAACGTCAGCAGCTCGTGCGAGGCGTAGGCGAGCTTCCCGAGGAACTCCCCGGTCTGCGTCAGCTCGCCGCCGCTCCCCTCCTGGAGGACCTTCGCGACGCCGAAGTCGAGGATCTTCACGAGGCGCCGCTCGTCCTGGAGGGTGACCATGATGTTGTTCGGCGACAGGTCGCGGTGGAGGATGTTCCGTTCCTTGAGGTACGCGAGCCCCATCGCGGCCTGGACCATGAGAGGGATCAGCTCCGGGAACGGCCGGCCCTCGAAGGCGCCGAAGTCGACCGCCTTCACGTACTCCATGACGATCGTCGGAAGCCCCTCGCGCGACCGGGTGATCTCGTAGCACCGGACGATGTTCCGGTGGTTCAGCGAGGCCAGGATCTGGTTCTCCTTCATGAACCGCGCCTGGAGCTCGGGGTCCGTCAGGCTCCGCGACATCACCTTGACGGCCACCGGCAGGTGCGTCCGGCGGTCCTCCGCGAGGAAGACGATTCCCATCCCCCCCTCGCCCAGGACGCGGGAGACGGAGTAGTGGTCGAACTCGGGAGGTCTGAGGAGGACGTTCAACGTGAGACCGTTTCCCGGATTGTACGGCCCATTCCGGAACTCAGATCGCGGCGCCGGCGCGAAGGCGCGGGGCGTCCTCGACCGTGAGATCCAGCCAGCCGATCGAGCCGATCGCGGAGGCGCTCACGCACCCTCCGGCCGGGAGGCCCGCCAGGCCGCGAAGAGGCGGGGCGCCTCGTCGACGAAGCCTGCATGGCGGGGGGTCCACCCGAGCCGCCGCACGGCCTTCCACGACGCCACGTGCTGGTTCAGGGCGAGGCCGGTCGCGAACGGGCCCATCGCGGCCACCGCCTGCTCGACCGGCACGTGCTCGACGCGACCCTCCGCCCCCGCGGCGCGGCTCGCCGCGCGGGCGCATTCGAGGACGGTGGCCCGGCTCCGGTCCGTCGCGTTCAGCACCTCGCCTCCGAGACCCGATTCCGCGGCCCGGACGTAGAGGTCCGCGAGGTCGTCGCGGTGGACCATCGCCCAGCGGTTCTCGCCGTCCCCCACGATCCGGGCGGCGCCGTCCCGCGCGGCGCTCTCGAACCACGCGGCGGTGAGGCTCCCACCGCCTCCGTACACGCATCCGGGCCGGATCACGAGCGTCCGCAGTCCGGCGCCGTTCCACGAGAGGACGGCGGCGTCGACGGCCGGACGTGGCGCGGAGAACGTCGGCGGGTCGAGCGGGGTCGACTCGTCGACGGCGGCCTCACCCGTGTCCCCGTAGACCCAGACGCCGCTCGTGGCGAGGAGGACGCGGTCGGTGCGATCGCGGGCGGCGTCGCGCAGGGCCCCGAGCGCGGCGCGGTGGAGGTCCCACGAGCGGTCCGACGAGTCGACGGCACAGTGGACGAGGACGGAGCAGCGTCCGGCGACCTCCCGCCAGGCGTCGGGCTCCTCCATCGTGCCGAGGACCGGAACGACCTCCGCGGCCTCGAGCGGCGCGGCCTTCCGAAGGTCGCGGACGAGGCCTATGGTCTCGTGCCCGGCGCGGGCGAAGGCGGCCGCGACGGCCGAGCCGATGTGTCCTGTTGCTCCGGTGACGAAGACTCTCATGAGGGACTCCTCCGGGACGGGCCCGGATGATAGGCCGCGGACGCCTCAGCGGGCGGGCGGCGAGAAGGCGAAGCCGCGAACGGCGTGGGGCCTGTAGGGCGCCTCGAGCGCGGCGGTCTCCTCCGGCGTGAGCTCGAGCTCGAGCGCGGCGAGCGCGTCGTCGAGATGCGCGAGCTTCGTCGCGCCGACGATCGGCGCGGTGACGGCGGGACGCGCGAGAAGCCAGGCGAGCGCGACCCGGGCCATCGGCACGCCCCGGGTCGAGGCGACGGTGCGGGTCGCCTCGATCACGTCGGCGTCCGAAGCGTGGTCGTAGAGCTGCCGGGCGTAGTCGTCCGAGGCGGCGCGCGGCGTCGCCTCGCGGTCCGCCGGCGTGGCCCGCGTCCCGGCGAGGAGACCCCGGGCGAGCGGGGACCAGGGGAGGACCCCGAGCCCCTCCTCGGCGCAGAGCGGGAGCATCTCGCGCTCCTCCTCGCGGTAGAGGAGGTTGTAGTGGTTCTGCATCGAGACGAATCGCGGGAGGCCGCGCAGGTCGGCTGTCGCGAGCGCCTTCGCCAGCCGGAAGGCCTCGCCCGAGCTCGCCCCGACGTAGCGGACCTTCCCCTGGCGGACGAGGAGGTCGAGCGCCTCGAGCGTCTCGGCGATCGGTGTCGCGGGGTCGAAGCGGTGGATCTGGTAGAGGTCGACCGCCTCGACGCCGAGGCGGCGAAGGCTCGCCTCGCACGCCTGGACGACGTGCTTGCGCGAGAGCCCGGACATGTTCGGGCCGGGTCCCATCGGGAAGTGGACCTTCGTCGCGATCACGAGCTCGTCGCGGCGTCCCATCTCGCCGAGGAGACGACCCGTGACCTCTTCGCTCACCCCGAGCGAGTACATGTCGGCCGTGTCGAAGAGGTTGATCCCCGCCTCGAGGGCCCGCCGGAAGAAGGGGCGCGCGTCCTCTTCCGAAAGGACCCATGGGCGCCAGCGCGGATCTCCGTAGCTCATGCAGCCGAGGGCGAGGCGGGAGACGACGAGGCCGGTGCGGCCGAGCTGGATGTATTTCATGGCGTCCGTCCCGCCGATCCTCGCACGTCGCCGGCCATTCGGCGCCGGGCGCCCGCGGAACGGGGGAAAGCACGAAAGGCCCGCGCGTGCGGGCCCTTCGTGGAATGCCGGGGAGCGGCCTCGTTCAGTCGGGGTCGATACGGGGAGGGGCCGGAGGCCCGGGTGGGAGATGAACGAGGCCGAGGGCGGCCTCGTTCATCCGGGGTCGATATCAGTCGGGGTCGATATTGGTCACGAAGGTGATCTTTCCCGACTTGAACTGCTTGATGACGACGCTCTTCACCGGGTCGGGGGAGCCTCCCTTGAAGACGATCCGGCCCGTCACACCGTCGAAGCTCGAGATCTTCGAGAAGGCCTCGCGCACCGCTTCGCGGTCGTCACCCGTGGCGGTCTCGAGCGCCTGCTTCAGCAGGTAGAGCGTGTCGTACGTCAGGGCGGCGCCGTCGTCCGGGACCTCCTTGTTGTATCGGTTCTCGTAGGCGCCGCGGAAGATGCCGACCTTGTCCTCCATGGCGTCGGGGTTGTAGTGGGCGCAGAAGAACGCGCCGTCCACCTCCGCTGCGCTCTTGAGGAGCTCGGAGTTCGTCCAGGTGTCGCTGCCGAGGAAGGGGGCCTTCACGCCCGCAGCCCGGGCCTGACGGATCTGCTCGGGGATCTCCCCGTAGTAGGCCGGGAGGAAGACGACGTCGGGCGCCGCCTCGGCGACCCTCTTCCACTGGGCCGAGAAGTCCTTGTCGCCGGTCGCGTAGGTCTCGAAGGCGACGACCTGGCCGCCGCGCCCCTCGAATTCCTTCTTCATCAGCTCGGCCTGGCTCTTCGGGGCCTCGGACGCCGGGTTGTAGAGGACGGCGGCCTTCGTCGCCTTCATGTAGGCCGCCGCGAACTTCGCGAGCGCAGACCCCTGGAAGGCGTCGGTGAAGCAGGTCCGGTAGACCCACTGCCGCGGGGCCCCGGCGTCGTCCAGCGTGACGCGGGGCGCGGTCCCCCAGGGCGAGATCAGGAGCGTCTTCTTCTCCGCGGCCACCCGGGCGGCCGGGACTGCGCCGAGGCTCGCGTTCGGCCCGACGATCGCGAGGACCTTCTCCTCGTCGATCAGGCGCTTCGCCGCCTCCGCCGCCGGCTCGGCGGCCCCCTGGCTGTCCTCGATCACGAGGCGGAGGAGGTGCTTCGTGCCGGCGACCTCGACGCCGCCGCTCTCGTTGATCTCGGAGACGGCCAGCTCCGCCGCCTTCTTGCAGGCGTCGCCGATCTCCGAGATGTCCCCGCTCAGCTCGGCAATGACGCCGATCTTGATGTCGGGCCCGCTCTTTTTGCAGGCAGCCTGGGTGAGGAGGGCGCCGCCGAGGGCCGCGGCGAGCACGAGGGTCGCTCCGGAGATCGCAAAGTCCCGCTTCATAACCCGGAAGCGTATTTCCGGACGGGGGGCGCGGTCAAACGATCTTCCATTCTAGAATCCGGCTTTCGCCCCCGGGGAGGGGCGGTGCGCGCTCGACGGACGTCCGGAAGGAGCCTCGCGTGAGGTGCCCGGAGCGGTCCCGCCGCCGCCAGGGGACAGCCGTCGCCGGAGGACCCATGTCGTTCAACCTGAAGAACCGCCACTTCCTGACGATCCACGACTTCACACCGAAGGAGATCCTCTACCTCCTCGACCTGGCGCGCGACCTGAAGCGGGCCAAGTACGCGGGGACCGAGGTGAAGCGCCTCGGCGGGAAGAACGTCGCGCTGATCTTCGAGAAGGACTCGACCCGTACCCGCTGCGCCTTCGAGGTCGCCTGCTACGACCAGGGCGCGAACGTCACCTACCTCGGCCCCTCCGGCTCCCAGATCGGGAAGAAGGAGACGATGAAGGACACGGCGCGGGTCCTCGGGCGGATGTACGACGCCATCGAGTACCGTGGCTACGGGCAGGCCATCGTCGAGGAGCTCGCGAAGTGGGCCGGCGTCCCGGTCTACAACGGCCTCACCGACGAGTTCCACCCGACCCAGATCCTGGCCGACCTCCTCACGATGCGCGAGCACAGCGACAAGCCGCTCGGGCAGATCTCCTACGCGTACCTCGGCGACGCCCGGAACAACATGGGGAACACCCTCATGCTCGGCGGCGCGCTGATGGGGATGGACGTCCGCCTCGGCGCGCCGAAGCACCTCTGGCCGGTCGAGGATCTCGTCGCGAAGGCGAACGAGCTGGCTGCGGCTTCCGGCGGGAAGGTGACGCTCACCGAGGACCCGAAGGCGGCCGTCGCGGGCGTCGACTTCGTCCACACCGACGTCTGGGTCTCGATGGGCGAGCCCGACTCGGTCTGGGCCGAGCGGATCAAGCTCCTCCTCCCGTATCAGGTGAACGCGGCGCTCATGGCGGCGACGGGGAACCCGAAGGCGAAGTTCCTCCACTGCCTCCCCTCGTTCCACAACCGCGACACGAAGATCGGCGAAGAGATCTTCAAGAAGTTCGGCATCGACGCGATGGAGGCGACCGACGACGTCTTCGAGTCACCGGCGTCCGTCGTCTTCGACCAGGCCGAGAATCGGCTCCACACGATCAAGGCCGTCCTCGTCGCGACCCTGGCCTGAGAGCAAGCTCGCGCGGAGGGGTTCGGGGGGCCCGGCGTCCGGGTCCCCCGAGAACATGATGAGCGAATCCCCCGTGCCCCCGGCTTCTCGTCGCCGCGGGGGGGGCAGCAAGATGGAAGACAAGGAGTAGAGTCATGCGCGTCGTCGTCGCCCTCGGAGGGAACGCCCTCCTGAAGCGCGGGGAGCCGATGACGGCGGAGAACCAGCGGGCCAACGTGAAGAGGGCCTGCGAGGCGCTCGCGCCGGTCGCGAACGACAACGAGATCGTCATCTCGCACGGGAACGGCCCGCAGGTCGGGCTCCTGGCCCTCCAGCAGTCGGCCTACGCCCACGTCGAGCCGTACCCGCTCGACGTCCTCGGCGCGCAGACCGAAGGGATGATCGGCTACGTCATCGAGCAGGAGATGGGGAACCTCCTCCCGTTCGAGCGTCCCTTCGCGACGATCCTCTCGATGACCGAGGTCGATCCCGCCGACCCGGCCTTCGGGAACCCCACGAAACCGATCGGCCCGGTCTACACGAAGGAAGACGCCGACCGGATGGCGGCCGAGAAGGGGTGGACCTTCAAGGTGGACGGGAACGGCTGGCGGCGGGTCGTCCCGTCGCCGCAGCCGAAGAGGATCTTCGAGATCCGGCCGGTGAAGTGGCTCCTCGAGAAGGGGACGGTCGTGATCTTCGCCGGCGGTGGGGGCATCCCGACGATGTACGGCCCCGATCGAAAGCTGAAGGGGATCGAGGCGGTCATCGACAAGGACCTCGCCTCCTCGCTCCTGGCGCGCGAGGTCGGCGCGGACGCGTTCGTCATGGCGACGGACGCCGACGCCGTCTACGTGGGCTGGGGGACTCCCGAGGCGCGCGCCCTGAAGACGGTCTCGATCGCCGAGCTGAAGAAGTACTCCTTCCCGGCTGGGTCGATGGGGCCGAAGGTCCAGGCCGCGTGCGAGTTCGCCGAGGCGACTGGAAGGGCGGCCTGCATCGGGGCGCTCGAGGACACGGCCCGGATGCTCCGGGGAGAGGCCGGAACGACGGTCGTGAGGGACGACGTCGAGCCGGAGTTCTGGCCGCGGAAGGGCTGAGGCCGATGTCCGCCTGCGGCGGTCCGGGGCCCCGCCTCCCGTGAGGGTCGGCGGGGCCCTCCTCCTTCTCGGGCTGCCGTTCTGGGCCGGCTGCTCGTCCGCGCCGCGCGCGACCGTCCTCTACGTCACGGACGCGCACGAGATCGCGCCGGTCGTCGACCGGCACGGCGAGAGGGGTGGGGTCGCCCGCCTGAAGACGGTCGTCGATCGCCTCGGCGCCGGGGGGCCGGACGCGCTCCTGGTTTTCGGCGGGGACCTCGCGGGCGGCACGCTTTTCGGCGGCGTCTTCCGCGGGGAGCCGATGGTCGACGCCCTCGGACGTGCCGGAGTCGGCCTCGCGACGTTCGGACAGCACGAGTTCGACTTCGGCTCGGCCCACGCCGAGCGCCTCGTCCGGCGCTCCGCCTTCCCCTGGATCACGTCGAACCTCGTCGACGAGGCCGGGCGTCCGTTCGCGGCGCTCCCGACGCGCCGTCTCGTCCGGGTCGGGGGGCTCGCCGTCGGCTTCCTCGGGCTCACGGACGACCTCGGCACGACGACGCCCGACCGGGCGGTCCGGCAGACCGATCTCGTGGGGGCGGCGGCGCGCGAGGCGGCAGCTCTGCGGCGGGAAGGGGCCGATGCGATCGTCGTCCTGACGCAGGCCGGCTTCGAGGTGAACCGGCGGCTCCTGGCGGAGGTCCCGGAGGTCGACGCCGTCCTGACCGAGGAGGAGTCCGAGACGGTCTCGGTCGTCCGCTGGATCGGGGGACGCCCGATCGCCGCGCCGAACGGGAATCTCGGGTCGGTCGTCGAGCTGACGCTCGAGAGGAGCGATGGCCGGGTCTCCGCGAGCGTCGCGCTGCATGCAGTCGACGTCTCCGTCTCCCCGGACGAGGAGCTGTCGAAGCTGGAAGCCCGGCTCATGGAGCGGCTGGCTCGGGAGCTCGCGGCTCCGGCCGGAGCCCTCGCCCGGCCGCTCGACGAGACGGGGAGCCACGAGCGGGAGACACCGCTCGGCAACCTCGTAGCCGACGCCTTTCGGCAGGGCACGGGCGCGGACGTCGCGCTCGTCCCCGGCTCGAGCCTCCGTGCGCCGCTTCCGGCCGGCCCGCTCTCGATGAGGAACGTCATGGCCGTCCTGCCGTTCGGGAACCGCGTGGCGACGGTGGAGGTCGCCGGGGCGGACCTTCGCGCGGTGCTCGAAAGGAGCCTCGCGGCGGTCGGACGGAGGACGGGCAGCCTCCTTCATCTCTCCGGGATGACGCTCGAGGCCGACCTCGGCGCGCCGGCGGGTCGCCGCCTCCTCGCCGTCCGGGTCGCGGACGCGCCGCTAAGGGACGACGCGACGTACCGCGTCGCCGTCTCGAGCTTCCTCGCCGCCGGCGGGGACGGCCAGGCCGAGCTCGCCGCCGGGCGGCGGCTCGAGGGCGTCGAGCCGCTCGACGCCGACCTCCTCGCGGAGCACCTCCGGCGGCTCTCCCGAAGCGGCCCGGCGGAGCCGCCGGCTCCCGGGCGAATCGCGTTCACGCCGCGCGAGGGGTGAGGGTCGGACCCTCGCCCGGGGGTCGGAACGGCGAAGGCCCGGGTCGCCCCGGGCCTTCGGTCGAACGGGAACGCCTCGCGGCGATCAGTAACGGTAGTGGTCGGGCTTGAACGGTCCCTCGGCCGGGACGCCGAGGTAGGCCGACTGCTTCGGCGTCAGCTCCGTCAGCTTCACGCCGAGGTGGCCGAGGTGGAGGCGGGCGACCTCCTCGTCGAGCTTCTTCGGAAGGACGTAGACCTTCTTCCCGTACTCGCCCCGGTTCTTCGCGAGGGCGATCTGCGCCATCACCTGGTTCGTGAACGAGGAGGACATGACGAAGCTCGGGTGGCCCGTGGCGCAGCCGAGGTTCATGAGGCGCCCTTCGGCGAGGATCATGACCGAGTGGCCGTCGGCGAACCGGAACTCGTCGTACTGGGGCTTGATGTTGATCCGCTGGACGCCGGGGACCTTCTTCAGGCCGGCCATGTCGATCTCGTTGTCGAAGTGGCCGATGTTCCCGACGATCGCCTTGTCCTTCATCCTCGCCATGTGATCGGCGGTGATGACGTCGAGGTTCCCGGTCGCGGTGATGAAGACGTCGGCCGTGCCGACGACGTCCTCGAGCGTCTTCACCTCGTAGCCCTGCATCGCGGCCTGGAG
>CAZWRQ010000200.1:0-9275 GCA_964636395.1 uncultured Holophagales bacterium
GGGAAGGAGAGGCTCCGGCCGCTGCCGGGCGCGGGACGCTCTCCTCGCAGCAGCGTGTGGAGCTCGTCGAGGGCCCCGGCGCGCAGCGGCACGCCGACGGCGACGAGCGCCGCGAGCGCGTCGAGCGTCGCCTCGAGCCCCTGCCCCTTCCGGTCGAGGCTGACGACGAGCGCCTCCCGCTCGCCGAGAATCGCGCGGATCCAGCGGCCGCATGCGGCCTGCGGCCCGTGCTCGACGAAGACGCGGACGCCGTCCTCGAAGGCCTGGAGGATGGTCGGGCGCAGGTCGAGCGTCCGGTTCGCCTGGCCGAGGATCGCCTGCGCGCAGCTGTCGGACGTCGGCGCGTAGGAACGCCCGGTGGCGTTCGTGTAGAAGCGAGCGGCGGGACGCGACGCGGCCGGGAGCGGCGGGGTCGTCGATCGGCAGTGCAGAGCGAGCCACGCCTCGCGCACCGCGTCGAGCTCGGGGACGTGGACCGCGAGCGGGTAGCCGAGGCGCAGGCAACGGCCCGCGCCCAGGGCCGCGACGACGCGGGAGCAGGCGTCCTCGTCGCCGGCGACGACGCACTCCTCGTCGCCGTGAATGATCGCGAGGTGGACCTTCTCCTCGCGGGCCACCGCCGCCGTCACGTCGGCCACGGGAGCGAGGACGGTGAAAGACGCCCAGCGGACCGGGGCGCCCCAGGCCTCCTCGATCGCGGCGAAGCTCCCGCCGAGGTCGCGCGTGAAGAGTCCCGAACTCTCGCTCTCCTCGATCAGCGCGTCGGCGTCGGTCCACGTCCCGGAGGCGAGGAGGGAGTTCGTCTCGCCCGAGGAGTAGCCGAGCCACGCGTGAGGCTCGATCCCGAGAAGGCCGCGGGTCAGCTCGGCGTGGAGCTGGCAGAGCGCAGAGGCTCCCCAGAGCTGCTCGAGAACGGTCGGCTCGCGGGAGTCCTCTTCGAAGGACCAGGCGAGCGCGCGGGGAAGCCTCCGACTGCGGCGCGCGAGCGCGGAGGCGAGTCCCGGTAGCCGCTCGAGGAGGTCGCGCCCCATGCCGCGGTAGGCCGCCCCGGCGCCGGCGAAAACGAACGCGACCTCGCCCGTCACCGGCCGCTCGCGGAAGTGGATCCCCGGGCCGGCGGGAGCGCCCGTCTCGAGGTGAGCCAGTGCCCGCGCCCGCACGTCCTCGAAGTTCCCGTCTCGAGCCACGAGGACGAGGCGGGCGCCCGCCCCGGCGCCGAGCCCCTCGCGACCGGAGCGCAGCGCGTCGACCACCGCCGCGCGATCGGGCCCCGCGAATCCGCGCAGCCGCGTGGCGCCGACCTCGGCGCGGCGCGGGTGCCCCACGGCTTCCGAGAGGCGGATCGACGGGCCGTCCGGAGCCGCGACGCACGCTGCGCGGGCGAATGCGCCGGACGGAAGCCACGGCCTCCCGCCCGGGAGCCTGCGATGATGGAGGCTCAGCGCCGCGGCGGCGACGTGGACGAGGTCCGACGCGGCGTGGGCGTGCCCGATGCGCGGGACGAGGCTCGTCGGACCCTCGCCGGAGAGGTGAAGGGGCGCTCCGTACTCTCCCTTTCCTCGCCCAGCTCCTTCGCGTCCCTCGCCCGTTTCCTCGTCCGGATCTCCCCGCTCCTCGATCAACGCAAAGACCCTGTCGCCGTCCCGTTCGGCGTCCTCGAGCCGCTTCACGACGAGGAGCACGGCGGCGTCCCCGGGCGGCGCCGGCTTTCCGGCGGCGAGCGCCTCGACCGCGCCCGAGTGGACCTTCTCGCAGGAGAGGTCGACGGCGCCCACGAGCGCCGCGTCGAGCTCACCGCACCTCAGCGCCCGCATCGCGAGCGAGAGCGCCGTCGTCCCCGAGGCCTCGCCCGCCTGCACGGTGAACGCGCGCCCGCCGAGGTCGAGCTGCGAGCTGAGCCGGTTGGCCGGGATGTTCGGCATCGTCCCGACGACCGCCGCCGCCTCGAGGACGGGGACGACCGCGTCGCGCGCGCCCCGGAGCCACTCGTCGGAGGCGCCCGCCTCGCGGGCCGTGCGGGCGAGGCGCCAGCGCGTGCCCCACCGGGCCACCTCGGGGTCGGGCTCCATCCCGACGAAGACGCCGGTCCTCTCGCGCGGCAGCAGGCCGCTCCCGGCGAGCGCCTCCGTGGCGGCGCGCAGCGTCGCGAGCTGCTGCGGCAGAGTCTGGCCGAGGTCCTTCGGAGGAAAGCGGAGACCTTCGAGGTCCAGCTCGACGGGGCCGAGGCGGCCTTCACCGCTCGCGTCGAGGAGGCTCTCGTTCGAGAAGAGCGCCTCGGAGAATCGCCGCCGGTCCAGGGCGCCCGCCACGGCGCAGCCGAGGCCGACGATGGCGAGGGCCGGAGGCGGAACGGCCGCGCGCGAGGCGACGCGCTCGTCCAGCTCCGCCGAGTCCTCCGAGACGACGAGGTGCGCGTTGTTCCCGCCGAAGCCGAACGCCGAGACCGCGGCGACCCGCGGCCCGTCGGACGGCCACGGCTCGAGCTTCTCGACGAGCCTGAACGGCGAGCCGTCGAGCGCGCGGGTGGGTTCCGAGGCGTGGAGCGTGGGAGGCCGCTGTCCGGCCTTCATCGCTCCGAGCACCTTCAGGAGCCCGGCGACGCCGGCAACCGTGATGAGGTGCCCGAGGTTCGACTTGAGAGAGCCGAGCGGCACGCCCTCGAGCCCCGCGAAGACGGCTCCCGTGCTCCGGATCTCGGCGGCGTCCCCGACGGGCGTCCCCGTCGCGTGCGCCTCGAGGAGGGAGACCCGCTCGGGGCCGAAGCCCGCCTCCTCGTAAGCGGCCCGGATGGCCCGCTCCTGCCCCTCCTCCGACGGCGCGAGGAGGCCCTTGCCGCGCCCGTCGTTCGAGAGGCCGACGCCCCGGATGACGCCGTGGATCGTGTCGCCGTCCCGTCGCGCGTCCTCGAGGCGCTTCAGGACGACGAACGCGGCCCCTTCCGCCGGGACGAGGCCGTCGGCCTCGCGGTGGAAGGGGCGCGAGCGGCCGCTCCGGCTCAGCGCGCCGAGGGCCGTGAAGCCGACGTGCAGGAAGAGATCGTCGGCGCGCTGGACGGCGCCCGCGAGCATGACGTCGACCTCGCCGTCGTGGAGGCGGTCGCACGCGAGCTTGATCGCGTAGAGCGAGCTCGCGCAGGCGGCGTCGAGGCAGAAGGCGCCCGATCCGAGACCGAGCGCGAGAGAGAGGAGCGTCGCGGTCCCGCCGCTCATGAACCGATTGCGCGGATCGACGCCCGCCCTCGCGCCGGCACGCCTGTTCCCCGTCCAGACGCTCCGCGCGAATGCGGCCATCCCCTCCGACGGGAAGCCGAGGTTGCCGAAGACGGCGCCGGTCCGAGGGCGTTCGACGGAGCCGACCCGGCCGTCTCCGGCGTCTCTCAGCGCTTCGCGCGCCGTGTGGAGGACCCAGTGCGCGAGCGGGTCGAGCCCTTCGAGCTCCCCCTCGCCGACCCCGAACCCCGCGGGGTCCCAGACCGCCTCGAAACCCGAGACGTAGCCGCCGCGGTCGGACCAGGCGCCGTCCGGCGCCGGGCCGCGCGGGTCGCGAAGGACCTCGGACTTCTCGAGCCCCCAGCGCCCTTCGGGCGCCTCTCCGACGACGTCGCGCCCCGCGGCGACGAGCTCCCAGAGCGCGGACGGGTCCAGTGCGCCGGGCAGGACGCAGGAGCGCCCGACGATGGCGATCGGGGCGAAGGGCATCGGCTCAGGCCTGGCTGCCGGTCGGATACGCGTGGGTCTCGACCCCGAGGAGCGACGCGAGGCGCCGCCCATCGTCGTCGGTGAAGTGGATGTCCGTCGTGACGCCGAGGCTCCCCACCTTGCGGCGGTAGGCGGCCACGCTCACGACGCCCGGCGACGGAGCGGAGCGGTACGACCGCAGCTCGCCGATCGTCGTCGGCAGGCTGTCCTTGCCGAGCATCCGCTGCGCGTAGAGGACCGCGACCTGGAGCCCTCCGTCGAGGGCCGCCACGTCGAGCTGCCAGGGGTTCGCCGTCCCGTTCGGCCAGCCGGCGCGCTCGACGCCCATCACGCGGCCTCCGGCCCCGTGGTCGGAGATCCCTTCGACCTCCTCGATCAGCTCAAACGCCCCGCGGTGGAAGAGGAGGTCCCGGTAGATCGGCTCTCCGGACCACTCTCCGAGCGGGAGCTCGGGGAGCGCGGGCTCCGGGGCCCCGAGCTCGGGCACCAGCTCGGCCCGGGCGGTGTAGTGATGGGTCCCCGCCGACCCGCGGACGTCCAGCTGCAGCCAGGTGCCCGGGCCGCCCGAGGTCTGCCGGGCCTGAATGACGAACCGGTCGCCCCCGTTGTCGAAACCTCCGAGGCGGATCCCCTTCAGGACCTTGATGTCGTGCAGCGCGGCGAGCGCGAGGCCGGGCCGGAAGGAGCGGGCCGCGCGCGAGAGCCACTCGGCCGCGAGGACCACCGGCACGACCGGGGTCCCCTTGATCGAGTGCCCTTCGAGCCAGCCGTGGCTCCCCCGCTGGACCTTCACCTCGAGCTCCTGGACCCGCGCCTCGGCGCCCGCGAAGAGGAGCGCCTCGGCCCGCGGCTCTCCGCCGAGGACGAGCTCCACCTCCGCCCGCTCCGCGCCGCGGAGCTCGTCGACGAACATCCGTGCTCCCGCGACGAGCGGGATCATCGGGACGCCGAGCGCGGCGAACCGCTCCTTCAGCTGGGGCGTGACCATCCCGCCCTCCCAGGGCCCCCACCCGAGCGACTTCACGAGGAGCTCCGGGCGGCGGCGGGACTCGGCCCAGGCGACCTTCGCGAGGACCTCGTTCGCCATGGCGTAGTCGGCCTGGCCGTTGTTGCCGCAGCGGGCCGAGACCGACGAGAAGACGCAGAGGAGTTTCAGCGGATCGTTCGCGGCGGCGGCGAGGAGCGCGCGGAGCCCCTGCACCTTCGTGTCGAAGACCCGGTCGAACTGCGCGTCGGTCTTCTGCGAGATGTTCCGGTCGGCCAGGACGCCCGCGGCGTGGACGAGCCCGGCGACCGGGCCCCACTCGGAGCGGACGCGGGCCAGGACCGCGTCGAGCGCCCCGGCGTCCTCGACGCTCGCGGCCTCGTACCGCGCCTCGCCGCCCGCGGCTGTGATCGCGTCGAGGGTCCGGCGGATCTCGCGGTTCGCGAGGACTTCGTGGACCCGGGCCCCGAGCTCGGCCGGCGTGGGGCTCTCGCCGCGGCCCCGGGCCTCGGCGAGGAGCGCCTTCTTCAGGCCCGCTTCGTCCGCGATGCCGGCGCAGCAGGCGGGCTCCGGCGCGAGCGGCGTCCTCCCGAGGAGGACGAAGCGCGCGCGGCTCTCCCGCGCCCACTCCTCGATGCACGCGGCCGTGACGCCCCGCGCGCCTCCCGAGACGACGACGACGTCGCCGGGGACGATCACCGGCGCGCCCGCGGACACGGGCTGCGCGACGCTGCGGAACGCGAAACGGCCCCCGGCCGCGGGAAGCATGACCTCGGCCTCGCCGCCCCCTTCGAGGAGCTCGGAGGCGAGGGCCTTCGCGATCTCTTCCGCCCCGCGTCCGTCGCGCTCGAGGTCGACGGCCTTCAGGGAGGCCTGCGGCCACTCCTGTCCAGCAGTCTTGACGAGCGCCGGCAGGCCCGCGAGCCAGGCGCGAAGCGGGTCCATCGGAGCCGTCCCGAAGGAGGCTCCCGTGTCCTGCACCGTCACGAAGAGGCCGCGTTCTTTCTCGAGCCGCACCGCCAGGGTGCGCGCGAGGGCGAACGCCTCGCGGTTGACCGCGATCGCCTCGTCGACGTCCACGACGTCCCGCAGGCCGCCGAGGTAGACGCAGGCCGTCGCGCCCTCGGGGAGGCTCGTCGTCGCCTTCGCGTTCACCCCGCGGGCGCGCAGCTCGGCCGCGACGGGCTCATCCAGCTCGGGCGAGCCGGTGACCCAGACCTCGCCGCCAGCGAGGAGGCCGGGCTGCGCGAGACCGGTGGCGGGGGCCGCGATCCTCTCGAGCGCGAACCGGCCCAGGGCAGGCGCGGCCTTCGCGGGGAGGGCCGGCGCGGGCGCGGCCGGAACCGCAACGGGCGCCGTCGTCGGAGCCGCAACGGAGGCCGCTCCCGGCTGCCCGACGCCCTTCATGTACTCGACGATGGCGCCGAGCGTACGGAGCGACCCCATGTGGCCCATGTCCACCGACCGCAGCTCCGGCATCTGGTCGGCGACGGCCGAGAGGATCTCGACCCGCTTGATCGAGTCGATCCCGAGGTCTCCCTCGAGGTCCATCCCGAGGTTCAGCATGTCGGCCGGGTAGCCCGTCTTTTCCGCGACGACCGCGAGCATCAGGGCCACGAGGTCGACGTCGGAGGTCGTCGCGCTCTTCGCCGGCGGAGCGGCCGGCTCCTGCGGCGCGAGCCCCTTCATGTAGTCGACGATCGCGCCGAGCGTGCGGAGCGAGCCCATGTGGCCCATGTCCACCGATCGCAGCTCCGGCACCTGGTCGGCGACGGCCGACAGGATCTCGACCCGCTTGATCGAATCGATCCCGAGGTCCCCCTCGAGGTCCATCCCGAGGTTCAGCATGTCGGCCGGGTAGCCCGTCTTCTCCGCGACGACCGCGAGCATCAGCGCCACGAGGTCCGTATCGGACTTCGCGGCGGCGGGAGACGCGTCCGGAGCGGTCGGCACGACGAC
The DNA here is from genome assembly GCA_964636395.1 of uncultured Holophagales bacterium. Taxonomy (GTDB): domain Bacteria; phylum Acidobacteriota; class Thermoanaerobaculia; order UBA5066; family UBA5066; genus UBA5066. Next base: position 6,643 of record CAZWRQ010000200.1, read on the forward strand.
GGGCGGCGCGGGCTGCGCCGCGAGAGCCGCCCTTGGCGCCGGCGTCTCCACGACGGCTGCGACCGGCACGTGAGCCGGACCGTGCACCTCTGCCGGGGCCGTGGCCAGGACGGACGCCGGCTGCTCGGAAACGAAGCGCGGAGCGGGCTCCCTCGCGTGCGGCGGTTCCTGCATCGCGAGGGGCTGGCCCGTCACGATCGCGGTGAGGCCGAGCATTCCCGACTCTGCGACGCGGAGGAACGAGGCGTGGCTCTCGGCCATCGCCCGCTGGTAGACGGCGTGAGCCTCGGCGGTCTGCCGCTGGGTCTCCTGGAATGCGAGGACCCAGTCCGAAGGGTTCCCGGCCAGCGCGCGGGCGGGCGCCTCGTGCGACGGGGACGGAGCGGACGGAACGGGCACGGCGGTCTCGATCCTCATCGGGCTCTCCTGGGGGGCTGCGGCAGGGGGATTCGCCGGGGCGGACGCGCCCTGCTGCGGGAGCGGCGCGGGCCGCGTCGCTTCCCGCCCCGAACCCGCCGCGGCCGTCCCCTCGGTTCGGTCGACGCGGACGTCGGCGAAGAGCTTCGCGGGCGACATCGGCACACCCGCCGCCACGAGGCGCGCGAGCGCGAGCTGGAGCGTCTCGACGCCGTCCCTCCCCTTCCGGTCGAGGTTCACGGCGAGGTGGGGCCGGCCGTCGAAGATCCGCCCCAGGAGGCCCGTGAGGACCGCGCCCGGTCCGACCTCCAGGAACGTGCGGGCCCCGGCGGCGTACATCGCCTCGACCATCTCGACGAAGCGGACCTCGCTCGCGACCTGCCCCGCGAGGGCCGCCCGAAGGGCCTCGGGGGCCTCTTCGTGCGGGGCGGCGAGAGCGTTCGAGTAGACCGGCCGCGCGGGCGACGCGAACGGGACGTCTGCGAGGAAACGCGCGAACGGCTCACAGGCGCCCGCCACGAGGCTCGAGTGGAACGCGGTCGCGACGGGGAGGCGCTGGAACGCGATCCCTTCCGCCTTCAGGCTCGTCTCGAGCTCCGCGACGTCGGCCGCCGAGCCCGAGACGACGACCTGCGTGGGGCCGTTGTGATTTGCGACGACGACCCGCGGGGCGAGGCGCGCGAGGAGCTCGCGGACTTTCCCGACCGGTAGGGTCAGCGCCGTCATGGCGCCCGGGATCGCCGCCGCCTCGGCCATCAGCTCGCCGCGGCGCCGCGCCACTCGGAGGAGGTCTTCGTCGCTCGAGAGGACACCCGCCGCGCGGAGCGCGACGACCTCGCCGAGGCTGTGCCCCCCGACGATGTCGGGACGGACCCCGGCCTCCTCGAGGAGAGCGAGCTGCGCGAGGGACGCGCAGGCGATGGCCGGCTGGGCCCACTTCGTCGCGGTGAGCCTCGCGAGGTCGCGCTTCTCCTTCTCCTCTCCGAATCCCGGCCGCGGGAAGACGACTTCGTGGAGCGGCGTCCCCGGCTCGAATTCGAGGTTCGCGGCGCGATCCCAGGCGTCGAGCGCCGTCCGGAAGGACATGGCGAGGTCCGCGCCCATCCCCACGTACTGGCTCCCCTGACCCGGGAAGAGGAAGGCGACCTTCCCCTCGCTCTTGCCCGTGCCGTAGGCCGTGCCGTCGGGAAGCGAGAACGCCTCCATCGGCGCCGCCTCGATCCTCTTCGCGGCCTCGAGGAGCTTCTTCGCGAGGTCGTCCCCGTCCGCGGCGAAAACGGCGAGACGCGCGGAGGCGTCCGGGCGATAGCCCTCCTGGCTCTCGCGGGCGAGCGCGGCGAGACGGGAAGCTCCCGCGACGCCGGCCCATTCCTTCGCGAGGTCCCGCGCCTTCGACACGACCTGCGCCGCATCGTCGCCGCAGACGACGACCAGCTCCTTCGCGAGCGTCCCGAAGCGCGCCGCGCGCGGCGCGGGGCCCCGGTACTCCTCGAGGGCGACGTGGAAGTTCGAGCCGCCGAAGCCGAACGCGCTCACCGAGGCGCGGCGCGGGTGGCGGCCGTCGCGCACCCAGGGGCGCGCCTTCGTGCTCAGGTAGAAGGGGCTTTCGGGAAGGCCGAGCTTCGGGTTCGGCGCGTCGACCTTGATCGTCGGGGGGAGCACCCCGTGGTGGAGCGCCAGGACCGCCTTGAAGAGGCCCGCCGCACCGGCGGCGGCCTTGGCGTGGCCGATCTGGCTCTTCACCGAGCCGAGCGCGCACCACTGCCGGTCCGCTCGCCCCGCCGCGTCGAAGACGAGGCGCAATCCCTCGAACTCGGCGACGTCGCCGGCCTTCGTCCCGGTGCCGTGCGCCTCGACGAGCTCCACCGTCTCCGGCCCGTAGCCCGCGAGCTCGTAGGCGCGACCGAGCGCGAGGGCCTGCCCCGCGGGCACCGGCGCGTAGACGCTCTTGCTGCGCCCGTCCGAGGAGGAGCCGACGCCGCGGATCACGGCGTAGATCCGGTCGCCGTCGCGCTCGGCGTCTTCGAGCCGCTTCAAGGCGACCATCCCGAGCCCCTCGCCGAGCATCGTGCCGTCGGCCTGGTCGCTGAAGGGGCGGCAGTCGCCGCTCGGCGAGAGCGCCGGCGTCTTCGAGAAGCAGAGGTACATGAAGATGTCGTTCAGCGTGTCGACGCCGCCCGAGATGACGAGGTCACTGTGCCCGAGCTGCAGCTCGG
>CAZWRQ010000201.1:0-9256 GCA_964636395.1 uncultured Holophagales bacterium
CCCGCCCGGCCTCCCCCCCGCGCGCGTCACGCTCCTCGCCGAGAGCCGGACGGGCTACCGGAACCTCTGCCGCCTCCTGACGGCCGCGGCGCTCGGCAACCCCAAGGGCTCGGCCGCGGCCTCGTGGTCCGACGTCGCCGCACACGCCGAGGGGCTCCACGTCCTCTCGGGAGGGATCGAGGGCCCCGTCCTCCGCGCGCTGGAACGGGTCGGGGCCGACGCCGCGGGGAAGCTCCTCTCGCGCCTCGCGTCGATCTTCCCAGGCCGCCTCCACGTCGAGCTGCAGCGGCACCGCGTCCGCGACGAGGAGGCCCGGAACGCCGTCCTCCTCGACCTCGCGCGCGCAGAGAGGCTCCCCCTCGTCGCGACGAACGGCACCCGCTACGCGCGCCGTCGCGACAAGGACCTCTTCGACGTCCTCTCCTGCATCCGCAACCACACCACCGTCGACGCGGCGGGGCGCCTCCTCGAGGCGGGCTCGGAGCGGCACCTCAAAGGACCCGAGGAGATGGCCGCCCTCTTCGCCGACCTCCCCGCGGCCGTCGGCGGTGCGGCCGACCTCGCCGACCGCCTCGCGTTCACGCTCGCCGACCTCGGCTACCGCTTCCCCGACGCGAAGGTCCCGCCGGGCGAGACGCCGTCGTCGTGGCTCCGGCAGAAGACGTGGGAAGGGGCGCGGTCGCGCTTCCAGCCGCTGACGGCGAAGGCGCAGGACCAGCTGAAGAGGGAGCTCGACCTGATCGAGAAGCTCGACCTCGCGGGCTACTTCCTCGTCGTCCACGACGTCGTCGAGTTCTGCAAGAGGGAGAACATCCTCGTCCAGGGGCGCGGCTCGGCCGCGAACAGCGCCGTCTGCTACGCGCTCTCGATCACCGCCGTCGACCCGGTGAAGATGGAGCTCCTCTTCGAGCGTTTCCTCTCCGAGGAGCGGGGCGAGTGGCCCGACATCGACCTCGACCTCCCCTCGGGCGACGCGCGAGAGAAGGTGATCCAGCACGTCTACGCGACGTACGGCGTCCACGGCGCGGCGATGACGGCGAACTGCATCACCTATCGCGACCGCTCCGCCGCGCGCGAGACCGCGAAGGCCCTCGGCTTCTCGACGGAGCAGGTCGACGCGCTCGCGAAGCGCCTCGCGACGTGGAGCTTCGGCGAGTACCGCGACGCGGCCGGCTCGCTCACGGCGCGGGAGACGGGCGACGGCGACCCGAAGGCGGCGGCCGCGGCCCGCGCCGCCGCCTTCGCCGAGGCCGGTGCGGGGCCTCCGCCCCTCCCCGAGAAGATGGCCGAGGAGATGCGCGCCGCCGGCTTCGACCCCGACGACGTCCGCCTCCGGCACTTCGGCTCCCTCTTCCGGCGCATCCAGAACCTGCCGCGGCACCTCGGGCAGCACTCGGGCGGGATGGTCGTCGCGGGGGGCCGGCTCGACGAGGTCGTCCCGCTCGAGCCGGCGGCCATGCCGGGGCGCGTCGTCATCCAGTGGGACAAGGACGACTGCGCCGACCTCGGGATCATCAAGATCGACCTCCTCGGCCTCGGGATGCTCGGGGCCATCGCCGAGATGGTCCCGACGATCCGCGCCTCCGAGGGCGTCCACGTCGACCTCGCGCACCTCCCGCACGACGACGCGGCCGTCTACGAGATCCTCAACAGGGCCGACACGGTCGGCCTCTTCCAGGTGGAGAGCCGCGCCCAGATGGCGTCGCTCCCCCGGAACGCCCCGCGCTGCTTCTACGACCTCGTCGTGCAGGTGGCCATCATCCGGCCCGGCCCCATCCAGGGCGGCATGGTCCACCCCTTCTTCGACCGGCGGCAGGGGCGCATCCCCGTCGAGTACCCGCACCCCTCGCTCGAGCCGATCCTCAAGCGCACCCTCGGCGTCCCGCTCTTCCAGGAGCAGCTCCTGAAGATCGCCATGGTCGCGGCCGGGTTCACGGGCGGCGAGGCCGAGGAGCTGCGCCGCGCGATGGGCTTCAAGCGCTCGAGCGAGCGGATGGCCGTCATCGAGGGGCGCCTGCGCGCCGGGATGGCCGAGCGCGGCATCGTCGGCGAGGCGCAGGAGCAGATCGTCCGGTCGATCACGTCGTTCGCGCTCTACGGCTTCCCCGAGTCGCACGCGGCGAGCTTCGCCCTCATCGCCTGGGCGAGCGGCTGGCTCAAGGTCCACCACCCCGCCGCCTTCCTCGCCGGCCTCCTCAACGCCTGGCCGATGGGCTTCTACCACCCGGCGACGCTCGTCAAGGACGCGCAGCACCACGGGACGGACGTCCTCCCCATCGACGTGACGCGCTCCGGCCGCCTCTGCCGCGTGGAGCGCCTCCGCGGCCCGTGGCCGAGGCACCTCCCGCACCCCTCGCCCGCCGTCGTCACGCCGCAGCTCGCCGTGAGGCTCGGGATGCGCTACGTGCGCGGCCTGCGCGCGTCAACGGCCGACGCCATCGAGCGCGAGGCCGCGCGCGCCCCTTTCGCCGGGGTGAAGGACCTCGCTCGCCGCGCGGCTCTCCGCGAGGACGAGCTCTCCGCCCTCGCTCACGCGGGCGCCTTCGCGACGCTCCCCGACGCCGCCACGGGCGAGCGTGGGCTCTCGCGCCGGACTGCCCTCTGGCAGGCCGCTGCCGCCGCGCGCGACATGGGCCCGCTCTACGACGCGCTCGAGGACGACGTCGCCTCGCCCCTCCCCGAGATGAGCCGCTTCGAGGAGACCGTCTCCGACTACCAGACGACCGAGCTGACCGCCGGCCCGCACCTGATCGCCCACTTCCGCCCGCAGCTGAAGCGCGAGGGCGTCCTCTCCGCGGCCGACCTCATGCGCGCCCCCGACGGCGCGACGGTGAAGACCGCCGGCGTCATCGTCGTCCGCCAGCGCCCCGGCACGGCGAAGGGGTTCGTCTTCCTCTCGCTCGAGGACGAGACAGGGATGTGCCAGGCGATCCTCCGCCCCGACCTCTTCAGGGAGAACCGCTCCCTCGTCGTCGGCTCCCCCGCGCTCGTCGTCGAAGGGCGCCTCCAGAAGAAGGACGGAACGCTCTCGATCCGCGCCGAGCGCTTCGAGCGGATGAGCCTCGAGGAGCCGATCCCCGAGATGGGAAAGCCCGTCTCCCCGCCGTACCCGCGGCACCGCGACAGCACGCCCCCGAGCCACGACTTCCGTTGAGGCCCGGAACGCTGTCAGTGCTCGGGTGGAAGCAGCGGCCCGAGGGCAGAGAGCAGGGCGGGGATGTCCTGGAGGGCGACCGCGAAGACGCGAGCCTCGTCGATCTCGCCGTAGTCGTGTACGAGCACGTTCCTCAGCCCGACGATCGCGCGCCACGGCAGCTCGGGATGAGCGTCGCGCAGCGGCGTCGAGACCCTGCGAGCCGCCTCGCCGACGAGCTCGAGCGCTCGCTCGATCGCAAGCTGCGTCCGGTGTCCGCGAGAAAAGCCCCGAGATCCATCCCGGCGACGAGGTCCTGGACCGTGCGAGCAGCCTCGCGCATGTCCCAGAGGTACGCCGCGTCGCGATCCTCAGGCCGCATACAGAACCTGGTGGTCTCCGAGGATGGTCCGCCGGCGATAGGGATTCCGGACGGCTTCCCGCTCGACGAGGTCGACGTGACGCCCGAAGAGAGCTTCGAGCTCGTCGCGAAGGCGCACCAGATCGAGCAGGCTCCAGCTCTCGCCCGCCGAGAAGCTGACGAGCACGTCGACGTCGCTCGTCGGACCAAAGTCCTCTCGGATTGCCGAACCGAAGAGGGAGAGCTCTCTGACAGCCCAGCGGCGACAGAGCGCTTCGACTCGCTCGGAATCGACGTTCAGCCCACTTGGCACGGGTCGATTCTGCCACGAAGCCGAAGGGAGGCCTCGCTCACTCCCTATCCCGGCATGAGACAGAAGGTGCCCGCACCCCTCGCTCGAGCCGATCCTGAAGCGGACGCTCGGCGTCCCGCACTTCCAGGAGCAGATCCTGAAGACCGCCATGGTCGCGGCCGGCTTCTCGGGCGGCGAGGCCGAGGAGCTGCGCCGCGCGATGGGCTTCAAGCGCTCGAGCGAGCGGATGGCCGTCATCGAGGGGCGCCTGCGCGCCGGGATGACCGGGCGCGGCATCGTCGGAGAGACGCAGGGGCCGAAGCACCTTCCGCGCCCCTCGCCCGCCGTCGTCACGCCGTCGCTCGCCGTCCGCCTCGGGATGCGCAACGTGAGGGACCTGCGCGCCTCCACGGCCGACGCCCTCGAGGACGACGTCGCCTCGCCCTTCCCCGAGATGAGCCGCTTCGAGGAGACCGCCTCCGACTACCAGACGACCGAGATGACGGCCGGCCCACATCTGATCGCCCACTTCCGCCCGCAGCTGAAGAAAGACGGCACGCTCTCGATCCGCACCGAGCGCTTCGAACGGATGAGCCTCGAGGAGCCGATCTCGGAGCTCCACCGCACCGCCTCGCCGCCCGACCGGCACCAGCGCCACAGCACGCCGCCGAGCCACGATTTCCGGTAATGACGCAAGCCCCCGGCCCCGCGATGGCCCGTCAAAGCGCTCCACGGGTTCGAGGAGACGGTGCTCTTCGTCTCGCACGACCGGACGTTCCTCAGGGGCCTGGCGAACCGGGTCCTGGAGATCGGAGGCGAGGACGGGACCGGCAAGCCCGTCACCTCCTGCTCTCCTGGCGCCACTCCGGCTTCTCCGTTCACGATTCAGTGACCGTTCCCGCCGGCGACGGTCACGACGCCGAGATGGCCGAGACCTTCGACGCCCTCGACTTCGTCGCCCGACTCCTCGCGCACGTTCCCGATCCGAGAAGGCACCTCGTCCACGACTACGGCGCCTGCCCCAACGTCGTCCGCGGCAAGCGGAAGGCCCGCAGCCAGGCCCGGAAAGCAGAGCCGCCCGCCTCCGGCCCGGCCTCATCCTCCGCTGCCGCTCGCCTCGGTGTCCCCATCCCTGGCCGCCCTTCGCCGTGGATGGGCCCGACTCATTCGCCGGGTGCACGAAGTCGATCCGCTTCTCCGTCCCCGCTGCCTGGGCGTCATGCGCGTGGTCGCCTTCATCACAGAGCCCCGCGTCATCCGCCGCATCCTCGACCACCTCGCCGCCTCGGCTCCCACCCCTTCTCGGGGCCGCGCTCCCCCGCCCGTCGCCCGACCGGCTCCCGTGCTTCCCTGTTGCCGGCCAGCGCCGCCTCCAGCGAGCCGCCCGGCCTCACGGTCGAGCCTCGTCTCCTCGTCTCCGCCCCCATCCCGCAGGCTGAGGCTCCCCTCACCCTCCTCCGAGACGGGCCCCGGAAGTCCCTGGGCGCTCCCCGAACGCTCGCGACCAGGGGCGGCACCGCGGCGGTGCCGCCCCCGGTCGCCGTTCGAGCCAGCTTCGACCCTCTGTCTCGCCGTCGCCGAAACTCGAACCTCCCATCCTCCGTCCTGAACCTCGCTGCCCGGCGCTCGGAACCCGAGCGCTGCACCATTCTCTACAGCCGAGACCTCGTCGTTCGGGAGGACGGCGCCACGGTAGCGATGACCGTGCGGAACCCGGAGCACCTCTTCGACGTCCTCCGGTCGCACTTCGACCTCGTCTTCGCCGCCGACACGCGGTTCCGCCGGCCGGCGTTCTGAGGGGTCGCGTCCGGGAACCGCGGAGAGGCCCGGGTCGCCGGCAGGTCGACGAATCTCATTGATCCTTCGCCGGTCAGGGATCAGCATCCTGGGGTAGAGCGCAGTCACCGGAGGTGGGGCGATGACGCAGGCGATCGCTGGCGGTCGGTCGGTGCTGCTGGGCGTGGCCGTGGCTCTGCTCCTTCTCGCACCTTCCACCGCATCCGCACAGACCGCCGTGACCGTCGTCTCCGCGTCCGGATACGGCAACTACCACGCCGGGGGCATCCTCCTCACCGTGAGCGGCGACGCGAACGGCAACGCGAGCGCCGGCCTCGAATGGCGCCCCGCGGGAGGGAGCTTCCTCCCGGCCCAGCCGCTCGAGCGCATCGACACGACGCACTTCGCGGGGAGCCTGCTCGGCCTCACGCCCGGCACGTCCTACGAGGCGCGGGTGACCGTCTCCGATCCGGACGGCGTCGTGGGCTCGCCGGTCACGGCGAGTTTCGCCACGCGTTCCGAGGCCCTGGCCGAGCCGACGCTGCGGACGCTCTACGTCTCTCCGAGCGGGAACGACGGCAACCCCGGAACGAGTCCCGGGGCCGCGCTCCGAACCATCCAGCACGCCGCCGACCTCGCACAGGCGGGCGATCTGGTCATGATCCAGCCCGGCGTCTACCGCGAGAGCGTGACCGTCCACGGCTCGGGTACGGCCGCCCAGCCCATCGTCTTCCGCGGGAACGGCGCCGGGGCGATCCTGGACGGCGCCGACGCCGCGATCGCGGCCGGCGTGACGTGGACGCCGGCGGCGGGCGGAACCTGGTCCCGGGTGACCGGGTTCGAGACCGGCCACGTGGTCACTGAGGCGGGGCGCCTCTACCGGTACGGGAGCGTCGGCGACCTGCAGGGCCTCGCCGCCGGGGCTCCGGGCGGCTTCTACTTCGACGGGACGACCCTCTACCTCAAGCTCGCCGACGCGAGCGCCCCCGCGAGCCACACCGTTCACGTGGCCCGTCTCGAGGACGGCTTCTACGTGGACGGGCTCGCGTACGTCCGCATCGAGAACCTTGAGATCCGCCACTACGGGTCGGGCGACTACGGCAAGGGCGTCTACCTGCGCTTCTCCTCCGACTGCGCCGTCCGCTCCTGTCGGATCCACGAGGTGGGCTCGGCCGGAGTGTGGGTCAAGGGGGGCGAGCGTCACCTCGTCGAGAACAACGAGATCTGGGACACCTCGATCTTCGGCTGGCCGTGGGGCGAGACGAAGGGCAGCAGCGCCGAGAACAACGCGATCACCTTCACCGACGACGTCGGGCGCGGCCACGTCGTGCGGCGGAACGCCGTGCACGGGACGTTCAACGGAATCGCCCCCTGCGGGTCGGACGCCCCTCCTTCGGGGGTCACGAACGAGACGGATGTCTACGAGAACGTCCTCTACCAGCACACCGACGACGGCTTCGAGCCCGAGGGCTACTGCTCCAACCTGCGACTGTGGGGCAACCGCATCCAGGACGTCCACATGGCGTTCGCCGTCGCCCCGGCCGCCCCGGGACCGCTCTACATCGTCCGCAACGTGGCCTGGCGGGTCGGCAACACGCGAACGAGCCTCCAGGATGGCTTCACCGCGAGCGCGATCAAGATCAACAGCGGCTACCCGGAGCCGGTGGGGCCGCTCCTCGTCTACCACAACACCTTCCTCACCGACGTGCCGGGGACGGACGCCATCGCGCTCCTGAACCCGGGCGAGTCGACCTTCATCCGGGCCCGGAACAACGTGATCGCCGGCACCCGCTACGCGTTCTACAAGGCGAACCCGGTCACCTGGAGCGGCGACGGCGACGACCTCTACACGACCGACGCCTCGCGGCTCGTGTCCTGGATGGGGACGCGGTACGACACGCTCGCCACCTTCCGGGCCGCTCTCGGGCAGGAGCCGAACGGGCTCTCTGCTCCTCCCCAGCTCACCTCACCCGCGAGCGGGAACTTCGCCCCACTGACCGGCAGCCCGCTGATCGACGCCGGAGTGACGCTCGCCGGCATCAACGACTCCTACACCGGAGCCGGACCGGACGTGGGCGCCGTCGAGTGGTCGGGCCCACCGCCCGCCCTGGGGTTCCATGCCGTGACGCCGTGTCGCACCGCGGACACGCGCAACCCCCTGCTGGGCGGGCCGAACCCGGTGGCCGCGGGCGCGGACGGGGTGTTCACGCTCGCGGGGGCCTGCGGCATCCCCGCCACGGCGAAGGCGGTGTCGCTGAACCTGACCGTCACCCAGCCGACGGCGCCGGGCAGTCTGCTCGTCTACCCGTACGGAGCCCCGCTGCCCAACGCCTCCACGCTCAACTACGTCGCCGGACGGACCCGGGCCAACAACGCGATCGCGTTGCTGGGCTCCCTCGGCCAGGTCGCCGTCCGCTGCACCCAGGCGTCCGGCACCGCCCACGTCGTCCTGGACGTCAACGGGTACTTCGAGTAGAAGCTCGGCCCTCGCCGCGGGATCCCTGCGGCGCGAGGAGGGCGGCCGCCCGGTGGGCAGACCACCAGGCCAGCCACACCAGCGGGGCGTTGCCGTCGATCGCGATCTCCCGTGCGGCCCATCCTCGGTTCTTCATCGGCATCATCTTCATCCCTGGCCGCGACCCGAAAGCCGGCATGTCGGGGTCACCGGCGTTCACCCAGTCGTTCGGACCGAGGGCCATCTTGCCCGGCTCGGTGTCCGGCACGATCGTGTCTTGGAGCCGCTCGACGGCGTTCTCGCCGAAGCCCGTGACCACGGAGAGCGCCATCGCGTTGGTGGCCTTCGTCTCGGTCTTCGACACGCACGGCCCCGTCGAATGGGGTGGGCACGGCCCCCACGAGGGGACGTTCGTGTGAAGCTTGGCGATGGCCGGCTTCTGGCGTCTGGCTTCTAGCGCGGCCTCCTGGACGGCGTGGTCGCGCGATACCTCGACTGCGGCATCTTCGAGCGAGGCTTCGCCCGCATCCGCTGTCCCGATTGCGCCGCCGAGTACCTGCTCGCCTTCTCGTGTAAAGGGCGCGGGCTCTGCCCATCCTGCGCCGCCAAGCGCGCCGCCGAGTTCGCCGCCTTGCTCCGGGACGAGGTCGTCGCCGACGTCGGCCACGCCCAGTGGGTCTTCACCGTCCCCAAGCTCCTTCGCCCCGACTTCATGCATAACAGACAGCTCCTCGGCCCTCTCTGTGCCGCGGCCTGGCAGGCCGTCCGCGAGCTGGTGGCCGTAGCGGCCGGCGAGGAAGAGGCCTTCCGACCCGGCACGGCAGCCGTCGTCCAGACGTTCGGAGACCAGCTCAATCTCCATCCCCACGTCCACGCCCTCGTCACTCGCGGCGGCTGGACCGGCTCCGGCCAGTGGGTGCCCGTACCGTACGTCAGCCCCTCCGCCGCCGAACAGCTCTTCCGGCACGAGGTCCTTCGCCTCCTGCAGCGCGAAGGCCTCCTCGACGAGGACCGCACGCGCCTCCTCCTCTCCTGGCGCCACTCCAGCTTCTCCGTCCACAACTCGTTGACCGTCCCCGCCGGCGACGGTCGCGCCATCGAGGCGCTCGCCCGCTACTGCCTGCGCGACCCCCTGAACCTCACCCGTCTGCGCTGGGATCCGGGGTCGGAGACCGCCACCTGTCTTCCCCACGACGGCCACGACGGCGAGAGAGCCGAAACACTCGACGCCCTCGACTT
>CAZWRQ010000202.1:0-9229 GCA_964636395.1 uncultured Holophagales bacterium
GCCCGACACGTCGCGCGTCGGCACGCGCGACGTGTCGGGCCTCGTCGAGGCCGCGGCCGCCTTCGTCGGCGGTGAGACGGGCCTCGAGGGCGCGGCGTTCGGGGTGGCCGGCCCGGTCCGCGACGGGAAGGCGGAAGGGACGAACGTCGCGTTCGCGATCGACGCCGCCGCGATCCGCGACGAGCTCGGCGTCCCCGCGGTCGTCCTGAACGACCTCGAGGCGAACGCCTGGGGGATCGCAGAGCTCGCCCCGGGGGACTTCGAGGTCCTGAACCGTGGCGAGGCCGACCCGCGGGGCAACGGGGCGCTCATCTCCGCCGGCACCGGCCTCGGCGAGGCGATCCTCTTCCGCACGCCGTCCGGGTTCGTGCCGATGCCGTCGGAGGGCGGGCACGCCTCCTTCGCGCCGCGCAACGACGAGGAGATCGAGCTGCTTCGGACGCTCCGCCTCCGGCACGGCCACGTCTCCTGGGAGCGCGTCGTCTCCGGGCCGGGCCTCGGCACCCTCTACCGCTTCGAACGCCAGCTCTCGGGCGCAGCCGAGCCGGAGTGGCTCGCGCGCGAGATCGCCGCCTCGGGCGATGCGGCCCCGGTCGTCAGCCGCGCGGCGCTCGACGAGACGGACCCCGTCTGCCAGCGGACGCTCCACCGCTTCGTCTCCCTCTTCGGCGCCGAGGCGGGGAACCTCGCCCTGAAGGCGCTCGCCACCGGAGGGGTCTGGGTCGGCGGCGGGATCGCCCCGAAGATCCTCCCGCTCCTCAGGGACGGGTTCTTCACCGCGTTCACGGCCAAGGGGCGCTTCGCGCCGGTCCTCGCCAGGATCCCGATCCGCGTCGTCCGGAACGACTCCTGTGCCATTCTCGGCGCCGCGCGGGCAGCCGCCAGGGCGGCCCGCGGAGAGGTGACGACGTGACGACGTCGTATGGAACGATCGGGACCCGGCTCCACAGGCACCTCTTCGAGACGGAGAGGCGCTATCCGCACGCCACCGGCGAGCTCTCGGCGCTCCTCTCCCAGCTCGCCCTCGCGGGCAAGAGGATCGCGCGCGTCCTCTCCCGTGCCGGCCTCGCCGAGGTGCTCGGCCCCTCCGGCGTGACCGACGTGCAGAAGGAGCGCCTCCAGAAGCTCGACGCCCTCGCGAACGAGATCTTCCTCGAGGCCTTCGCCTACGGGCAGCTCGTCCCGACCGTCGTCACGGAGCACATGGACCTCCCGGCGCGCCTCCCGGAGAACGAGGCGGTCGCCGCCTCGGCGGGCAAGTACGTCGTCTTCGTCGACCCGCTCGACGGCGCCTCGAACCTCGACATCAACGGCGCGGTCGGCTCGATCTTCTCGGTCCGCCGGATCGGCGGGTCGGGGCCGATCCTCTCCGAGGCGGAGCTCCTCGCGCGGATCTCCCAGCAGCAGGTCGTCGCGGGGTACATCGTCTACGGCCCGGCGACGATGCTCGTCTACACGGCCGGGCCGAAGTCGGGCGTCCAGGGCTTCACGCTCGACCCAGGGATCGGCGAGTTCCTCCTCTCTCACCCCGACGTGAGGATCCCGCGCCGCGGCCCCTACTACGCGTGCAACGAGGGCGGGCTCGCCGCCTGGCCCGACGCGCCGCGCCGCTTCGTCGAGTCGCTCCGCGTCCCCGACCCCGCGCGTGGACGGCCGCTGGCGACCCGCTACTCGGGCGCCCTCGTCGTCGACGTCCACCGCATCCTCCTCCGCGGCGGAGTCTTCCTCTCTCCGGGCGCGGACGCCGAGCCGGACGGGAAGCTGCGCCTGATGTACGAGGCGGCGCCGCTCGCGGCGGTCGTCGAGGCGGCCGGCGGGATGGCGATCGACGGGACGAGGCGGATCGTCTCGATCTTCCCGGAGGAGAACCAGCAGCGAACGGCGCTCTACATCGGGAGTCGGGAGGACGTGGAGGAGCTGGAGCGGGAGCTCGCGACCGGAATGTGAAGGCCCGGCGCGAGGCGGGCCGATCGGGTACCCTTCCGGCACCGCTTCCCGCGGAACCCGGAGGACGAACGATGAAGACGACGACGGCGCTCCTCTGCGCACTCGCGATCGCCGGCGCGGTCCCGGCGACCGCCCAGAAACCTGCCGCGAAGTCCGCGGGCGAGAACGCGGTCGCGCCGAAAGAGCCGGCCGCCGGGGCCGCGCAGAAGGAGTCGAAGATGGTGAAGACCGAATCCGGCCTCGGCTACGAGGACCTCGTCGTCGGGACCGGAGCGTCGCCCGAGACCGGCCAGACCTGCGTCATGCACTACACGGGCTGGCTCTTCGAGAACGGCGCGAAGGGGGCGAAGTTCGACAGCTCCGTCGACCGGAACCGGCCCTTCGAGTTTCCGATCGGGCGCGGCCGGGTCATCAAGGGGTGGGACGAAGGGGTCGCCACGATGAAGGTCGGCGGCAAGAGGACCCTCCTCATCCCGCCGCAGCTCGGCTACGGCGACCGTGGCGCGGGGAACGTCATCCCGCCCGGCGCCACGCTCCTGTTCGAGGTCGAGCTCCTCGGCGTCAAGTAGCTCCGGGGACCCGCCTCCAGAGGACGAGCGGCCCGCTCTCCGAGCGGGTCGCGAGCGTTCCTCCCTCCGGCGACGCCGTGAGGAGGACGAGGCCCGCCCCGAAAGGCAGCGCGGTCGACGAGCGCCCCTCGCGCTCGAGGAGGAGCGCGCGGCGGGAGGAGGACTCGAGGACGGCCACGCTGCCGTCCCGGGCGATGGCCGGACGGCCGCGCGGGTCGAGGCGCACGTCGGGGCCGAACGGCACGGGCGTCCCGTCGGCGATCCGGACCGAGAAGAGGTAGCCGGTCCCGGCGTTCGGGCCGCCCCGCTCGACGTCGAAGAACAGGAGGCTCTCTCCGTCGGCCGAGAAGGCGGGCCAGGCCCAGTACGTCGCCTCGGCGCGCGCCACGCGGCGCGGCTCGGATGCGTCGCGCCGGGCGACCCAGAGCTCGCTCGTCCCGCCCTCGCGCCGCACGTACGCGAGGCGCGATTCGTCGCGGGAGAAGGCCGGTTCCGAGGCGCCCGGCACGAGCGTCCGGAGCGGCGTGCCGGCCGGCAGGGGAGCCTCCACGACGCCGGCGGCGGACGTCGCCGCCACCGCCGAGCCGGTCCGGCCGACCACGAGCCCGGTCAGCGCGCCGCCGAGCGCACGCGGGCGGAGCGCCCCCGTCGTGGTGTCGAGCAGCTCGCCGCTCCCGAGGATCGCCTTGCGGCCGCTCGGCAGGAGCGCCGCTTCGGGGGGAGCGGTGGCCGGAAGAGGGACGGCCTGCGCCGTCCAGCTCCCTGCGACGTCCGCCTCCGGGCCCGAGGGCGGCCGGGAGCGACCGGCGGCGAAGCCGCCGGCGAACGCCAGGAGGATCGCGAGGGCGCCGCCGAGCCAGGCCAGCGGGGACGGGCCGCGCCGGGCCGCCTGCTGCGGGGGAAGGGGAGGAAGCGCTTCGACCGGCTCGACGGGAGCCGTCGCGAGCTCGCGCTGGATCGACTCGAGGTGCGGCAGGAGCGCCCGGGCCGAGGCGGGGCGCTGCCCGGGCTTCTTCTCGAGGCACCACGCGACGACCTGGGCCAGCCGCTCCGGGACCTGCGCGACGAGGACCGTCAGCGACGAAGGCACGTGGTTGAGGACGGCGTCGAGAGCCGCGTCGGGGCTCGAGCGCGCGAACGGCGACGAGCCCGTCAGCAGCTCGAAGACGAGGACGCCGAACGCGAAGAGGTCGCTCCGTTCGTCGACCGGCTCGCCCCGCACCTGCTCGGGGCTCATGTAGCCGAGCGTTCCGACGACGAAGCCCGTCTGCGTCAGCGCCGCCGCGCCGGCCGGGTCCTCGCTCCGGGGTGTCGGCGCCGCCGAGTTCGGGTAGATCCATCGGACCAGGCCGAAGTCGGCGATCTTCGCGTTCCCCTGCGCGTCGACGAGGACGTTCTCGGGCTTCAGGTCGCGGTGGACGAGCCCCTTGTCGTGCGCGGCGGAGAGGGCCCTGAGGATCCCGATCGCCCAGCCGACCACCGTCGCCACGTCGGGCCGCCAGCTCCCTCGGAGCGCGCGGCGGAGCGAGCCGCCGTCGACGTACTCCTCGACCAGATAGCGGATGCGCGTCTCGCTCCCGCCGAACGGGCCCGGAATTGCGACCGAGGCCTCGCCGACGTCGTGGATCGCCACGATGTTCGGGTGGGAGAGGGCCGCGGCCGCGCGCGCCTCGCGCAGGAACCGTTCGACGGCCTTCTCGTCCCGCATCAGGCCGACGGGGAGCACCTTCACGGCGACGTCGCGCAGGAGCCTTCCGTCCCTCCCGCGGTAGACGGAGCCCATCCCTCCCGCCTCGATCGGCGCGAGGACCTCGTAGGGTCCGAGTCGTGTGCCGGGAGGCAGCTGCATGCGTCGTCCGTCGGCTCCGTACCGGGCGAATGATGTTCGAGGTTCGGACGGGAGGCAACGTCCTCCCGCCGACACTAGAATTGTGCCCGATGATCCTCCTCTCGCGGACGATCCACTTCAACGCCGCCCACCGTCTCTTCCGGCGCGACCGCTCCGACGAGTGGAACCGCGCCACCTACGGCGCCGCCTCGAACCCCTCCGGCTACGGGCACAACTACGCGCTCGAGGTCGCGGTCGCGGGCGAGATCGACTCCGAGGACGGCATGGTCCTGAACCTCGTCGACCTCGACCGGATGCTCAAGGAGGAGGTCGACCGGCCGCTCGACCACCGGAACCTCAACGAGGAGATCCCGGAATTCCGCGAGACCGTCCCCACCGCCGAGAACCTCGCCCGCTGGATCTGGGACCGCGTCGACGCCCGGCTCGTCCGCGACGGGTGCCGCTGTCGCGTCGCGCGGCTCACCCTCACCGTCACCCCGACGTTCCGCGTCGAGCTCACACGATAAGAGGGGGTCAGGTCTACCATCTACACTCTGCTCGCGAGCAGAGTGTAGATGGTAGACCTGACCCCCTCCCTCGCCAGCTCCTGGACAGCGGCGGGAACGGCCGTCAGAAGGGGTGCAGCGTCCGCACCCGGCTGCGGAGGGTCGCGTTCGAGGTCGCCCCTGCGGCCTTCGCCGCCGCGACGACCTGCTCGAGGCCCCACCCCACCTCGGCCGGGGCGTGGCCGTCGGACGAGAACACGAGCGGCACCCCGGCGCTGACGAGCTTCCGCAGCAGCGCGGGCTCCGGATACTCCTCTGCGACCGGCTTGCGGAGGCCGGCACTCGAGACCTCGACGGCGACGTCCGCCGCGCGGATCGCTTCGACCGCAGCCTCCTCGGCCGCCGCGCACTCGGCCGGGCGGCGGTTCCCGAATTTCTTCGGCAGGTCGAGGTGCGTCATCACGTCGTACATTCCCGAGGAAGCCGCTTTGGCGACGAGGCGGTAGTACTCGTTCCAGAGGATCGCCGACCCCTCGCGTTCGTGGCGCGCGGCGGCGCCAGGGGCGTCGATCCAGCCTCCCGCCACGTAGTGAATCGATCCGAGGACGACGTCCCACGGGTACGGCGCGAGGAGCTGGCGAAGCGTCCCCTCGTGCCCCTCCGCGTAGTCCGCCTCGATTCCGAGAAGGACGTCGATCCGGCCGCGGAACTCCTCGCGCAGCGCGAGCACCTCTTCGACGTACTCCGGCAGCTCGGCCCGCGTCATCGCGAGGCCGGGCTCCGGGTCGTCGCCGGGGAGGAACCAGAGGGGCACGTGGTCGGTGATCGCGACCTCGTCGAGCCCCCGCGAGATCGCGCGAAGGACGTAATCTCGGGTCGCGCCGCCCGCGTGCCCGCAACGGGCGGTGTGGACGTGGTAATCCGTCGCGCGCATCGCGGCGGAGGGTAGCAGGCCGCCGGAGAGCGGGAGCGGGAGGAGGGTGGAATGCCGATCCGGATCAACCGTGTCTACACCCGGGGGGGCGACAAGGGCGAGACGAGCCTCGTCGGGGGACAGCGGATCGCGAAGGACTCGATCCGGATCGAGAGCTACGGAACCGTCGACGAGCTCAACGCCATTCTCGGCCTGGCGCGCGTCGCGAACCGCGACCTCCCGGGCGCCTCCGACGCCGACCGCGAGCGCCTCGACGCGCTCCTCTTCCGGCTCCAGAACGAGCTCTTCAACCTCGGGTCCGACCTCGCGACGCTCCCGGCCGACCGCCACCCGAAGCAGCCCGTCGTCGAGCCGCGGCACGTCGCCGCGCTCGAGGCCGACATCGACGCGCTGAACGAAGGGCTCCCGGAGCTCACCTCGTTCGTCCTGCCGGGCGGAGGCCCCGTCGGAGCCCACCTCCACCAGGCCCGCACCGTCTGTCGCCGCGCCGAGCGCCTCGTCACCACGCTCGCGAGGCAGGAGGCGATCGGCACGCTCGGCCTCGTCTACCTCAACCGCCTCTCCGACCTCCTCTTCGTCCTCTCCCGCTGGGCCGCCCGCGCCCGTTCCGAGCCCGAGACCCTCTGGCGCCCGGAATAGGGTGGGGTCAGGTCTACCATCTACACTATACTGACGGCATGAGCCGCCCCCTTCGCCTCGACCACGCCGGCGCCCTCTGGCACGTCACCTCCCGCGGCAACGAGCGCCGCGAGGTCTTCCGCGACGACGCCGACCGGCGCGAGATGCTGCACGTCCTCGGCCGCGTCGTCGACCTCTTCGGCTGGCAGCTCCACGCCTGGGTCCTGATGGGAAACCACTACCACCTCCTCCTCGGGACGCCGGAGGCGACGCTCTCGCGCGGGATGCGCCAGCTCAACGGCGACTACGCCGGCCACTTCAACCGGCGCCACGGGCGGGACGGGCACGTCTTCCAGGGGCGGTTCAAGGCGATCCTCGTCCAGCGCGAGGCGCACCTTCTCGAGGTCGCGCGCTACGTCGTCCTGAACCCCGTCCGCGCGGGCCTCGTGGCCACGGCGGCCGACTGGCCGTGGAGCAGCTTCCGCGCCACCGCGGGCCTCGAGCCCGCGCCCGAGTGGCTCGACACCTCGCTTCTCCTCGACTACTTCGGCTCCCGGCGCGGCCCGGCCGCGGCGAAGTACCGCGAGTTCGTCGAGGCGGGAGCGGCCGGCTCGTACGATCCGTGGAGCATGGTCGTCGGCCAGATCTACCTCGGCAGCGCCTCGTGGGCCGAGTCGGCGCGCGCGGCGCAAGCCGTCTCCGGTAAGGGGCGCGAGGTGCCGCGACGGCAGCGGGAGCCGGTGACGCCGAAGCCCGAGGAGGTCGTCGCCCGCTTCGAAGAGGCATTCGGCCTCGGCCTCGAAGAGCTCCGTCAGCGGCCGCGGCTCCTCTCGCGCGAGCGGGCCCTGCTGGCCGCGGCCCTCCGCCGCCACGCGCGGGCCACGCTCCCGGTCATCGCCGAGACGTTCGGAGTCGAGCTCTCGCGGGCCTCGATGCTCGCGCGGCGCGATGGCCTCGACGGTGCGACTCGCGAGCAGCGCCGCAAAGCCGCCGCTTTCGAGAAGCTCCTCGCCGAACGGTAAGCGCAGTGCTTACGCGGGCGTCGTGACGCCGCATCTGCGGCCCCTTCGCCACGCAGACTGTAGATTGTAGACCAGACCCCTGGCCTCCGGGACCCCTGGCCTCCGCCGACCCCCGGGAGTCAGTCTCCCGGGCCGCGGGATCAGAGGCGCTCGAGGAGGCGCGCCGGGAGGTAGGACTTCAGCTCGGCGCGGTCGGGGCCGAGGTGGGCGTGGACCTCGAAGACGGCGAGCGACGCCTTTCTCATCGGCACTTCCGTCTCCCTCCGGCCCGAGACGAGGCGGCCGAAGAGACGTCCGAGGTGGGGCTCGTGCCCGACGAGGAGGACCGTCTGCCACTCCGACGCGGAGAGCTCCTCGAGCAGGAGCTCCGGGTCGGATCCCGGCAGGAGCGACTCGGTCACGACGGCCTCGCCCTCGAACCGGCAGGCGGACGTCACGAACCCGGCCGTCTCCTTCGCCCGCAGGAGGGGCGACACGAGCACCGCGTCGAACCCGGGCCCCATGCGTGCGATCGCCCGGCCCACCGCCTTCATCCGCTTCTGACCCGCCCCGGTGAGCGCCCGGTCGGCGTCCAACCCGCTCGGGGAGAGGGCCTCCGCCTCGGCGTGACGCAGCAGATAGAGAAGCATCGAAAAACGCTATCACACGCCCCGGGCGCCCCCGGACGTCCTTCGGTGCAGAATCGTTCGCCCCCGTGACGCCCTCCGCGCTCCTGGGGGTCAGGTCTACCATCTACACTCTGCGGCGTCCCTTCGCCGCACCGAACCGAGGAAGAGATGCCGAACAAGAGCCACTACACCGTCGCCATCATCGGCTCGGGCCCCGCGGGCCTGACCGCCGCCATCTACGCCTCCCGCGCGAGCCTCGAGCCGGTCGTCTTCGAAGGAGTTCAACCCGGCGGCCAGCTCACGACGACGACTGAGGTGGAGAACTACCCCGGTTTCGAGCACGGCATTCAGGGCCCGGAGCTGATGGACGTCACCCGGAAGCAGGCGATGCGCTTCGGCACCGAGATCGCGAACGACACCGTCGTCGACGCCGACCTCTCGGCTCGCCCCTTCACGCTCGCGCTCGAGAGCGGAGCGAAGGTCACCTGCGACGCCCTCATCGTCGCGTCCGGCGCCTCGGCCAAGTACCTCGGCCTCCCGAGCGAGAAGAAGCTGATGGGGCACGGTGTCTCCGCCTGCGCGACGTGCGACGGCTTCTTCTTCCGCGGCAAGGAGGTCGCGATCGTCGGCGGCGGCGACACCGCGATGGAGGAGGCGAACTTCCTGACGAAGTTCGCGACGAAGGTCTGGCTCGTCCACCGCCGGAACGAGTTCCGCGCCTCGAAGATCATGGCGCAGCGCACGCTCGACAACCCGAAGATCGAGGTCGTCTGGGACTCGACGATCACCGAGATCCTCGGCGAGCCCGAGACGGGCGTCTCCGGCATCCGCGTGAGGAACGTGAAGACGGGCGACGAGCGCGTCATCCCGGTCCAGGGCTACTTCTCGGCCATCGGCCACGAGCCGAACACGAAGCTCTTCCGCGGCAGGCTCGAGATGGACGACGTCGGCTACCTGAAGATCCGGCACCCGACGACGTACACCTCAGTCGAGGGAGTCTTCGCCGCCGGCGACGTCGCCGACCACATCTACCGGCAGGCCATCAGCGCTGCGGGCGAGGGCTGCAAGGCCGCCATCGACGCCGAACGCTGGCTGGCCGGGAAGTAGGGCGGGGGAGAAGGCTCGACGCGCAGCGGGGGAGGTCGCAGAATCGCGGCGTGCTCGAACGGACGGGGAAGGAGCCGGGGGGGCCGCGGC
>CAZWRQ010000203.1:0-9220 GCA_964636395.1 uncultured Holophagales bacterium
GTCAAAACAATACACGATTTCACGCCTGGCACCATCCCTGCTATCTCTGGGGACGGCACCCCTTCCGAGGGGCGCCATCCCAGGGGGGGGCGGTCAGGGCTTCAGGGTCTTGCGCTCGAAGGCGAGCCAGCGGGCGAGGTCCGTCACGTACCAGCGGGAGAAGCGGCGGTCGGAGGGGCCGCCGGCGAGGGCGGTCTCGGAGACGTCCGCCGCGAGGTCGGTGACGAAGCGCCACGAAGGGCAGAAGGCCGACTCGCGCCCCGCGAGCGAGAGGAGCTGCCCCTGGGCGACGGTCGCGCGACCTCCGACGACCTCGAACGGCCCGCGGTCGAAGCCGAGGGCCGGCGGGAGCCTCCTGCCGAAGAGGAGGTGCCGGAGGAAGACGCGCCGGGACGCGCCCCACGGCGGGAGCGCGGAGAGATCGACTCCCTCGAGAGCCCGGCGGGCGACGCGGGAGACGAAGGCGGCCTTCCCCTCCGCGCCGAACCACTCCTCCCCTTCCTCGCGCGCGACGAGGTCGTCGAAGAGGTGGAAGAAGAACGCATGGACGAGCGTCGAGTCGCGGAGAGCACGCCACGCCTCGAGGCCGAGGAGCCCGGCGCCGAACAGCTCCTCGCAGAGGGCCGCGTAGATCCTCTCGAAGAGGAGAGCCCCCGTCGAAGCGGCGTCGTAACGCCGGTCCCACGCGCGGAGCTCGCGGACCGCGGGGAGATCGGGAAGGTACGCGTCGAGCGCTGCGAGGAGCCGCCGCGCCTGCCCGGAGACGACGTCCGCCTGCATCGCGCCGAGGTCGGCGGCGGAGAGGTTCCCCCCGGCGGCGGCCTTCGCACCGCAGAGCTCGCGAAGGCGATCGGCCCGGTCGGAGCCCATACAGAGCGTGATCCCGACCGGCTTCCAGGCGCCGTGGCCTTCGTCGTTCGCGGTAACGAGGACCCCTTCCGGGCCGCCGGCGGCGCGCGCGAGGTCCGACGGAGGCAACGTGCCGTCCCAGAGGTCGCCCGGCTCCCAGCCGCGGAGCGGGAGAAGGCCGGGGGCACGGCGGCGCCTCGGCAGGAGGCCCGACTGCTGCGCCGCGATACGACCGTCGCGACCCGCGAGGAGCCAGCTCGCGCTGAGCGCGACGCGCGCGGCGGCCTCGGCGCCCCGGTCGACGTCCGGCGACGCCCAGAGGTCGAGGATCGCCTCGAGCGAGGCCGCGCCCCCCGCGCGCCGGCCGGTCCAGGCGCGGGCGACCCAGAGGCCGTCGTCGACGCGGTCCACACCGTCCGGGGTCTCGAGGACCCCGGCATCGGTCTCGAAGACGGTGACCTCCCGCGGCGGGCCCTTCTTCCGTCGAATCGTCTCGCGCCTCTCCCGAAGCGGGAGCCACTCCTCGCCGCGGCGGAAGAGCCCGTTCCTCACGTCCTCGAGAACGAGGTCGACGGTGTCGGCGAACCCGTACGTGAAGCCCGCCGCGATCGCACGCGTCCTCCCCATGACGAGGCCTGGGACGCCGGGCACGGTCACCCCGGTCCGGAAGTCGCCACCGGCGAGAGTGCCGACGACCTCGTACCAGATCGCCGGCAGGCGGTTCACCTCGAGGTGCGGGTCGCTCGCGTAAAGAGCCCCACCCGACGCCGACCGGCGCCCCGCGACGGCGACGTTGTTGCTGGCGCGGAGGACGGGCAACGGCGGCAGGCCCGGCACGAGCGCCGGAACGTGCCTGAGCGAGCGGATCGCCTCGAGGAACGCGTCGTCCAGCCCGTCGAGGTGCGGGCGGAAGAGGCGGGCGAGCTTGCCGCGGTCCACGCCGGCGCGGAGGGCCTGGAGGATCGCGACCTCGGCGTCGCCCTGCGCCTGCGCGAGGCCGACGAACGTCATGAGCCGGAGCGTCAGGAGCGTGTCGGCCGGCGTCCACGGCTCGGCGGGGACCCGGAGGAGCCGAAGCTCCCACGGCCTTCCGCTCGAAAGCCGCGCGTTCACGCCCGCCGCGTACGCCTCCGCCAGGCTCCTCGCGCGACCGGAGAGAGATGCCGCCTCTTCGGCGGAGGCCGAAGCGAAGAGGCTCCGCCGCATGAAGAGGTCGACCTCGAGCGAGGCGGGCGAGTCGTCGAGGAGCTCGCAGAGCCTCCCCTGCCCGACGATCCGGGTGAAGAGGAGCTGGAGGGCGCGGTCGTGCGCGTGGGCGAAACCCCACGCCGCCGCGAGGCCGAGGTCGTCGCCGGCCTCCGCGTGCATCACGCCGGCGCCGTCCCTCCGAAGGACGAAGGGACGCCCTTCCGCCTCGAACGTGCAGGGCGACGAACCGATCCGAGGGCTCACCGTCGCGCGATTCTACGGACCCGCGCGGCGGAGCGCGGGCTCAGTGCCCGGTGCAGCCCGGGACCCGGCCGAGCGCGACCTCGTCCCCGTCGAGGGAGAGCTTTCCGGCCGAGCCGAGGAACTCGAGGAGCCCCTCGAAGCCGAACCGGTCGCCGTGGCAGTTCCCGTAGAGCGCGTCCTCTCCGAACGCCTCGGCCGCCGCGCGCTTCAGCTCGGCCACCGGCAGTCGGCCACCCCGGTCGGCGAGGATGCCCAGGACCTCGTGACCGAAGACGAAGCCGTCGGCTCCGTGGGAATGGTCGTGGTGGTGGTCGTGGGCCGCGTTCGTCATGGCGCGCACCGTAGCACGCGCTCCTCCGTCGCCCGGGATGACGGGCGTCATCCCGGAGGCCGGTTCCGCAGCCTCAGCGCGGAAGGACGGGCGGGAGCCCCCGCTCCGTCAGGAGATAGACCGCGAACGTCCCGAGCCAGTGGCTCCCTTCGTAGTGCTCCGACGTCACGCTCGGAAGGCTCGCCTTCGCGTGGGCCTCCGCGGCCGCCCGAAGCGCGGGAATTCGACGGTCTCGCGCCGGGAGCCCGGCCGCGATGCCGCGGAGCATGAAGGCCCGGGAGAGGTTCAGCCCGTCGAGGTGGACGAGCTTGCCGTCGGTCCGGTCGGTGACGATCCCGGGCGCGAGCCAACCCGACGACCCGTCGCGCGGGAGGTCGGGCAGGAGCTCCGAGAGCCACCTCGCGAAACGGTCTCGCGGCATCACGCGTCGCAGCAGGTCGGCCTCGCCGAGGCACGGAGAGAGGAAGTCCTGCCCCGACGGCTCGTAGCCGATCGGGCACCGCCGGTCGGCACCGTAGAGCTCGACGATCCGCCGGGCGAGGAGCCCGGCCTTCTCCGTCTCGCCCGCGCCGCGGGCCCAGTCGAGGGCGAGGCCGAACGCGAACGCGGTCTGCGGGTGCTCTCCCTCCCGGATCGGATAGGCGAGCTTCGGGATCCAGGCGAAGAGGAGGTCGGCGACCCTCGCCTCGAGCGGCGCGAGCGCCTTCGAGAAGGCCCGCGCCTCCGGGTCGTCCCACTCGCGGAGCTCCGCCGCGAGCTGGAGGAGCCAGGCGAGGCCGTACGGCCGCTCGAAGCCCGTCCGCCCCGGCCCCGAGAGATAGGCCACCTCTCCTGCGACGTTCGCCTCGGTGAGGCTCTTCGCCAGGGCCGCGCGCGCCGGCGCCGCGAACGGCGCGTCCGGGTGGAGCCGGGCGAGACGCGCGAGGAGCCAGTGCCCGTGAACGCTCGAGTGCCAGTCGAAGCAGCCGTAGAAGGCCGGGGTCAGCTCGCGCGGCGGCTTCGCGTCGGCGTCGCCGTTCATCACGTGGGCGATCTTGTTCGGGTACTCGCGGTGGACGCAGTCGAGGGCGAGGCGTGCGAACCGCCCGGCGGCGGCCTCGTCGAGACCGGGGCCGTTCGCCGCCACGGCGTTCGGGGCGGCGAGAAGAGCGAGCGGGAGGAGGATCGCGCGGAGACGCACGATGCGATTCTAGGCGCCGCGGGGGCACCCGGCCGCGGGTGTCCCCGATCCACGTCCCGTCTTCGTTCGCGCGGAGGGGGAGGCGCCGAAGGCGCCGCGGGGGCACCCGGCAGCGGGTGCCCCCGATCCACTTCAGTCCGGATTGGCGAGTATCCGCACCCTCAGCTTCGCCGCGCGTCGGAAGTCGGTGGCCCGCATCTTCACCGAGACGCGGTTCGTGTCGCCCGCCTCCGAGCCCCCGAGGCTTCGCTTCTGCACCCCGGAGCCGATCTCGCGCCCTTCCGCGTCGAGCACCGTCACCCGATAGGTGCAGCTCCAGTCCTCGTCGTCCCGGTTCGAATACGTGAACTTCACCGTGAGGCTGATCGTCCCTGTCGACCTGGCCTCGGCCTTCCGGAGCTCATCCGGCTTCGGCCAGTCGGTGACGGCCAAGGATTCGATCGTGATCGACCGGTCGACGATCCCGACCGGAACAGCCTCGCCGGTCCGGAAGGGGACGACCCGCTCGAGGCGCGCGGACGGGTCGGTCTCCGCCGGTCGAGCCGGCTCCGTGGCGCGCTCCGGCGTCACGACCTGCGGCTCCGGGGTCGGCGCGAGGGCCG
The DNA here is from genome assembly GCA_964636395.1 of uncultured Holophagales bacterium. Taxonomy (GTDB): domain Bacteria; phylum Acidobacteriota; class Thermoanaerobaculia; order UBA5066; family UBA5066; genus UBA5066. The sequence goes on from CAZWRQ010000203.1 coordinate 4,415, forward strand.
TTGTTTCTGGACCGGGCGTCCGGCGCGTCCCTGCGGAGACCTGCGACGACGCTGGCGTGGGCAGCCCCGCTGCGCTCGGGACCGGCGGCGCCGCGGTCGGTACGGCGAGCTCCTCGATCGTCACGGTCGACGCGTCCTCGGCCGAGGAGGAATCCCCCTCCGTCGAAGCCGGGGACGGCCCGACGGGGACTACGGTCGGGAGGACGGTCGGATCGACGGTCGACACGGTCGGCGACACGGTCGCGGCCGGAGACTCGCCGCCGACCGGCGGACGCAGGAAGAAGAACCAGCCCGCGGCTGCCACGCCGCCGACGAAGACGAGCGCCGCGACGGCGATCGCGGCTACGGCCCCGGCCGGGAGACCCGTCGGGGCCGGACCGCGCATCGTCACCGCGGTCCTCGGCGCCGGCAGCGTGACGTTCGACGGCGGGGGCGGCGGCCAGGACGGCGGCGGCGTCGCGAGCCGCGGCGGCGTCGCGAGCGGCGGCGGCGCCGCGCCCGACCCGGCAATCCAGGTCGGGTCGAGGGCGCCGACGGGCCGCACGGCCGTGGCCGGACGGGCCGGGACGGAGACGCCGAGCGCGCCGGCAAGCGCCTCGACCATCTCGCGGCAGGTCGCGAAGCGCTCCTGCGGCTGCTTCGAGAGCGCCCGCGCGAGGACGGCGTCGACCGACGACGGGAGCGCCGGGACGAAGGTGGAGGGGGGCGGCGGCGCCTCCCGCAGGTGCTTGTCGAGGACGGCGAACGGGGACTCGCTCTGGAACGGAGTCCTTCCGGTCAGGAGCTCGAACGCGAGGACGCCGAGGGCGTACTGGTCGGCCCTCGCGTCGACGGGCCGGCCAATCGCCTGCTCGGGCGCCATGTAGGCCGGGGTGCCGACGACCATCCCCGTCGCCGTGAGCTCGGACGACACCGCCGTGCTCTTCGCGAGGCCGAAGTCGGCGAGGAGGAGGCTCCCGGAGGCGTCGACGAGGACGTTCGAGGGCTTCACGTCGCGGTGAAGGATGCCTCGCGCGTGCGCGTGGTCGAGCGCCGCCGCGATCGACGCGAGGCAGTCGATCGCCTCATCGGGGCGCATCGGACCCGTGATCCGCTCCCGGAGGCTGCCGCCCGGAAGCAGCGGCATGACGAGGAAGGTGATGCCGGCCTCGGTCCCGAAGTCGTAGATCGGCAGGATGCGCGGGTGCTCGAGCCCGGCGGCGAGCCGCGCTTCGCGGATGAACCGCTCGCGGTACTCCGCCTCTCCGGCGATCTCGTCCCGGACGACCTTGACCGCGACGCTCCGGTGGAGCCCCTCGTCGAACGCCTCCCAGACCTCGGCCATCCCTCCGGCACCGAGCTTGCGCGAGAGGACGTAGCGTCCGAGCTTGCGCCCCGCCTCGACGGTCACGGCGCCCTCCTCCCCTGCCGCAGGTCGTTCGCGAATCGGCCATAGACGCTGCGGAGCAGCTCCGGCCCCGGTCGGCTCGCGCCCCTCTCCGGGTTCGCGGCCGCCCAGCGCGGGGCCAGGACGAGCGGCACGAGGGGCACCGGGTCCCCGTCGGGGATCCCCTGCTCTTCACGCGCGACGGCGGCCCAGACGCGCGTCGGAAGGGGGACCGGGGCGATCGTCTCGGGCGTCGGATCGGCGCAGTGCGCGGGGTCGGACGTGACGAGGTACTCGCGGCACGCGATCGGGCGGTCCTCGTAGATCGAGCAGCTCTCGTCCTCGAGGAAGGGGCAAGGGATGCCGAGCCGGAAGACGGCGAGACCGACCTCGACCGCCCCGCCGGCCGCGCGCGGCCCCTGCCCCTCGAGCGCCGGCATCAGCCCGGCTTCCTCGATCCGCTTCCAGGCCTCGGCGAATCGCGCCTCGACGACGGACCGCCTCGGCTCCGGCATCTCCTCGACGAGCGTCGCGATGCGCCGCGCCTCCGCCGGGGCGATCGGCACGACCTGGCGGCAGCAGGCCCCGCAGCCCTTCGTGCAGGAGACGGGCTTCCCGTCCCGCGCGGAGAGGGCGGCCCCGAACGCGACGAACGCGTCGGCGGTCGTCCGGAGCGACGGGAGGAGCCCTTCCATCGGCACGTCCCCCGTGGGCACGTCCATCTCGATGTGGACGCTCCCCTCGGGAAGCCCCAGGTCGATCGCCAGCCGGCGGGTCTCGGCCTTCGCGTCTGCCATGAGCGCGAATTAGAGCAGACCCGGGGTCAGCCCGCCCGGCCCGCGTAGAGGAACCGCTTGATCTTCTTCGTCGGGGTCTTCTGGAACTCCTCCGGGACGACCTCGATCGAGGTGACCTGGCAGAACGGCGGGAGCTTCCCGTTCAGCTTCTGCCGGTTCTTCTCCATCTCCCGGAGGATTCCCTCGTGCCCCACGTGCGCGGCGTCGGCCGCCTCGAGGTCGGGGTAGACGAGCGCGTGCAGGCGCTGGTCCCGCTCGACGAGGAGCGACTCGGCGACGAGCGGCAGCGCGTTCAGCCGGGCCTCGATCTCCTCCGGGTAGACGTTCTGCCCGGTGGCCCCGAGGAACATCGTCTTCGACCGTCCCTTCAGGTAGAGGCAGCCGTCCGCGTCGAGGAGCCCGAGGTCGCCCGTCCGGAGCCAGCCGTCCTCTCCGAGCAGCTCGCGCGTCGCCTCGGGGCTCTTGTAGTAGCCGGCCATGACGTAGGGGCCGCGGACCCTCACCTCCCCAGGCACCCGCGCCGGGTCGGGGGAGTCGACGACGAGCTCGAGGCCGTCGACGGCGCGCCCGACGCCCTGCGGTCGGTGCTCGCGCCATCCGGAGTAGGAGATGAGCGGGCCGCACTCGGTCATCCCGTAGCCGACGGTGACCGGGAAGCCGATCCGGAGGAGGAACTCCTCGACCGCCGGGTTCAGGGCGGCGCCGCCGACGACGACCTCGAGGACCCGGCCGCCGAACGCGTCGACGAGCTTGCGGCGCAGGAGGGCGTCCACCTTCCGGCGGAGCGCCGGGAGGCGCGTGAGGAGCCGTACGGCGGGCTTCTCGAGGAACGGCCTCACCCTGCGGGCGTAGATCTTCTCGAGGACCAGCGGGACCGTCAGTACGAGCCGCGGTCTCTCGGTGGCGAAGGCCTTCAGGATCACCTGCGGGGAGGGCGTCTTGTCGAGGAACGCGATCCGGCAGCCGACCGAGAAGGGGAAGAGGAACTCGAAGGCGCAGCCGAACGCGTGGGCGAGCGGGAGGAAGGAGACGACGGCGTCCCCGGCGTCGAGCGGCATGTGCTTCTGCGCGTAGAGGACGTTCCGCAGAAGGCTCCGGTGCGGGAGCATGACGCCCTTCGAGAAGCCGGTCGTCCCGGAGGTGTAGACGATGGACGCGAGGTCCTCCGGCCCGGCGCTCGCGAACGTGTCCGGGACGCTCGACGCCGCGACGGCTCGCGCCGCGGCGTCGGCCTTCCGGAGCGCGCCGGCTGCCCCCTCGCGGCGGAGGAAGAGGGGCGAGAGGTCCTTCGTGGAAAGGACGGCCTTCACGCCCGGCGTCTTCTCGGGGTCGAGGCGCTCGAAGAACGCGTCGGTCGTCAGGAGCAGGGCGGCCTCGGAGTGATTCAGGATGTGGTGGACGTCCTCCTCGCGGAAGTCCGGCAGGATCGGGACGGCGACCGCCCCGCAGGCTACGGCCGCCAGCCAGGCCGTCGCCCAGCCCGCCGAGTTGCGCCCGAGGAGGCCGACCTTCGTCCCCGGCTTCACGTGCAGCTCGCGGAACGCGGCGTGGTAGCGCGCGATGCGGACGGCGACGTCGTCGTAGGTCATCGCCGGCCCGGGGAAGTCGGAGAAGGCGGGGAGCTTCGCGTTCCGGCGCAGGCTCCGCGCGAGGAGCGGGATCAGGCTCTCCTCGTCCATCGACCGGCGATCTTACGATGCGTCCGCGGCGCCCGGCGGGCTAAGATCGGCGCGGTTGGAGCCGCCGGAGCGGCTCTGGGAGTGAGCCGATGAGCCGATCCGTCGATTTCGCACGTCTCGACCTGAAGGACGCCCTCGACCTCGCGATCCTGATCGAGGACGAGGCGCGGGAACGCTACGAGGAGTTCGCCGAGCAGATGGAGGTCCACCACACGGCGGACGCGGCGAAGTTCTACCGATTCATGGCCGCGAACGAAGCGAAGCACGGTGCCGACCTCTCGGCGCGTCGGAAGGCCCTCTTCGCCGACGCCCCGACCCGGATGAGCCGCTCGATGCTCTGGGACGTCGAGGCGCCCGAGTACGACAAGGCGCGCGCATTCATGTCGCCCCGGAAGGCCCTCGAGGTCGCGCTCGAGTCAGAGATCAAGGCGCACGACTACTTCGCCGCCGCCCTCCCGTTCCTCAGCGACCCCGACGTGAAGGCGCTCTTCACCGAGCTGCAGGGCGACGAGGTGGAGCACAAGGCGCTCGTGCAGGCCGAGCTGGCGAAGCTCCCGCCCGAGCCCGAGATCGACGTCGAAGACCTCGTCGACGAGCCCGTCGGACAGTAGGAGAACCCGGGGGCGGGCGTCGTCTCGTGACTTTCGCGACGCGAAGGTCACGAAAAGCGGCCTGCCCCCGTTCGTTCCTAGCGGCGCAGGGGCCTGTCGGCGCCCGCGACGGGCTCGGCAAGGGCGATGCTCGCGAGGCTCTCGCGCGCGGCGACTATGAGGAACGCGCCGTCAGGCGAGATCGCGAACGACTCGGCCGGAAGCGTCGCGTCGAAGCCTCCGAGGCGGCGCCGCGTGGCCGTCGTGTCGGCCCCCGCGACGACCTCTTGGGCGAAGACGCCCGCGACCCCCTGCTCGTCGACGCCGACGAACGCGAGGCGGACGCCGAGAACCCCGTCCTGACGCCTGACGGC
>CAZWRQ010000204.1:0-9146 GCA_964636395.1 uncultured Holophagales bacterium
GGCCGGCGTCTACGTCGTCGGCGGGGCGGGGGCGTTCCCTCTCGTCGGGCGAAGGCTCCGGGAGCGGTTCGGGGAGCGGCGCGTGAAGCGCTCGCCCCACCCGTTCGCCGCGACCGCCGTGGGCCTCGCCCTCTTCCTCGACGGCGAGGCGGGCTACACGCTCGCCGACCGGCTGACGCGGCACTTCGGCGTCTTCCGCGAGGCGGCGGCGGGGGAGGAGGTCGTCTTCGACCCGATCTTCCCGAAGGACCTCGCGCTGCCGTCGCCGGGCGAGGCGCCGCTCGTGGCGGTCCGCCGCTATCGCGCGGCGCACGACCTCGGGCATTTCCGGTTCGTGGAGTGCAGCCGGATCGTCGACGGACGCCCCGACGGGGACGTCGCGCCCTGGCAGGACCTGAAGTTCCCGTTCTCCGCCGCGCTTCGCGGCCGGAGGCTCGACGCCGCCGCGGTGAACTGCTCCGACGCCGGAGCAGTCTCGGTGACGATCCGCGTCCCGGCCGACGGCTACGCGCGCACCTTCCGGCTGGGCCGGCCGGCGCTCTGACCGCCGTTCGTCGACTCCCGGCGCCCGTTCGCCGAATCGTCCGGGCGGAATCCCCGCGGCCGACGTAAGGTGGAGGAGACCCCCCGGAGAGGGGGCGCGGAGGCAGGCCATGAACATGAGAAACCCGAGACTTCCGGCCGCGGCGGGCGCAGTGAGGCTCGTCTTCGGCATCCTGATCATCGTCGCGGGCCTCCTCTTCACGCTCGACAACTTCGGCTTCGTGTCGGCCCGCTTCCTCATCCGCCTCTGGCCCGTCGCGCTGATCGCGGTCGGCCTGACGAAGGCGCTCCAGCAGAAGGGCTTCTGGAACGGCTTCTGGGGGTGGGTGATCTCCCTCGCGGGGCTCCTGCTCCTCCTCGACAACCTCCACGTCCTCCGCTTCCCGGTCTGGAAGCTCCTCCCGCTCGTCCTCGTGGCGCTCGGGATCCGGCTCGTCCAGAAGGCGGGCGGGCGGACCTTCCCCGACCGGACGATCGAGAGCCGGACGGCCGCCACGCTCGACGAGACGGCGATCTTCGGCGGCTGGGACCGCGCGATCTCGACGAACGAGTTCCTCGGCGGCGAGATCAACGCCCTCTTCGGCGGCTTCGAGCTCGACCTGTCGGGCTGCCGGATCCCCGACGACGAGGCGGCGGTCACCGTCTTCATAGCGTTCGGCGGCGGCGACATCCGCATCCCGCGCGACTGGAACGTCGAGGTCCGCGCGTTTGCGATCTTCGGCGGCACCGACGACAAGTCCCATCACCCGCCCCTCGACGGAGACGTCCCGCCGAAGAAGCTCGTCATCGACGGCTTCGTGGTCTTCGGCGGCCTCGACATCAAGAACTGACGTGCACCCGATCCTGGCCCGCCGGGAACGGCTCTTCGCCTACGTACTCGCCTGGGTCCCCCTGGCGGGGATCCAGGCGTACCTCCTCGCGCTGCCCGGGAGCCTCTCCTGGGGCGAGGCGGCGGCCCTCTCGGGCCCGCTCGCGCTCGTCTACGCCTTCCTCTGCCTCTCGTCCTTCTACGCCTGCCGCAGCGCGCCGCTCACCCGCGCGCGCACGGCCTCGGTCCTCGGCGTCCACGTCGTCGGCGCGCTCATCGCCGCCTCGCTCCTGACGCTCGCCGGCTCGACGCTCGCGAGCCTGCTCGGGTCGTTCCCCTCGTTCTCGACTCTCCCCGAGCGCTTCGGGCAGGCGGTGCCTCCGCTCTTCGTCCTGGGGGTCCTCCTCTACCTCCTCGCGGTCACGCTCCACTACATCCTCCTCTCGCTCGAGTCGTCCCAGGCGGCCGAGCGTCGGGCGATGGAGGCGCGGGTCCTGGCGCGCGAGGCGGAGCTCGAGGCGCTCAAGGCGCAGCTGAACCCCCACTTCCTCTTCAACGCGCTCAACTCCGTCAGCGCCCTGACGACGAGCGCGCCGGCGAAGGCGCGCGAGATGTGCGTTCTCCTCTCCGACTTCCTCCGGCGGAGCCTCTCCTCCGGCGAGCGGACGCTCATCCCGCTCCGGGAGGAGATCGTCCTGGCGCGTCAGTTCCTCGCGGTGGAGCAGGTCCGCTACGGGCGGAGGCTCGAGGTGGAGGAGGAGGTCGAGGACTCCCTCCTCGGTGTCCCCGTCCCCCCGCTCCTTCTCCAGCCGCTCGTCGAGAACGCGGTCCGCCACGGCGTCGCGACGCTCATCGAAGGGGGGACGGTGACGCTCCGGGTCGAGAGCGCGGGAGACGGCGTCAGGATCGCCGTCGAGAACCCGTACGACCCGGAGACGCCGGCCCCGGCCGGGAGCGGCCTCGGTCTCTCGCTCGTACGCCGCCGCCTCGCCGCCGTCTGGGGGCGCGCGGCCGAGCTGGAGGAAGGGGGAGACGGCAGGCGGTTCCGCGTCGCCGTCGTCGTGCCGCCCGGGAGGCCGGAGGAAGCGTGAGCCTGCGCGTCGCGGTCGTCGACGACGAGGAGCTGGCGCGGGGGCTCGTCCTCGAGCACCTCGCGGCGCATCCCGACGTGACGGTCGTCGCCGAGTGCGCGAACGGCCTCGAGGCGATCGAGGCCGTCGCCGCGCACGCGCCCGACCTCGTCTTCCTCGACGTCCAGATGCCGCGCCTGACCGGGTTCGAGACGCTCGAGCTCCTCGAGCCGCGCCCGGCCGTCGTCTTCGTTACCGCGTACGACCGCTGGGCGTTGAAAGCGTTCGAGGTGCACGCGGTCGACTACCTCCTGAAGCCGTTCTCGCGGGAGCGGTTCGACGCGGCGCTCGCTCGGGCCCGGGCGCTCCTCGGCGCCGGGGCCCGCGGCCCCGACCCGTCCCTCCTCGCGGCGGCGGCCCGGCCCGAAGGGCAGGCTCTCGAGCGGGTCGCGGTGCGCGAGGGGACGCGCGTCATCGTCCTTCCCGTCGAGGCGATCGACTGGATCGGCGCGGAGGGAGACTACGTGAGGATCCGGTCCGGCGACCGGAGCGTCCTCAAGCTCCAGTCGCTCGCCGACCTCGCGGCCCGCCTCCCGGCCGACCGCTTCGTCCGCGTCCATCGCTCCTGGGTCGTGAACGTCGCCCGCCTCGTCGCGCTCGAGGAGGGGCGCACGGCGGTGATGGCCGACGGCACGCGCCTCCCGGTCAGCCGGGCGGGTGCGGCCCGCCTGAAGGAGCTCCTGCCGAAGAGCTGACGCCGCTGCCGGGGGCTCGGCGCGCGCAGCCGCGGGAAGCCGAGAGGGGGCGAACGGGCCGGGAAGGCGGGAGCGAACTTCGGAGGGGCGCGAAGCGGCCGATGTGATGGACAATCCCCTTCCCCGCATCGGGATCCGGGCCGCCCGCCCGCCCCGAAACGAGGACGATCTCAGGCCTTCGCCGGTCACTGCCGGGAGGACGGCCTGCGCGGGCTCCGGGTGCCCCGGAGCGTGGAGGGTGAGACCGATGCCGCAGCCCCCGAACATCCCCCCCCGAACGATCCGGGTCGGCACTCTCTCCCGTCTCGCTTCGGTGAACCCCTGGGAGATCCACGACCACGTGACGGGCCTCGTCCTGATGCAGGCGTACGAGACGGCCTACGTCGCCCCCCCCGACGGTGGTCCGCCGAAGCCCCTCCTTCTCTCCGAGCCGCTCCGCGCGGAGGAGAACGGGCTCGTCCTCTCGGCGCCGGTCCGTCCGGAGACGGTGTTCTCGGACGGGACACCCTGCACGGCGACGGCCGTCGCCTCGGCCCTCTCCCGAGTGCGTGACCTGACGGCGAGGGCGGAGATCCGCGCGCGCGGGGAACGTGTCGAATTCAAGCTCCGCTCTCCCGATCCGCACTTCGCGACGCAGCTCACGCAGCCGTTCTGCGCCGTCGCTCTCGGGTCGAAGGGATCGCTCGTCGGCACGGGGCCGTTCCTGGCCCCCGAGCCGCTCGATGGGGAGGACCCCACGCGCGCCGGGAAGCTCCTCCTCCGCCCGAACCCGCGTGCGGCGAACCCGCCGGCGTCCGGAGGCCTCCTCTTCGAAGTCTACCCGGACGCCGAGACTCTTCTCGCGGCGGTTCACGCGGGGGAGGTCCACCTCACCTACGCGCTCACCTTCGCCCACCTCGCGAAGCTCCGGGGGGCTCCGGTCTTCCCGAAGACGCTCGAGGGGAGCAGTACCGCGATCCTCTTCCTGAACACGGAGAGCCCCGTCCTCGCGGATGCGCGCGTCCGGCGCGCGCTCTGCTCGGCGATCAGCCGGACGGAGGTCGCACGCGTCAGCTTCGGGCCGCTCGGGCTCGGTTTCGCGGCGACCGGGGTCCTCCCGCCGTTCCTGCGGAAGGAGGCGCCCGTCGGAGCGATCGACGGGAGCCCCGTCCAGGCCCTGCAGCTCCTCTCGGAGGCCGGTCTCCGCGTTCCGGAACGGCTTCGGCTCGTCCTGACGTGGGGGCCGAAGCCGTATCTCCCCGACCCTCCCGCGGCGGCGAAGGCGGTCGTCGAGACGCTCCGCGCGATCGGCACGGAGGTGACCGTCGTCCAGACCCAGGATCGGGCCGAGTACTTCGGCCACCTCGAGCGCGGGGACTATGACCTCCTCCTCGCCGGCTGGATCGCCGACACGACGATCGCGGCCGACTTCCTCGACTCGCTCCTCCATTCCGACATGGTCCTCTCGAGGACGGCGTCCCGAGCGGCGGCCTACAACATCTCCCGCTGGAAGGACCCGGCCACCGATCGTGCCCTGGAGACGTTCCGGAATAGCGAGGACGTGAAGGACCTCGTCCCGATCGCGAGGACCGTCGAGGAGAAGGGGCTCCTGGTGCCGCTCCTCCACGGCAAGCTCATCGCCGTCTCCCACAGGGACCTAAGGAGGTTCCGGCCCTCGGCCCTCGGAAGGTCCTCCCTGGGGGAAGCGGAGCTCTAGCGGAGATGTCGTCCGCTCTCCCCTCTCCGGTCCCGTGCCGGACTACACTTTCCGGGGGGCGGTGGGTCCCGTGGCTCCGCGCCGGAAGAGGGTGCTTCCCATGAGGTTGAAGAAAGTCCTCATCGTCGACGACTCCGAGCTCGTCCACAAGATGCACGGCCTCGTGCTCCAGCGGTACCAGCGGTGCGAGGTCGTCCATACCTATGACGGGAACCAGGCGCTCGAGGCGCTGAACCGGGACCCGGACATCCAGCTCATCCTCCTCGACATCAACATGCCCGTCATGGACGGGCTCCGCTTCCTCGAGGTCCGGAAGCAGACGGGGCTCTTCACCGAGATCCCCGTCATCATCATCTCGACCGAGGGGAAGGAGGGCGACACCGCCCGGGGGATGGCGCTCGGGGCGATCGGCTACGTGTGCAAGCCGTTCCGCCCGGCGCAGCTCCACGCGATCATCGACGGCCTCTTCGACAGCCGGAGCGGCCCCGAGGTCCCGTGAGCGTCGGGGCTCCCGCGCCGCCGCCGGATCCCGGAAGGCTCCGGTGACGACTCCCGAGTTCCGGGAGATCCTCGACGACTACCTCTCCTCGAGCCGGGAGCTCCTGGAGAAGGCGGAGGACTCGCTGCTCTCGGTCGAGAGCGCGGAGTCGGCCCTGTCGGCCGAGGTCCTGGCGGAGCTCAAGCGCGTCTTCCACACGCTCAAGGGGAACTCCGCGATGATGGGCTTCGACGCCGTAGCGCACGCGGCCCACGCAATGGAGGACGCCCTCGCCTCCTGCGGGACCGGGGACGCGGCGGCGGAGGAGGAGGTCGTTCCTCTCCTCCTCGTCACGATCGGCCGGATCTCCACGGCGATTCGGGCCGGAGAGGTGCCGGAGCAGGCCCCGCCGGAATGGAACGAAGCGCTCGCCGCGCTCGCCCGGGCCGGGGAGGCCGTCGCGGCGGCCGCGCCGGAAGCACGCAGGCCGGCGGGGGCTCCCGCCATCGTCGACGAGGCGATCCGCGTCCTCGGCGCCCGCGCGCTGTCCCTCCGGGTGAGCCACGCGAGCCTCGAGCGTCTGCTCGAGCTGAGCGGCGAGCTCCACGTCCATCTCGCTTCGGCGACGGAGCGCGTCCGCCGCCTCGCGAGCCGGGCCCCGTCCGACGAGGCCACGGCGGCCTCCGAGGGGCTCGAGACGCTCGGGCGGACCTTCGACCTGCTGGAGCACGAGATCTTCGCGACGCGGCTCGTCCCCGTCGGCTCGGTCTTCTCGCGCTTCCGCCGCCTCGTGAGGGACCTCTCGCTCCAGCTCGGCAAGGAGGTCGACCTCATCGTTCACGGGGAGGAGACGACCTTCGACAAGTCGGTCGTCGACGAGCTCGGCGAGCCGCTCCTCCACCTCGTGCGGAACGCCCTGGACCACGGGATCGAGCCGCCGGCCGAGCGTCTGGCCCGGGGCAAGCCGCGGAGGGCGACGCTCACGCTGGCGGCGCGACAGGAGTCGAACCTCGCCGAGGTCGCGGTCCTCGACGACGGCACCGGGATCGACATCGAGCGGGTCCGCCGCCGGGCCGCGGAGACGGGGCTGCGTGTCGCGGGGATGGACGATGCGGCGCTCATCGGCCTCGTCTTCCTCCCCGCTTTCTCGACGCGCACGGGAGTCAGCGAGATCTCGGGCCGCGGCGTCGGGCTCGACGTCGTGAAGGCCTCCGTCGAACGGCTCGGCGGCTCGGTGAGGGTCCGCTCGCGGCCGGGGTGCGGGACGGAGTTCCGTCTCACCTTCCCTCTCACGCTCGCGCAGACGAACGCGCTCCTCGTCTCGGTGGACGGAGAGACGTTCGCCCTCCCGGTCAGCTTCCTGGAGGAGACGGTTCGCCTCGAGGAGGCGGAGCTCCATCGAGTCGTCTCGCACGGCGTCCTGCTCTTTCGCGACCGCCTCGTCCCGGCGCTCGACGCCGGAGCGTTCCTCGGGACGGCGCGCGTGTCCGAAGGATGTCGGGGGTTCGCGTCCATCCTCTCGGGAGGGGGGCGCCAGAAAGCGCTCCTCGTCGACCGCCCCCTCGAGACGGTCCGGATCGTCGTGAAGCCGCTCGACGAGTCCCTCGGGCGACCGCTCGGGATCTCGGGCGCGACGCTCCTCGGCGACGGGCGAGTCGTCATGATCCTCGACGCGATCGGGCTCCTCGATGCGCACCTCGAGGAGCTGCGGGCCGCGGCGGGAAGGGAGCTCTGAGATGGAGCGGAACGCCGAGCTGCCCGCGGGGCCGCCGCCCGGGACGACCCGGGCCGACGGTTCCGTGGACCTTCTCGCCTTCGCGGACTGGGTCTCGTCCGACCAGAAGGCCCGCGTCACCGCGGAAGCGGACGAAGAGCGGACCTACGTCGCGTTCGTCCTCGACCGCGAGGAGTACGGTCTTCCCGTCGGGAGCGTGCGGGAAGTCCTGCGGGTCGGTGAGCTGACGCGCGTGCCGCAGGCGCCCCCTCACATCCGCGGCGTCACGAACGTCCGAGGGAGCATCCTGCCCGTCGTCGAGATCCGGACGCGAATCGGCCTCGACCCGCTCGACCCGGGTCCCGCGGCGCGCGTCGTCGTCCTCGAGATCGGCGAGCGGGCGCTCGGCCTCCTCGTGGACCGCGTCACGCGCGTCGCGAAGGTGAGGCTCTCGGAGATCGAGCCGCCGCCCGCGGAGGTCGTGACGGCACGGACGGACTACGTCGTCGGGGTCGCGAAACGGTCCGAAGGGCTCCTCATCCTGCTCGATCCGGGTCGGACGCTCGTCGTGAAGGGAGAGGAGATCGAAATGAAGCGGGAGGAGAAGGAATGAAGGGCATCCGGGGCTTCAGGAGCCTGCGCGCGCGTCTCGTCGTCTGGTTCCTGCTCGCGATCGTGCCCCTCGCCGGCTTCGGCGTCTTCAGCCTCATCGCGGGGCGGAGCTCGATGCGCGAGCTCGTCGGGGCCGACTTCCGGGACCGAGCGTACTCGACGGCCGACAAGATCTCGCGGAACCTCTTCGAGCGGTACATCGACATCATCGACCGTTCCCAGAGCGCGAGCCTCGCGTCGACGAGGTCGACCCCCGAGCAGAAGAGCGCGGTGCTCGCGCGATTCGTCGAGACGCGCCGCCCCGTCTACTCCTCGATCGTCCTGACGGACGCCGCGGGGCGCGTCGTCGCCGCGTCGCGGCCCGAGCTCGTCGGGGCCGACGAATCGCAGGCCGAGTGGTTCCTCGAAGGGCAGAGCGGCGAGCCGTACTTCTCGCCGTCCGTCTACCTCGATCCCACCGTGGGCGGTGCCACCGTGGCGTTCTCGATGCTCGTGAAGGAGCCGGGGAGCGACAGGGCCGTCGGCGTCGTCTGCGCCCGCGTCGACTACGGCGCCCTCTTCACCGAGAACCTCGTGAAGAAGGAGGTCTTCGGGAAGACGGGAGAGATCCTCGTCGTGGACCGGCGGACGGGCCTCGTCCTGTGCTCGAAGGACGCCAACGCGATCCTGACGGCGAGGTTCGCCGGGCACGACGCGTTCGCGCTGGCGCAGAAGTCCCAGCAGGGCTTCACGACCGAAACGGACCCCGACACCGGGAGGCGCTATGCGATCGGCTGGTCGACGGAGCAGGGCTTCTCGACCTTCCCCGGTCAACGGGTCCTCATCTTCGTGCGGCAGGAGTCCTCGGAGGCCTTCCGTTCCGTGACGGAGCTCGCGCTGACCTTCCTCATCGCGCTCGCCGTCGCGGCGGCCGCGGTCGTCTTCCTCGCGCTCCGGGTCTCGAGGGCCGTCTCCGTCCCCATCCTCTCGCTCGTCGGCGTCGCCGAAGGGATCGCGCGCGGAGAGCTCGCCGAGGTCCCGATGCGCGAGCGCCAGGACGAGATCGGGAGGCTGTCCCGCGCGATGCGCGGGATGGTCGAGTACCTCCGCGAGATGGCCCAGGCGGCGGATCGGCTCGCGGACGGCGACCTGCGCGCGGCGCCGAGCGTCCACGGCGAGAGCGACACGTTCGGCCGCGCGTTCGTGAGGATGGTGACGACGCTCCGGGAGCTGCTCTCCCGTCTCCGGGACGCTTCCCAGCAGGTCGCGATCTCGGCCGAGGAGATCTCCGCGTCCGCCTCGTCCATCCAGCGCGGCGCCGAGTCGCAGGCCTCCTCTTCGGACGAGACCTCCTCGACGCTCGTGGAGATGGCGGCCCAGATCAGCGCCGTCGCGCAGAACACCCAGGCCCTCGCCGCGAACGTCGAGGAGACCGCCGCGGCGATCCAGGAGATGGGGATGCTCGTCCAGACGACGGCGAAGAACTCGGAG
>CAZWRQ010000205.1:0-9121 GCA_964636395.1 uncultured Holophagales bacterium
CCGGCTCGAGGGGCAGGGGCTCGCCTCGCAGGCGCTCCTCGCCCCGGTGACGTTCGAGGCCTCGCCCGACGAGGCCGAGGCGCTCGGCCGCGCCGACGAGGCGCTCCGCGCCGCCGGCTTCGCCGTCTCGGAGCTCGCGGGGCGGCTCTTCGTCGTCTCGGCGGCGCCGGCCGACTGCGTGCCGGAGAGGGTCGTGACCGTCCTCCGTGACCTCCTCGGCCGGCTCCTCGAGGCGTCCGGGACGGGCGCCGGCCGCGCGGGCGACGCCGCCGCCCGCGCGAAGGACGCCCTCGCTGCCTCGCTCGCCTGCCGCGGCGCGATCACGGTGAACCGCCGCCTCGCCCCGGAGGAAGCCGCGCGCCTCCTCGCCGACCTCTCCGCCTGCCGCGACCCGTGGACCTGCCCCCACGGTCGCCCCATCCTCCTCACGCTCGCGCACGCCGAGGTGCTGAAGCGCTTCGGAAGGAGCTCCGGATGACCTCGGGCCGCGACCTCTTCGCGCCGAAGCTCGGCCTCACGCTGCCGCTCTGCGGCCTCCACTTCGTCTTCTTCTTCCTCTTCACGATGGACCCGCAGAAGACGGCGGCCCTCTTCGGCTTCTGGCCGCAGCAGGCGCTCGTCCAGCCCTGGGGCCTCGTGACGTTCCAGTTCCTCCACGGCGGGCCGATGTCGCTCTTCTTCGGGGCCTTCGCGCTCTACATCCTCGGGAGCGCGCTCGAGGCCGAGTGGGGGACGGGGGAGTACACGGCCTTCTGGCTCGTCGCCACGCTCGGGGCGTCGCTTTCGGCCTGGGTCCTCGGGACGCCGCTCGTCTCCGACCCGTTCGTCGTCCCGATCTCGATGCTCTTCGCCTACGCCTTCCTCTTCCCCGAGACGCAGTTCCTCGTCTTTTTCGTCATCCCGGTGAAGGTGAAGTGGATCGCCGTCTTCAGCGCGGCGCTCCTGGGGCTGGCGTTCTTCCGCGACCTCGTGACGTTCGGTGCCGGGCCCGCGTTCGTGAGGATCCTCGGGGCGGGGGCCGGCTTCCTCTTCTTCTGGGTCCGCCACCACGGGCGCTTCAAGGCGAGGAAGGCGGCGCTCGAGGCGGTCGCCGCGGTGAAGACGACGGCCGTGCAGCAGAAGGACGACGCCCTCGAGAGGCGGAACCGCGAGCTCTTCCCGCGCGTCGAGGCGCTCCGGGCGACGGAGCGCTCGGGCGTCGAGCCGCCGGGAGGCGAGGGGCTCCGGAAGGAGCTTCAGAAGCTCGTCGTGCCGGGTGTGAAGATCTGCAAACCGGTCGACTTCAAGGGGGACAAGGACCTCGTCTGCCTCCGCTGCGAGGGTTTCGCCGAGTGCTCGCTCCGGTACCTCGCGGGGCAGCCCGCGGAGATCGTCGTGAAGAAACGCGACGACGGGGCGGCCGGGTAAACTCGCGCGCGATGGCTCCCCTGCTCGCACTCCTGACGCTCTTCTGGCTCGCCGACCCGGCGCCGGTGAAGGGGGTCCCGCCCCCGCCCGGCGGGCGGTTCGAGCCCGAGATGACGAAGGTCGTCTCCGACCGCGCGAAGGCGGAGATGACTTCGGTCCTCGCCGAGCTCGAGAGGTCCGCCCAGCCGCCCGAGGCGAAGGCCGAGATCCGGCGCCGCGCCGCGGGGCTCCGGCTCGCGGTCTACACGACTCCCCGGGGATGGGACGAGACGGTCGCCTTCTACGAGGCAGCGCCGATGCAGCTCATCTTCCTGAAGGGGGAGCGCGACATCCTCGGCGACCTGCGGGAATGGGCGCGTGCGGCCGGCCTCGCCGTCGACGTCTCCGCGGAGAAGGCGTGGGCGGGAAAGCTGGGCCGGACGGCGCGCTGGACGAAGGACGACGAGACGCTCCAGGTCGTCGTGGAGGACCACCTGATCGACCCGCGGGACGGCAAGGTCTCCGAGACGACGGTCGTCCTCGTGACGAGCCTCGGCGGATAGCGACGCTCCTCGCGGCGGCTGCGCCGCCGCCCCCCGGCCCGGGGCACGAGGGGTCGAAAAGCGAAAGGGAGGGGCCGAAGCCCCTCCCTCCTTGCAGGCGCGAGCCCGGCGAAGGCGCTACGGCGCGCTCGGCTCCGCCTCCCGGCCGCCCGCCGCCTCCTCCCGCCGCTTCTTCTCCTGGAAGTAGGCGAAGACCTGCCAGCCGCCGAAGGCGACGAGGAGGACCGGCCACCAGTCGAGGAGGAACGAGAGGTCGATCGTGAAGATCCGGTCGGCGAGGAAGAAGAGGCCGATCAGGATGAGGAAGATGCCGAATGTGAGCCCTCCATCGGCCCGGAACGGCCTCTCCTCTCCGAAGAACCCGGGCTCGGGCATCCCGGTGGCGTTCAGGGCGCGCGCCTGGCGAACGGCGTCGATGAGGACGAAGACCATCCAGAACGGGATCAGGAGGCCGAAGGGCATGTCGTGGCCGCGATCGACGGCGGCGATGAAGAACGCCCAGATCGCGAAGAAGACGACCCCTCGCTTGTAGAGCCCCAGGTAGACGTGCCCGAGGCCGGGGAAGAGCGAGAGGAGCCCGGCGGCCGCGGGGTTCTTCCCGGGAGGGGCCACGGCACGCGGCGGCGCGGGCGGAACGTAGGCGACCGGAGGGGCCGCGGTGACGTTCGCGGGGGGCGGCGGAAGGTTCGGGTTCTCGTTCATCGGCTCCACCTTCTGGGCTTCGGTCAGGCTCGCTGGGCTCGCGAGAGCGGGTCGTCCGTCCCGGCCCGATCAAAGGAACGCAAACTGCCGGGGTCCGGTTCGCTCCGGGGAGGGGCGGCCGGCGCCTCGGCCTCGACGCGCGTTCCGAAGATGCGGCCGAGGAGGATGCCGGCCCACGCGGAGGTCTTCGCCTTGCCGACGGCGAGCGTCCGGTAGACCTTGTAGTCGATCTGCTCGGTGAGCGGCTTCTGACGCTGGGCCGCGAGGACGGTGTCGAGCTTGTCGGTGGCCGCCTCTCGCGCCTCGGCGATCGCGCGCTCGCCGGCGGCAGCCATCCCGCTCGCGCCGCTGCGCGCCGCGGAGAGGGGGTCGACGCCGAGGATCGCGACGAGGGCGAGGCAGGCGGCGTAAGCGACCGCGACGAGGACCCTCCAGTCGCTGCGCAGTCGGCGGAACCGGCTCATCTCGACGACGTTGGCCGCGGGCCTCGGCCCGGTCGCGGGGACGGCGAGGAGCCGCCTCAGGAGTGCGGGCGAGGGCTCGGGGTCGGCGAGGGCTCCCGGGGCGAGGAGGGCGAGCGTCTCGCGCACGGCGACGCGAGCCGGTTCGGCCGATCCGATCGCTTCGAGCGCCCCGAAGAGGGCGGAGGGCGGCTCCGGCACGGCGAGGGCGGCGAAGAGCGCGTCGATCTCCTTGCATCCCGAGAGGAGCGGCCCGCACGTCTCGCAGGCTTTGGCGTGGTCTCCGACCTCGGCCGGGACGGGAACGCCGCCGGCGAGAAGAGCGGCCTCGGCGCGGCGGCAGGGGGCGGGAGCGCCGGCCGTCATGCGGCGCCTCCGGCCTGGGGCGTCAGCCCGCCGAAGAGCGGGCCACGGGCGAGGGGCGCCGCGCCGATCCTCTCCCTCACGATCCGGGCCAGCTCCACGCGGGCGCGGTTCAGGCGCGACTTGACGGTGCCGTCGGGGAGCCCGAGGAGGTCGGCGATCTCGCGGTAGTCGAGCCCGTCCAGGTCGCGCATCTGGACGACCTCGGCGAGCTCGTCGGGGAGCTGGGCGATCGCGTCGAGGAGGAGGCGGAGCCTTTCCCGGCGGACCGCGTCGGCCGAAGGGTCGTCCGAGCCTGGGAGAAGCGACACGAGCGCGTCGTCCGTGACGAAGTGGAAGCCCTTCTCCCGGCGTCGCTTGCGGTAGTGGTCGATGGAGAGGTTCCGGGAGAGGGTGGCGATCCAGGCGAGGAGAGAAGCCTCGGTCGGCTCGTACCGGTCGAGGTTCTCCCAGACCTTGAGGAAGCAGTCCTGGGTCAGCTCCTCGGCCTCGGCCCGGTCATAGGTCCGGTGGTAGGCGATCCGGTATACCTTGGCCGAGTACTGCTCCACGAGCTCCCGCCACGCCGCGTCGTCGCCGTTCAGGCAGCGTGCGACGAGCTCGGCGTCGGGGTGCGGGGCGTTCGCCATGGGCCTCCTCTAGGATCGAAACGGAGTTGGGGGGCGGGAGGTTCCCGCGCGAGTCTATAATTCCCCCTCCCGTCGGATTCGTCGAGGAGGGGTGAGATGGTCTCTGCTCGCAGAATGAGGGTTCCCGGACTCCTTGCACTCCTGCCCCTGCTATTCGCCGGGCCTGGTCTCGAGGCGCAGGATCCGCCCCCGGCCCAGGAGTGGAAAGTCTTCCAGGAGTTCGGGTTCCTGAACGGCTCCTGGGCGGGTCCGGCCGAGTCGGGCGGCCGGATCGGCGGCCGCGTCGTCTCCTTCACGTCCTCGGTCGGAGGCGCCCAGCTCAGCTATCGCGCGACGACGTTCTACCCGGCCAAGGAGTCGCTCCCGGAGAGCTCGACCGAGGAGGTCGCCCACATCGTCTACGACGGCGCGAAGGGGAAGTACGTCGCCCTCCTCATCTTCTCGACGAAGGTCTGGGGGATCTACGAGGCCGAGATCCGGCCCGACGGCATCGCGTTCACCGCGAAGGAGATGGCGAACCTGGAGGCCGGGATCCGGTCCCGCTGGACGTTCACGCGGAAGGCCGACGGTTCGATCGGGGAGCTGCTCGAGGTCGCCCCTCCGGGCAAGGACTTCGCCCCCTACGTGAGCTCGACGCTTTCGCGAAAGTAGCAGGGCCGGTCCGCTCGGGTCTGGTACCCTCCCGCTCCCGCGCCAGCCGCGCGGCGAAGGAATCCGAATGCCCGAGCTCCGCAACGTCGCCATCATCGCCCACGTCGACCACGGCAAGACGACCCTCGTCGACTGCCTCCTGCGGCAGTCCGGGACGTTCCGGGCCGGGGAGCACACCGAGGAGCGGGTGATGGACTCGAACGACCTCGAGCGCGAGCGCGGGATCACGATCCTCGCCAAGAACACTTCCATCCGCTACCACGGCACGAAGATCAACATCGTCGACACCCCGGGGCACAGCGACTTCGGCGGCGAGGTCGAGCGGGTCCTGAAGCTCGTCGACGCCGTTCTCCTCGTCGTGGACGCGGCCGACGGCCCGATGCCGCAGACCCGGTTCGTCCTCAGGAAAGCGCTCGAGCTGGGTCTCCGGCCGATCGTCACGGTGAACAAGGTCGACCGCCCCGAGGCGCGGCCCCACCAGGTCATCGACGAGGTCTTCGACCTGATGGTCGACCTCGGCGCGACGGACCACCAGCTCGACTTCCCGATCGTCTACACCTCGGCCAAGCAGGGCTTCGCGCGGCGCGAGGTGGACCACGCGGACAACGACGTCCGCCCGCTCCTCGACGCGATCCTCGTCGAGGTGCCCGAGCCGGGCGGGAATCCGGAGGCGCCGCTCCAGATCCTCGTCGCCTCCCTCGACTACGACAACTACCTCGGGCGGCTCGCCATCGGGCGCGTCGTGAACGGCGTCGTGAAGCCCGGACAGAACGTCTCGATCTGCCGCCACGACGGCTCGATCGCGAAGGGCCGCGTCACGAAGCTCATGGTCTTCGAGGGGCTCAAGCGGACCGAAGTGGCCGAGGCCGCGGCCGGGGAGATCGTCGTCCTCTCGGGCCTCGAGGAGGTGACGATCGGCGAGACGGTCGCCGACGCCGACTTCCCGGTCGCGCTCGACCCGATCGCGGTCGACGAGCCGACCGTCTCGATGACCTTCCGGGTGAACGACTCGCCGTTCGCGGGCCTCGAGGGGAAGTACGTCACGAGCCGCAACATCTGGGACCGTCTCCAGAAGGAGCTCCGGACGAACGTCGCGCTCCGCGTCGAGCCGACGGACGGCCCCGACGCCTTCAAGGTCTCGGGCCGGGGCGAGCTCCACCTCGCGATCCTCATCGAGACGATGCGGCGCGAGGGCTTCGAGCTCGGCCTCTCCCGCCCGGAGGTCATCACGAAGGAGGTCGACGGCGTGACGTGCGAGCCGGCGGAGCAGCTCGTCGTCGACGTGCCGGAGGAGTTCGTCGGGACCGTGATCGAGAAGATCGGCCGCCGCCGGGGCGAGATGACCGCGCTCGTGAACAACGGCACGGGGCGCGCGCGGATCGAGTTCAAGGTGCCGACGCGCGGCCTTTTCGGCTACCGGAACGAGTTCCTCACCGACACGAAGGGGGAGGGAATCCTCCACCACGTCTTCGCCGGCTACGAACCCTGGAAGGGCGACGTCGAGACGCGCCGAACCGGCGCCCTCATCTGCAAGGAGGCGGGCGACACGACGGCCTACGCCATCGAGCGGCTCGAGGAGCGCTCCGTCTTCTTCTTCGGCCCGGGCGTCGCGTGCTATCCCGGGATGATCGTCGGCGAGAACGCCCGCGAGAACGACATGATCGTCAACCCGTGCGTCAAGAAGCACCTGACGAACATGCGCGCCTCCAACTCCGACATGGCGATCAAGCTCACCCCGCCGCGCGAGATGCCCCTCGAGGCCGCGATCGAGTGGATCGAGGAGGACGAGCTCGTCGAGGTCACGCCGCGCTCCATCCGCCTCCGCAAGCGCGTCCTCGACCACTCCCAGCGCAAGACGCGAAAGCCGACGACCGAGGCCGCGTAGCCGTCGCGCCGCCGCCGCGTTCGTCCCCGCCAACGAGTGGAACGACTGGGGTCAGGTCCGTTTTCCGTTGAGCGCGGGAGCGCCGGAGTGCGCCCGGCTCCCGAGATGGAACGGAAGACGAGCCTGTCCGCTCAATCCACGCCCCTTCCAGATGACTCGTCCCTGCCAGATCCAACGAAAAACGGACCTGACCCCTTCCGAGCTTTCATCCTCGAGGGCGTGCCGAAGGATCATGGCCGCTGGCTCCATTCGGATGCGACCGTGCGAACATGATCGGTGCGCCTTCGGCGCAGGGGAGGGGATACGACGGCGGGCAACGTGGGGATCGCGTTCGGGCTGACGCTCGCGGCGGGCCTGTCGACGGGGCTCGGGAGCGCGATCGCGTTCTTCGCCCGGCGGACGAACCTCCGCCTGCTGTCGGTCGCGACGGGATTCTCGGCGGGCGTCATGCTCTGGGTGTCGTTCGTCGAGATCCTGCCGAAGTCGCAGGCGGCGCTCGCGACGGGCGCCGGCGCGCGGCAGGGGGCGTGGCTCTCCGTCGGCGCGTTCTTCCTCGGCATCCTCCTGATCCTCGCGATCGACCGGCTCGTGCCGGGCGACGAGAACCCGCACGAGGTCCGGACGGCGCTCGAGCTCGCGTCGCTCGGCGACGCGATGGCCCTTCCCGCGGCCGCGAAGCTCCGGAGGACGGGGACGGCGGTCGCGGTCGCCATCGCGATCCACAACTTCCCGGAAGGGATGGCGACCTTCCTCTCCGCTCTCGACGACCCGAAGGTCGGCCTCGCGATCGCCATCGCCGTGGCGTTCCACAACATCCCGGAAGGGGTGAGCGTGGCCGTGCCGATCTACTACGCGACGGGCCGGCGGCGCGCGGCGTTCGGCTGGTCGTTCCTCTCGGGGCTCGCGGAGCCGGTCGGGGCCGCCGTCGGCTACCTCGCCCTGCGTCCGTTCCTGACGACCGGCGTCATGGGCGTCGTCTTCGGCGCCGTCGCGGGGATCATGGTCTTCATCTCGCTCGACGAGCTCCTGCCGACCTCCCGTGCCTTCGGCGAGGGGCACGACTCGCTCTACGGCCTCCTCCTCGGGATGGGGGCGATGTCGCTGAGCCTCCTCCTCCTGATGCCCTGATGCCCTGATCCCCTCATGCCGTAGAGTCGGCGCGATGCGACGCGCACGACTCGTCCTCCCCGCGCTTCTCCTCGCGAGCCCACCGGCGGCCGGAACGGAGCCTCCCTCCAGGGTCGAGGAAGTCGCCGCGCTCCTGACCGGGACGTTCGACTCCTCCGCCCAGTCGGCCTCGGACCCGGAGGGGTTCCGGGCCGTGCGGCTGGTGGCGGTGCGGGTCCCGGCGAGCCGGCTCGGGGCCGGCGCGCCGGTCCTTTACGTCGAGCAGGCGCTTCTCGAGAAGCCGGACCGGCCGTACCGGCAGCGCTTCTACCGGATCGAAGAGACCGCGGACGGGGGCGTCGTCTCGCGCGTCTTCGAGCCGAAGGAGCCGGTCGCGGTGTCGGGGAAGTGGCGCGACCCGTCCGACCTCGCCCTCTACGGGGCGGGCGACGTCGTGGAGCGGCTCGGCTGCGCGGTCCGCCTGAAGCGGACGGAGGGTGGTTGGAGCGGAGCGACCGAGGGAAAGGAGTGTCCCTCCGCGCTCGCGGGGGCGCGCTGGGCGACCTCCGAGGTGACGCTTCGCCCGGGCCGGCTGGAGTCGTGGGACCGCGGGTACGACATCGAAGGACGGCAGGTCTGGGGGGCCCGGACCGGGCCGTACGTCTTCGAGCGGCGGACGGAAGGTCCGCCCGCCGCTTCGCCGAGGTAGGGGCTCAGGCGGCTTCGCCCGCCCGCCCGCCGCGGCCGCGGCGGCGCCGCCGACGGGGTGCGCTTCGGGGGCGCGCGGGCGCTTCGTCGGGGAGAAGGAGCTCCGCGGGCCCGTGCTCCTCGTGAGGGATCAGCGCTTCGGGGAAGGGGATCGCGGCGCGGAGGTCCTCTCCCGGCCTGGGAGTTCGGCCTCCCCGGCGCAGGAGGTCCTCCCAGGTCCGGGCGGCGTCGCGGTAGCGGCCGCAGGCGGCCGAGTAGAGCGACAGGAGGCCGACGGCGACGGGAAAGTACCCCTTCGTGACGAGGCGGCGCGCGGCCGGGTCTTCGGGCCTCAGCTCCGCGATCCTGCCCATCGTGAAGAGCCCCTGCTTGAGGTCGTGGATCGCCGCGTTCGGGAGCGAGAGGCGAGCCGCCTCCGGGTTGACGACCTCCTCGAGTAGGAGGAGGAGCTTCTGCGTGTCGACGGAGCCTCCGGAGCGGGCGCGAATGGCGGCGAACAGGAGAGGGAGGAAGACGACGCCGAGGAGGATCGAGTCCGAGAGGACCTCGCCGCCGCCGCGGCGCCGATCGGTTTCGGCGAGGAGCTTCCAGAAGAGCCCCGTCGCGCGCGAGGCGCCGCCGATCTCGGCCTCGAGCGCCGGGAAGATCTCGCCGAGGAGCCCGGTC
>CAZWRQ010000206.1:0-9086 GCA_964636395.1 uncultured Holophagales bacterium
CCCGAGAGCCCGAGAGCCCGAGAGCCCGAGAGCCCGAGAGCCCGAGAGCCCGAGAACACAAATATCTCGCGTTCGGGTTCTCGATCCGCGGGCGGGCGTGGTGTCCCACGGCGCACGCCCGGGGGGCCTGAGCTTCGCGCGGCCCCCCGGACCCCCGCTCCCAATCCGAACTTCGCTGCTGTTCAGATGCCTCTGCTGCGCGCGCGCGACCCGCATCGGCCCCGCTGCGCGGGCCGCCGGCGAGCGCGCAAGCTCCTCGCTCCGCTCGTCGAATCGGTGCGCGCTCGTACCCCGGCGGCCTGCTCGCAGAGCCGTGCGGGTACCCCGCACGTGCTCGAACGGTCGCTCGCGGGACACCCCGCCCGCCCGCTCACGTCACGCGAACATCAACGGCCAGAAGGAACCCATAGCCGAGAGCGCCTTCCCGGTGGCTCCAGGGGATTCCTATCCGCATGCCTCAGGCAGATCCGGGTAGGGGCAGCCCATGCGCGCGCAGGAAGGTGAGCTTGTCCCAGTAGCCGCGCTGGAACACGATCGTCCCGTCCACGACGTGGAAGAAGCCGCAGCCGCGCAGCCCGAGCGGATCTCGCCACTCGAGGATCGCCCACTCGCCTTCCTCGAAGACGTTCTCCACGATGCAGACCATCCGCGTTGCCGCGAACCCTTCCGCGAACATCCGCCGGATCGCCTCGCGCCCCGCCACGGGCGCCTCCGCGACCTGGTGATTCACCGCGTCCTCCGCGTACATCGACGCGAGCGCGTCCACGTCCTCGCGGTTGAACGCTTCGACCCAACGACGGACGACCTCGCGTGGAGACTGCGCTTCACTCATCGGGCAGAGTGTAGAGGGTAGACCAGACCCCATCTCACACCATGAGATGGACCCCACGCAGTGCACGCGAGCCCCGCCTTGCCCGCCATGCAGAGTGTAGAGAGTAGACCAGGCCCCTTACGGTGGACCCCCTGCTGTGCCCTCCCTCGAAAGTGCGCTCGCCCTGCAGCATCCGTGAGCGGACGGGAGGGGCGTCCCGCGAGCGAGCGTTCGAGCACGTGCGGGGCACCCGCACGGCTCCGCGAGCAGGTCGCCGGAGGAAGCGGACGCGCTGTTTGACGAGCGCAGCGAGGAGTTCGCGGCCGCGCCGGCGACCCGCGCAGCGGAGTCGATGCGGGTCGCGCGCGCGCAGAGCGAGCTGCGGGATGCCCCTTCCGTCCGCGACTCGTGAGCCCCGTCGAAGTGGACTGCGGGTCTCTCGGTCTCTCGGTCTCTCGGTCTCTCGGTCTGCCGTCTTCCTCGATGCCCGCCAAGAGAAAGCCCCCGCTCGTCGCGGGGGCTTCGTTCGTTCGGACGGACCGGAGGACGCGGGGCCGCGGGCTACTTCTTCCCCTTCTTCGCAGCCTTCTTCGCCCGGCGCGGGCCGGGCTTCGCGATGCTCGAGGGCTTGCCGAGCGCGGCGACCTCGGCGAAGTAGCGGGTGAAGGAGGCCATTCCGCCCGACGCCTGCTCCCAGTCGAAGTTCTCGTTCGGCGCGTGGTAGCCGTGCTCCGGGAGGGAGAGGCCGAGGAAGATGACCGGGCACTTCAGGACCTTCTCCATCGTCACGACGGCGCCGATGGAGCCCCCCTCGCGGACGAAGACGGGCTCGCGCTTGAAGCCGAACTTCATCGAGCGCTTCACGGCCTCGGCGAGCGGTCCTTCCGTCTTCCCCTGGTACGGGTCGAGGCGGTTCTTGACGTGGACGACGACGTCCTTGTTCTTCGACTTCACGAACTTCGTGACGAGCCTGGCGATCTTCTCGCCGGTCTGATTCGGGACGAGGCGGCAGGAAACCTTCACCTCGGCGCTCGGCGGGATGACCGTCTTCACGCCCGGCCCCGTGTAGCCGCCCACCATCCCGTGGACCTCGAACGTCGGCTGCGCCCAGATCCGCTTCATCAGGTCGAGGGCGTCCTTCGTCCGGAGCGACTTGAAGAGGTGGTCCTTCTTGAAGCCCGCGACCGTGAAGCCGGAGCGCCGGAAGTCTTCGAGCTCCTTCTTCGTCGGCGGGACGACGTCGTCGTAGAAGCCCGGGATCTTCACCCGGCCCGTCGTCGCGTCGAAGCACTCGGCGACGAGCTTCATCAGCTCGGCCATCGGGTTTCGCGCCGCGCCGCCGCAGACGCCCGAGTGCTGGTCGGTCTCGCCCGTCTCGAGCGTGAAGAGGAACCCCTGAAGACCGCGGAGCCCGGCCGGGCAGGCCGGCTTGCCGCGCGCGATCCAGATCGTGTCGGAGACGAGGACCGAGTCGGTGGCGAGGAGGTCGGCGTGCGCGGCGATCGCCTTCTCGAAGCTCGGCGAGCCGATCTCCTCCTCGAACTCCCACAGGACCCGGAGGTTCACGGGGAGCTCGGCCTCGAGGGCGGCCTTGATGCCGAAGAGGGCCGTCAGCGCCGGGCCCTTGTCGTCGGTCGTGCCGCGGCCGAGGTAACGGTCGCCCTGCTTCGTGAACGCGAAGGGCTCCGTCTTCCACGGCTCCGTCTCCATCGAGGCGGGCTGGACGTCGAGGTGGTTGTAGACCGTGACGGTCGGCCAGAGCGGGTTCTTCCCCCAGGCGCCGGCGACGATCGGGTGGCCGTCGGTCTCGAGGATGCGAGACTCGCCGCCGAAGCGGCGGATCACGTCCGCCGCGAGCTTGGCGTTCTCGCGGATGGCGCTCTTCTTCGTCGGGTCCACGGAGACGCTCGGGATCTCGACGAAGTCCTTCAGAAGGGCCTCGAAAGCCTCCCGATTCTCCGCGGCGTACGCTGTCAGGGCTTCGCGCGTGAGCTGCTCGGTCTTCATGGGGCGAGTCTAGCTCCGCTTCCCGTGCGGCGTCCGCGCTGCGCCGCGGCAGCGCCTCAGCGGCCTCCGGCCTCGGTCGGGGGGCCGTCCGGCTCTGCCCGGACCTTCCGGCGCCGGAACGGGCGCTCCTCTTCCTCCTTGTAGAGGTACTTGATGGCGTGCTTCTGGAGGAGGAGGTTCGGGGCATGCTCCCGGTTCAGCTTGATCGCGTCCTTGTCGTACCACTCGATCCAGCCGCGCAGCTCCTCGCCGTCGACGAGGAGGACGACGACGGGCGTGCGGGCCTGCATCTGCTTGAGGTAGTAGAACGACTCGGCGTTCGTCTGCTCGGGCGGCGCCCCCTTCCGGAGGCCGCGCGGGCCCATGTCGCGGCGGAGGTCCGACAGGGCGGGGCGAATCAGCTTTCGCGGCCCGAGCTCGCTCTCGGGGTCGCGGGCGCCCGCCGGCGAGGCCGGCGACGGCGGCTTGCGAACTGCAGCCATGGGTGCTCCTTCCGGGGCAGGGGGCCGTTTCGGGAATCGAGCCGTGAGCGAAGTCTACCCGACGAAAGCCGAGCCGGCCGTCAGGCGGCGGGCGGGACGG
Organism: uncultured Holophagales bacterium; assembly: GCA_964636395.1. GTDB lineage: Bacteria > Acidobacteriota > Thermoanaerobaculia > UBA5066 > UBA5066 > UBA5066. Next base: position 3,401 of record CAZWRQ010000206.1, read on the forward strand.
GCGCCGGCGGAGCGGGCGGGGCCGGCGGGGCCTTCTTCTCGGCGTCCCTCCGGTCGGGGCCCTTGCTCCCCATCTTCCGGGCCGCCTCGATGCCCCCCTCGAGCTCGTAGGCGAGGCAGCACTTCAGCCGGCCGCACATGCCGGTCAGCTTCGAGGGGTTCGGGGTGATCCCCTGGAGCTTCGCCATCCGGATCGTGACCGGGTGGAAGCCCTTCAGCCAGGTGGAGCAGCAGAGCGTCAGGCCGCACGGCCCGATCCCCCCGACGATCTTCGTCTCGTCCCGCACGCCGACCATCCGCGACTCGACCCGCAGGTGGAATCGGTCGGACATCTCCCGGCAGAGGTCCCGGAGGTTGGCCCGCTCGTCGGAGGAGTAGAGGAGGGTGATCCGGCGCCGGTCGAACGGCACGACGCACTTCACGAGGCTGACCGGGAGGCGCAGCTCCGCGATCCGCTTCGAGGCCCACCGGGCCGCCTCCTCCTGGAGCTCGAGCCGCTCGGCGAAGTCGGCCGACTCGGAGTCGGAAGCGAGACGGAGGAACCGCTTCGCCTTCTTCTGGGAGCAGGCCTTCGCCAGGACGGGCGAGAGGGTCGTCACCTCCGCGAACTCGGGCCCTTCCTCGGTCTCGACGACGATCCGCTCGCCCGGGCGGACGGCGACCTCGCCGGTGAAGACGACCGTCACCTTCCCGTCCGTCGCGTCGGCGAGGCGGGCCCCGACGTAGTTGCCGCCGGGGTTCACGAGGGTTCCGATGGAGCAGGTGGCGCAGCTCACGAACCTTTGATTGTCACGATCCGGCCGCGTCCGGTCAAACCGAGGCCGGGCGACGCCGGTCCGCGGGCCTCAGCCCCGGCTCCGGTGTCCCTCGCGGGCCAGGATCGCGGCGCCGAGGACCCCCGCGTCGTCCCCGAGCGCCGAGCGGACGACGCGCACCTCGGCGAGGTCGGTGAAGAAGGCGTAGCGGCCCGCTGCCGCCCGGACCTGCTCTACGTACGGCTCGCCGACGTCCTCCGCGATCCCGCCGCCGAGGACGAAGAGATCGGGCGAGAAGACGTTCCAGAGCGTCGCGATCGTCACGCCGACGGCGCGCGCCGACCGGGCCAGGGCCCTCTCGACGAGCGCGTCTCCCGCGGCGAGCGCCTTCCGCACCTCCGAGCCCTTGAGGCGGCCGTCCTTCTCGAGGACGGCGCGCGCCACGACGGTCTTCTCCCCGCGCTCGATCCGCCGGCGCAGGAAGGCCGTCATCCCGACCTTCGCCCCGGTCCCCTCGAGGGTCCCGTCGAAGCTCCCGGCCTTCTTCAGGTCGATGAAGCTCTGCCCGATCTCGCCGGCGTTCCGGTTGCGCCCGAGCCACAGGTCTCCGTCGAGGAGGACCGCGCCGCCGATCCCCGTCCCGACCCAGATCGCCACGACGAGCCGCTCGCCCTTCGCCGCGCCGAAGCGCGCCTCGCCGAGCGCCGCGGCCCGAACGTCGTTCTCGAGCCGCTTCGGGACGCCGGGGAAGTGCGGCTCCAGCGCGGCGGCGACCGGCCACCGCTCCACGCCGAGGTTCATCGCGCGGAGGAGCGTCGTCCGTTCGGCGTCGAGCGGACCCGGCAGGCCGAGGCCGAGAGCCGCGACGTCCTCCCGCCGCGCGCCCGCCTCCGCGAGCGCCGCGTCGGCCGCGGCGACGAGCGCTCCCGTCATCTCGTCCGGTCCGCCCCGGAACGGGCTCTTCACCTTTCCGCGCCCGAGGACGCGCCCCCCCTCGTCGACGGCCCCCGCGAGGACCTTCGTTCCGCCCACGTCGATTCCGAGGACGAGCTGCCGGCTGTCGGACATGGGACGCTCCTTTGCGGTTAGTCTACGGGGATCGCATCGCGCCCGGCCCGAGGTGACAGTTGACCGAATCGCTCTCCCGTCTCCGGAGCCTTTCCGCCCACGTGCCCGCCGTCCCGCTCCTCGTGGACGTCTCGCGGACCTGCCTCGCCTCGCACGCGAAGACGAGCGACCCGCTCCTGCTCGAGGCGTTCCCGTCCGCGTTCTCGGCGATGGCCGCGCTCGAGTCGGGGGCCGTCGCGAATCCCGACGAGGGGCGCCGGGTCGGGCACTACTGGCTCCGCGCCCCCGAGCTCGCCCCGGGGCCCGGGGTGAAGCGGGCGATCGAGGAGATGGTCGCCCGGGTGAAGAGGTTCGCGGCCGACGTCCATGCCGGCCGCGTCGCCCCCGAGTCGGGCGGGCGGTTCCAGAACGTCCTCCTCGTCGGGATCGGGGGATCGGCGCTCGGGCCGCAGCTCGTAGCCGACGCGCTCGGTGGCGCCTCGGACTCTCTCCGCCCGTTCTTCTTCGACAACACCGACCCCGACGGCATGGCCCGGGAGCTCGACCGGATCGCCGCGGCCGGCGGGGTCGGGAGGACGCTCGTCGTCGTCGTCTCCAAGTCGGGCGGGACGAAGGAGACGCGCAACGGGATGCTCGTCGCGCAGGCCGTCTACACGGCGAAGGGGCTCGACTTCGGCCGGCACGCCGTCGCCGTCACGCAGGACGGGAGCGACCTCGACAAGCTCGCCCGGCGGCAGAAGTGGCTCGAGCGCTTCCCGATGTGGGACTGGGTCGGAGGGCGGACCTCGCAGCTTTCGGCCGTCGGCCTCCTCCCGGCAGCGCTTCAGGGCTTCGACGTCGACGGCCTTCTCGAAGGGGCGCGCGCCTGCGACGCGGCGACCCGGATCCCGGACGTCGGAAGGAACCCGGCCGCCCTCCTCGCCCTCGCGTGGTATCGCGAGACGGGGGGGCGCGGTCTGAAGGACATGGTCGTCCTTCCGTACAAGGACCGGCTCCTCCTCCTTTCCCGCTACCTCCAGCAGCTCGTCATGGAGTCGCTCGGGAAGGAGAGAGACCTCGCGGGGAACACGGTCCATCAGGGGATCGCCGTCTACGGGAACAAGGGGTCGACCGACCAGCACGCGTTCGTGCAGCAGCTCCGCGAGGGAGTCCCGAACTTCTTCGCGACCTTCATCGAGGTCCTGAAGGACCGGCGCGACGGCCTCCCCTCCCTCGCCGTCGAGGAGGACGTCACCTCGGGCGACTACCTTCACGGGTTCCTCCTCGGAACGCGCGAGGCGCTGACCGAGAAGGGGCGCGGCTCGGTGACGATCACGGTCGAGGACGTCTCGGCGCGCTCGCTCGGCGCGCTCGTCGCGCTCTTCGAGCGAACGGTCGGCCTCTACGCGCTCCTCGTCGGGATCAACGCCTACCACCAGCCGGGCGTCGAGGCGGGGAAGAAGGCGGCCGCGGCCGTCCTCGAGGCGCAGAAGGCGCTCCTCGCGGCGATGAGGGCCGACCTCGGCTCGAACCGAACCGCCGAGGATTGGGCGCGGAATGCGGGCGTCGGGGCCGAGACCGCGTGGAAGGTCCTCGAGCACCTCGCCGCGAACCCCGACCACGGGGTGCGCAAGAGGCCGGGAGAGGACCCCTTCTCGGCCTCCTACGGCGCGGCCTGAGCGGCGCTCAGCCCTTCTTCAGCGTCTTCAGGAACGCGTCGAAGGAGGGCGTCGCGGCGAGGACCGTCTTCTTCGGCCCGACCATCTTGAAGAAGACCGGCCCCTGCGGCCCCTCGGCGATGCCGCCGCGGAGGGCCCAGCCCGGCTTCGGCGTCAGCGCTCCGCCCGGCATTCCGGAGGCGTAGGTCCCCTCCGCCGTCACGATCGTCACCGGCACCGCCGCGCCCTTCAGCGCGACCGGCTTCCCCGGGGGGGCGCTCCCCTTCTCGGGAGTGAACTGGCGGACCCATCGGTCGACGTTCGCCTGCGTCCCGCCCCCCTGGCCGGGGCCGAAGAAGAAGACCGCGACCTCGCCCGCCTCCGCGTCTCCGGCGGCCGCCGGCACGCGGTACGTGACGACTCGCATCGAAGAGGCGGTGGGCGCGACGGTCCACCCCTTGGGCGCGCTCCAGGAGAGGCCGCCAGCCGACTGCGCCGAAGCCGGAGCGCCGTGGGCGGAAACGAGCTGGAAGAGGACGACCGTCGCCGCAAGAGCCGTGTTCATGGCACGACTTTATACCCGGTCGCAGGACCGGCAGAACCGCGGCCAAACTGGCCACGGCGAGTCGGTGCTCCTTCCGCCCCTCGACGAGGGGGGCCGACCGTAGGGAGGAGGGGGAACCCGCCCGGCGCTCAGCTCGCCCCTTGAGGAGGGGGTCCGGGGGAACCCGCCCGGCGCTCTTCTCTCCCCTTGAGGAGGGGGTCCGACCGCAGGGAGGAGGGGGAACCCGCCCGGCGGGTTCCCCCGGTTCATTTCAGCTCAGGCCCGAGCCGGTCCGCTCGCGGAGGATCTCCATCGCCTTCGAGCCCATGTCCCGGCGGAAGTGCTTCCCCTCGAATCGGACCTTCTCGGCGCCCTGGACGGCGCGGGAAAGCGCTTCCGAAAGCCCTCGGGCCCGGGCGGTCACGACGAGGACGCGTCCTCCGGCCGTGACGAGCTTCCCGTCGGCCGACTTCGCCGTCCCCGCGTGGAAGACGAAGACCCCTTCTTCGGCCGTCGCGTCCTCGATCCCCTCGATCGGCTTCCCGCGCTCGAACGGCCCCGGATAGCCCTCGGCAGAAAGAACGACGGCGGCCCCCGCCTCCTTCTTCCAGACCGGCTTGGCGTTCTCGTCGAACTTCCCGCGGGCCGAGCCGAGGAGGTACGGGAGGAGGTCGTCCTCGAGGCGGACCAGGACACACTGCGTCTCGGGGTCGCCGAACCTCACGTTGTACTCGAGGACGTACGGCTTCATCCCGTTCTCGAGCATCAGGCCGACGTAGAGGACACCGCGGAACGGCCGGCCCTCCTCGGCCATGCCGCGAAGCGTCGGATGGACGATGTCGGTCAGGATCTCCCGCGCGGTCGTCGCGTCGACGAAGACGGAGGGGCTGTGCCCGCCCATACCCCCCGTATTGGGCCCGCGGTCGCCGTCGAAGACCCGCTTGTAGTCCTTCGCGGTCGCGAGCGGAATCGCCCGCTCGCCGTCGCAGAGGACCATGCAGCTCACCTCGTCGCCGGTGACGAACCGTTCGACGAGGACGCGGTCGCCGGCGCTGCCGAAGACCCGCTCGCCGAAGAAGAGCTTCAGCGCCTTCTCCTTCTCGGTCTCGTCCCGGGCGATGACGACCCCCTTGCCGGCGGCGAGCCCGTCGGCCTTGAAGACGCACGGCAGGCCGAACGTCTTCACGGCCTTCTCGGCCTCGGCGCGCGTCGTGCACACCTCCGCTTCGGCCGTCGGGATCTCGTACTTCCGCATGAAGGCCTTGGAGAAGACCTTGGAACCCTCCAGCTCGGCCGCGTGCTTGTTCGGGCCGAATGCGAGGAGCCGCCGTTTCGTCAGCTCGTCGACGAGGCCGAGCGTGAGCGGGAGCTCCGGCCCGACGACGGTCAGGTCCACCTTCATCTTCTCGGCGAAGTCGGCGAGCTCGACGATGTCGGTGACGCCGATCGGAAGGCAGGTGGCGATCTGAGCGATCCCGGGGTTCCCCGGCGCGCAGAAGATCTCCGTGACCAGCGGCGACTGCGCAAGCTTCCAGACGAGGGCGTGCTCGCGACCCCCCGAGCCGACGACGAGAACTCTCACGGGAGGCGAGTCTAAACCAGCCCGAGGTCGAGCCCGAGCCCGAACTCGCGCCGACCCCCCGGCGCCCGTCGGACCCCCGGAAAGAGCGCGGTCGCCTTGAC